>CALVXH010000019.1 GCA_944368945.1 uncultured Bacilli bacterium
GGAGGTCTGACAGACTAAAAGCCGCATTTGCTTATGAACCTGCATTTAGTTTGTCAGTTGGCGAAATTTAAAATTATTAATAAAAATTTAATGATTTTACATAAAAATATATTTGTGATGACAAATTTATGAATTAAAATAAAAATATAATTTGGGGAATAATTATGGCACTAATCGAATTAAAAGATGTATCTAAGTATTATAATGATGGATCTACATCTTCAAAAGGTATTGAAAATATTACATTGTCATTTGATAGAGGTGAATTTGTTGCTATTACTGGTGAATCAGGTAGTGGCAAAACAACTTTATTAAATGTCATAACATTAATGGATTCTTATGATGAAGGGGACATTGTGTTTAATAATAAAAGCACGGTTGATTTTTCTAATGAAGATATGGTTGCTTTTAGAAACGAATATGTTTCAATGGTATTTCAAGATTATAATATCGTTCAATCTGTTAGTGTTTTAGATAATGTCGTATTAGCATTACTTAACAAAGGCATTTCATATAAAGAAGCTAAAAAAGAAGCTAAAGATGCCTTAATAAAATGTGGGTTAAAAGAAAAAATAAAATCGAAAGTCAGTAAGTTATCTGGAGGAGAAAAGCAGCGTGTAGTCATTGCTAGAGCACTAGCCTTAAATTCTCCCGTCTTAGCTTTTGATGAACCTACTGGTAATCTTGATGTTAAAACATCTAATGAAATAATTAACTTAATTAAAGAGATTAAAAAAGATCGTTTAATTTTATATGTAACTCATGATTACGAAAGTATTAAAGACATTGCTACTCGTCATCTAGTCTTAAAGGATGGAGAAGTAATAGAAGATGAAATACTTTCTAATGCAGATAAAATAGATGAACCATTAGTAACAAAAAAAGAAAAAACTTCAATTTTTGCAGTCTTATTTTCTGGCATTAAGCTTATTTTTAGTATGCCAAAGAATTTTATTTTATTACTTTGCTCATTACTTTTATTTTCTATAGTTGGCTATATTTCTGCAATTGCGTTTGCGGCTTCTAATCCACTTATTAATGTAGCAGTAAGTAGTACAAATACAAGTGAAAGACTATTTAAAGATTTGACAGATACTTCAGTTGTTGTTTCTTTAAAAGAGGATGAATATAAAGATAATTTGCCGAATGAATATTTTATTGATAAAGGTAGTTTTTTATCTAGTTTACGAATAGAGGTTTCGGATTATATAGGTTCTTTTGATATAGGTTTTTATTTACCTAATGATGTTAATTTTATAAAAGAAGTCGGTGGAGAAAGTGGGTTTTATTTACTTTATCATACTGACTATGCTAGTACATACGAAGTGAATGAACTTAAAAGAATTTATGAAGGCTCAGTTGGCGAAGAAATTAATACTTTAAAAATATCTGGATTTGCTAATGATGGGACTACTATTTCTCCAATTAATGAATGTAATAATATAATTAATGGAAATACCTTATTAGGAATAGGTGAATCTAGTAATATGGGCGCACCTTTCCAAATTGTTTTTACTAAAGATATAGCGAGTAAACTAAGTGATAAAATTTATTCATCATATGTGGATGTAATGAGTGATCCGTTTTTATATGGATACTATGACTTTGACCTAATTTTTAGAAATTATGACTTAAATTCTTTATTAAGCATAAATTTAGATGGTAAGGAAGTACGTTATCTTACAGATTTTGATTATGAAGGCACAACTTATTCTCCATTATATTTACCAGATTTTTATTATGATTCGATTGATAAAATGGAAGTTAAAGTCCTAAACAAAACCCTTAGTTTCAAAGACTTCTTTAATATATTAAAACCTGAAGATTCTTCTTTAGATATTAACGATGTCAATTCAAGTATTTATTTAAATTATAATGAGTTTAATGGTGGAGTTTATTTTCCTTTAAATAATAGTAATTTGATGCTCTTTTTATTGGATAAAATAACTGGCTTTTCTGTAGTTTACTTTGATTCAGCAAGTGCTGCTAGAGATTTTAAAAATAAGGTTGGTGAAAATGCTCATTTAGGAAATGAAGTTATCTCTAGACCTCAAAGTATTAATACCTATATAAATTTAGTAGTCATATTATTGCCTTTAATATTTATGATTTTAATTTTTGCAGTTGTATTTATCTTTGCTTCTTGGATAACTTCAATGTTATTAAGAAATGTATTAAATAAGTATTCTCCAGATTTTGCTGTTTTATCTACATTAGGCTATCGAAAAGGATCAATATATTCTATTAGATTAATTCTTATTACAGTGCCTACTGCAATCGCCTATATTTTAGTTTCTACTATTTTAACAATTGCAATTTATGCGATGTTTTTTAATTTTAATCCTAGTGAGACTAGTAAATATATGAATTTATTTATGCCTTATATAGTTGGATTTTTCTTTATTCTTTTAGCTTTAGGGTTCCTTATTAGTTATTTTATCGATAGAAAAATAAGAAAACTTAAAACTATAAGTATCTTAAAAGAAGCAGGAGGATCCGTAAAATGATTAAATTAGTAAATGTTAATAAACAGTTTAAGAATAATGAACGTGTGATCCTTAATTCGATAAATTTAGAATTACCAGATAAAGGCTTAGTTATATTTTTAGGTCGTTCTGGTAGTGGAAAAAGTACTTTATTAAATGTTATTGGTGGATTAGATAACTATCAAGGAAGTATTGACTATGGTGAAGGTGCTTCTAATTATAAAATGGCAGAAATTGATAAATATAGACAAGCGCACTTTTCATATATTTTTCAAGACTTCTATTTAGAAGATAATGAAACTGTTTTTCTTAATGTTAAAAAAGGATTACTTTTAAAAGGCATAAGTGATCCAAAAGAATGCGAAAAACGTATCAATGAAAGCTTAAAAGCAGTTGGTTTATTGCGTTATCGTCGTAGAAAAGCTGGCCAATTATCTTTAGGTCAAAGACAAAGAGTAGCTGTTGCTAGAGCAATTTCCTCTAAACCTGATGTGTTATTTGCTGATGAACCTACTGGAAATCTTGACTCAGTTAATGGAGAGCAAATTTTTCAAATTTTAAAAGAACTATCTAATGATATGTTAGTTTTACTTGTAACTCATAATGAGATAATGGCAAACAAGTATAGTGACATTTTATATCGAATTGAAGATGGTATTTTAAAAGAAAAAACAGTTAATAATAACACTTTAAAATCTTCAATAAATGAAATAAATACAGTTAAAAAGACTGCAGAACATATAGATTTATCATCAAACGGTTTTAAATTTAAGATTTATAATTTAGATAATACAGATAATAAAGAAATTGAAATTAAGATTCTTAGAAAAGAAGGCAAAACATATATTGAATTACCTAGCGATGTAATAAATACCAAACTAGAACCTTCAATGTTAGAAGTTAAAGAAGAGAAAAAAGAAGAACTAAATTTAAATAATCATGTATTTGATACAAGTGACTTTGATGATACTAAAAAGGGAAAAGTTAAAGAACGTTTATTTTTCCCTAGATTAAATTCTTGGTTTAAACGTAGAAAGTTTTTAAATTTTACATCTATAGTGTTAGCTTGTGTATTTAGTTTTTTCTTTGTTTTTGCTTATAATTGGTATAGTGAATATTCTTCGATTTGGAATAGAGATAATGTATATATATGTTCAAGAAATTATGACTCTGATGTAGACGCTATAGAATTTATAGATAATAATCCTGGCACTTTTATACATACTGGCAAATACTATACGTTCTCTTATGAAGATTTTTCAGCTTTTGACTATGATTTTAATGGAAAAAGTTATACTCATTTTAATGGTGGACAATTGATTGGAATTAAAGATACATTTTTAACAGAAAATAAAAACTATAAAGATGATGAAGTAATTATCACTAATGACTTTCTTAATAGTTTAAAAAGTCAAACAACAAGAGAAATTATTGGTAGTGAATTTATTGTTAATGAGTATGGTAAAGAAAAAGTGTTTAAAATTGTTGATTCAACTGATGTAGTATCTGGTTCAGCAATCTTATTTCCTCATGAAGAAAACATTTATGGCACATTCAAGTATGGATCAAGAGAAGATAATTATAATGAGCTTCCTATAGAAGTTTTTGATGGACTTAAGTTTTTGAAAAGTGTGAATGAAAATGAAAGTTCTATAAGTTTAGGATATTTAAAGAAAAATCCAACTGGACTTAATAAATTGAATGATAATGGTTTTTACTTTACAATTTTTTTTGATTCTGACGAATTAGTAATGTATTGCTCTAATTATTCCTTAACCGAGCTTTTATCTAAATTTAGCTATAATTTATTTGTTCCTCGCAATGCTAATAATTTTAATTATCAATATGCAGATGTTATTGATGATAATAAATTCGTAGAAGGCAAACCTACATATGCCTTTAGAGATGATGTTTATGAAGTACTTAAAGACGAGTTAGACAACTATTATCCATTTGAAGTTACTAAAACATATCCTTATAGTGAGGATGCACCAGCAATTCTTGGCTTATATGATGAATGGACATATAAACAAACCGCTGAAGCTATGAACTATAATTCAATGATAGTAAGTAATCAATATTTTTATTTAGATAATATAAGTTATAGAGGAACAGAAGTCATTGTTAAAAATAGTAATGATTTATCATCTTATAAGATAAACGAATCATCTATATTAGGAACTTATAAAGAGTTAGCAGGCAGTAAGGATCAACTTAATTTCTATCTATTAATTTTTGCAATTACCCTTTTATTATTCGCTGCAATGATTTTAACTTATTCATTATTATTTAGATCTTATAATATTTCTCAAGAAAAACGAATTGGCGTATATCGTTCTTTAGGAATGAATAGAGCCCCTATTTATAAACATATGGCTTTAGAAATAACAACAACATTTGGACTATATTTTGCTATTCCATATGTCTTTTGGATAATTGTATTTTCCTTTGTAGGAATACCAGTGTGGCTTAATACTTTGTTACTTTTATTAATTTATGGACTAGTATTAATTTTCTCTATGCTTCCAGTATTTTCATTATTATCAAAGACTCCACATAATATTATGGTTAAACATGATATTTAAATTTAATAATTGATGAATTTTAAATAAAATAGTGCAAAAGTACATTATTTATCTATAAAAAAGATATAAGTATTTAAATTTGTGATTTATAGAAATCTCCAAAATCAGCCATTTTGTCAAGAATAGTTTTTAGATTACTACCTAATGGAGTTAAGCCATATTCTACTTTAGGAGGATTAGTTCTATAGTCTTTACGATAAATTATCCCATCACTTTCTAATTCTCTTAAACTAGAAGTTAATACTTTTTGAGATAGACCATCAATTGACTTTAATAACTCATTAAATCTATATGGTCTTTTTGTAAGATTTCTAATAATTAATAATTTCCATTTACTACCTATTAAACTTACTGTTGTAGCAACTGGACAACTTGGAAGTTCCTCTTTTGTTTTCATATTTTATCCTCAATTAAATTATATAAACATAATCAAAAAATAACACGTAGTTACTTTTTTGTGCGTACTTTTTATTTACACTAAAACCTTTATTATTATTTTTAGGAGGATATTTTATGAAAAACTTTTTAAAAACTACAGTTGCAAAAGAGCCAAGAGTTGAATTACATGATAAATTAAATTTAACAGGTTCAGAAATTAGCGTTAATAGATTACCTGCTGGAACAAATGTTCCTTTTATTCATTCTCATAAAGAAAATGAAGAAGTATATATTATTCTTGAAGGCAAGGGATATTTTATTATTGATGATGAAAAAATCGAACTTAGTAAAGGTGATTTTATTAAGGTAGATCCAAAAGGTGAAAGGCAATTATTTGCTGCTAAAGATAGTGGAATTGAGTACATTTGTATTCAAACAAAGACAAATTCTTTAGAAGAATATACTGCAAAAGACGCTTTAATTAAATAAAAAATTTATTTAGTATATAATTAAAACATGATAATAAAAGAAATAAATGTTAAAAATATTCTAACTAAATCTAATTTACCTATTGCTGGATATTCAATTAATCCATATGTTGGATGTACTCATGCATGTAAATATTGCTATGCAAACTTTATGAAAAGATTTACGAATCATAAAGAAGACTGGGGAACATTTTTGGATGTTAAATATTGGCCTAAAATATCTAATCCACATAAGTACGATGGCTCAACAATGATTATTGGATCAGTAACAGATGGATATATTCCTCAAGAAAGTAAATATAAAAGAACTCGTCAATTCTTAGAAGAAATTAAAGGTGCAAATATAAACTTAATAATAACTACAAAGTCTGATTTAGTATTAAGAGATTTAGATTTAATTAAAACTTTTCCTAATCCATTAATTGCTTGGTCAATTAATACATTAGATGAAAATTTTAAAATGCAAATGGAAAAGACTACTAGCATTGCTAGACGTATTGAAGCTATGAAGATATGTCATAACCTTAACATAAGAACAACATGCTTTATTTCACCTATCTTTCCAGGAATTACTAATGTATTTGAAATAATGGATAAAATTAAAGATTATGTAGATTATATTTGGCTTGAAAATCTTAATTTGAGAGGTGATTTTAAAGTTAAGATAATGGAATATATAAAGTCTAATAAAAGTGACTTATTACCTTTATATGAATCTATTTATAATAAAGGGGATATGAGTTATTGGATTAAACTAGATAAAGAAGTAAAAGAATACGCTTTTAAAAATTCTTTAGAATATGTAATTGATAAAGAACCATTTTTAAAAGAAGTTAGAGGAAAACCAATAATTATTAATTATTTTTATCATTCTGATATTAAGCAAAGTGCAAAAAAATAACCTTGTTATATAATTATTAAATGAAGATAATTAGTAAAAAAGAATATTTGAAAGCAAAGAAAATATTTTTTATTGGATCATTTATACTTGTGATAGTAAATATTATTTTGATGTTATTTACTAATTCAGTTAGTTTTCATTCTATAAATGATGAAAAAGTAATATCTACAAATTTTATTAACCCTTTAATTATTAAAAATGAAATAGTGATTCCAGTTATAGCATTTGTTTTTAGTATTTTGACTTTGTCATTTATTTTAATTTCTTTATTAATTAAAAAAGAATTATTTGAAAATCTTTCAACTATTTTTTCTTTATTAACAGGAATAATAACCTTATCAACTTTATTTATAAAAGGTAGTTTAATTAATCCTTTATTAATTATTATTGGTTCTATTTATTTTTTAATTTTTATTATTTTATTTTTAACACTATATTTTGAAAAAAATAACTTATTCAAGATGAATTAAGCTATTTTATTTTGTTTTCCTTTTTAACTAATCTAAATGTTTTTCCTGAAGGTTTATATTCTACATCATAAGGCATATCCATTTCTTTGAAGTAGTCTCTAATTTCATTTAAGTATCTAATAGCAGTTCTTCTAGAACAATTTAATTTTTCTTCAAGGTCCTTAAGCATAAAAACGACATTGTTTTCTAACATTTCATAAATGATTAATATAGCGTATGTTTTTTTCATTTCTATTCTCCTTTATCATTGATTTTATTTTCAAATTTCTGTCACTTTATTTAAATCAACGTATTGGAAAATAGGCTTAAGAAAATGGAAAAAATTGTCATTTTTCTTTACTTGTCTATTTTTTAGAATGATAATAAAAGTAATTCTTAATGTGTCAATTTTATACTTTAATTTAATAAACTGAGGGATTATGAGCATAACAAGTTATGGAACTTATATAAAAGAGCGTAGAAAAGAAGTTAACTTAACTCAACAAGACTTAGCTGATAAGCTTCATTTAACCTCGCAATCAATTTCCTTTTATGAAAATGATAAAGTAAGTATCCCATTAAACTTAGTTGGTGATTTTGCTAACATTTTAAATGTCGATTTAACATCTTTTTTAAATCTAAAAAAAGAAAAAAATAACGATTCTGCAGGCTTTAATAAATTTAATTCAGCAAAATTTGCAGAATATTTGGCTTTTTTAAGAAAGGATAAAAAGTTAACTTTAAATACATTGTCAAAACTTATTGGTATTTCTGTTAAAAAGCTTTCTTATTTTGAAACAGACAAATCTTCTCCTTCAATAGAAGAATTTATTACATTAGCTACTTTTTATAATTTAAGTTATGAAGAGCTATACTTTTTAATAGATAAAGAAGAACCTAAGCAGGAAAAGGAAAAAGAAAATAATATTATTAATGAACGACAAATCATTGAATCTAAAAAAGATCAAGTTGTTGTTTCAAATAAAAAAGCAATTATTGCAATTAGTGTTACTTTATTAATTTTATTTTTAGCTGCTACTGTTATTGGAGTTAGCGTGTCTACTTTTTATATTAATAAAACAGAAGATGAGGATGAAACTGAATCTATTCCTCCAGAAATTGGAGATATAGAAGTTCGCCCAAGTGACTTTAAATATATAACTTTTGATTAAAATTTCCTAATATTGTCACTTTTTTGAAACCCAAGTTAACTTTTATAATTAATTTGGTGGTTGTTTTAGGGGTAAAACAAAGCTTATTAATTAAACGGAAATTATGAGTATTTATTCAAATTTACAAAGTTTGAATAAATACTTTTTTATTTCTATTTTTATATTTCTTTTAAAAAACAATCTCGATAAAATATACATTGTTAAAAGAGGTTTAGTATGATTAAGGCAGTATTTTTTGATTTAGATGGAACATTGTTACCTTTAAATGAAGAAGCATTTACAAAAGTTTATTTCGGCTTATTACTTAAAAAAATCGAGGGTTTAGGGTATGAAAAAGATAAGTTTATTAAGACACTTTGGGAAGGCACATCATTAATGTATAAAAATGATGGTACAAAAACTAATGAAGAAGCTTTTTGGGATCATTTTAAAGAAGTATATGGCGAAGATAAATATAATAGAGACAAAAAAGTGTTTGATGAATTTTATGTAAATGAATTTAGAAATCTTAAAGTTATATGTGAAGAAAATAAATATGCTAAAGAGATAGTTGATTTTGTTAAAAGTCAAAATTTAATTTGTGTTTTATCAACAAATCCTATTTTCCCTTTATCTGCTGATTTAACTAGAATGAGTTTTATTGGATTAAAGGAAAGCGATTTTGATTATATTACTGCTTATGAAAATTCTTCACATTCTAAACCTAATTCAGAATTTTTTTTAGATCTATTAGAGAAATTTAATCTAAAAGGTGAAGAAGTAATTTTATTTGGCAATAACGATGTTGAAGACTATTTATGTGCATCTAAATGTGGTATAAAATGCTATTTAGTTGGTAATCATCTTTTATTACATCCAGAATATAAATTAAATCCACCTGTTATTAAGATGGAAGAAGTTATTTCTACTATTAAGGATAATTTAAATAATGATTAAAAATTCTTTTAGAAACTTTTTTAAAAATCTAGTCTATATATTCGTACCAATGGGAATATTTTATTTTGGTGCGTTATTAACTATTTTTTTATTTTTCTAGAAATTTTTTAATTAATGTTACTGATGCTGGCAATGAATTAATAACTTATATAAATGCGAATGCTTCAACTAGTGAAATTGCAATTAAAGATTTTATTGATTATGCTATTAATCAAATTAATTGGAACAATAATATTTATGAAGTTATTAAAGAAATAATTAATAAAAATTGGATTAATAATACAATTAATGGATTTTTAAATACCTTAAATGTATCAGGTAGTGGCTTAACTACTGAAATTAACTCAATAATTAATGTATTTAGTGTGTCAGTTAAAAATGCTTTATATATTTCAATTTCTTCACTTGGTATATTTATATTTTTATCTACTATTTTAACTAGATATATTTTATCTAAAGAAACTATTAATCAAACATTAAAAGAAAAGATATTAGGTTACATCATTAAACCAATAGTTAGTTTAATTATGATTACTTTAATATTATTCATTAATAGTTTAATTGGTGGATATGCTTTAATTGTTTTACTTATTTATTTAATTTTAGATGCATATTTTTCTTTATTTACTTCTTGGTTTATATATAAAAATAAAGGCTTAAAATTAAAAGAAGTAATGAATATTAAAAACACTTCTAAAAGTTTATTAAGTACTTTTTTAATTATTGTTTTTACTATTTTAATTGCTTTAATATTTGCTTATATAAATTTAAATGTCGGAATATTAATTACAATTCCATTAGTGATCTATTCACTAAATATAATTTCTATAAATTCAGAGTCATATGTTAAAAATTTAGTAAATAAGAAAGGAAATTAATTATGGATACTAATGACGATATTGCTTTTAAAATTGCTAGTAAAGAAGATTCTTTAACGATATTAAATTTCATTAAAGGAATAGCAGAATATGAAAAATTATCTAATGAAGTAAAAGCTACTAAAGAAGATATTGAGTATGCCTTATTTACTAGAAATATTGGTAAAGCAATCTTACTTTTAAAGGAAAATAAGCCAATTGGCTTTGCCTTATATCTTTATAATTTTTCTACTTTTACTGGTAAATGTGGAATTCATTTAGAAGATTTCTTTATTTATGAAAAATATCGTCATAATGGATATGGAAAAAGACTATTTAAAGAAGTTATTAAAATAGCTAAAAAAGAAGGTTGTCCTAGACTTGAATGGACATGCTTAAAATGGAATACTCCAAGTATGAAGTTTTATGATACTATGTTAGGCAAAAAAATGGATGAGTGGGTAACTTATAGACTCACCATTGATAATTATGATGAAGCCCTAAAAAAGTAATTTTAAAGGCTTTTTGCAAGATTTTTTAAATTTTTACTTGATAAAAGAGATTCAATTTCTTCTCTAGAAGTAAAATTTTTATCTCTTAAATAATTAAATAAATCGCTTAATAAAGCATTATCAAAATTAGATCTATCTAAGTAATCTTTAAATGTATAGCCATTTAAATTTTCTTCAAAGATAGTTAAAACATATCTTCTAAGTAAAGCAAGAATTGATTCTTCAATCCAATATAAAAATGTTGTAGATTTTAATTTTGCTTCAAATTTATTTACTTTTAAATATAATGGTAATCCATCATTTGCATTATGATATAAATCGCAATAAACATAATCAAAATGTTCTTTTATATTTTTAAGATATACTAAAGCGTCACTATGAATTATTTCAATTTTATTAGTGTTAAATTTTGATAGTAATTCATCTTTAAATAACTCAATTATATTTTTATCTTTTTCAATAATTACAATTTTATTTACTTCATTATTTAAACTAGCCATATAAGGAAAATAGCCTAGTCCTAAACCTAAAACTAGAACGTTTCCTTTTACTTTTTTGATGTCTTCTTTCATAGTATTAATTTCATGAGGAGTAATAGACATCCAAGTAGTATCACCTTCTTTAACTTCAAGGTATTTAAATTCTTCTTTAAAATAACCAAATTTAGAAATTTCTTTATAAAAGTCTTTTGGATTAATATCTAATTCATCATATAAAAAGCATTGATAAGGAGCATAAGATGAATATCCTAATGTCCGTTTTTTGTATTTATGTTCCTCTATATGAATATTTTTATAATATGGATTATTTTTATATTCTTCTAGTGGCAATTCTTTAAATTCATTAACATGATATTCTTTAGCTAATCTAGAGAATTCGTAATCATCATAATCAATATCTAATGCTTTTAAAAAGGCATAATAAATTGGATTATTAGTCTTACTAAATTCTTTAATAGAATTTTCATTAATTTCTAAAGGACATTCCTCCAAATAGCTATTATAAATATTAGCAATTAAGATATTTAACTCTTTTTGAGAAAGATATTTTTCTATAAGTGTATTTTTAACATTAATTTTCATAAAAAGATTTTATCATTATTGGCTAGTTAAGTGTATGAAATTAACTCGTTTTTTGAATTAATTATCTATATAATATATTAGATATGAGTAATTTAATTGTTTATAAATCAAATACTGGTTTTACTAAAAGTTATGTTGATATGCTTGAAAGAAGAGTTCTTCCTTGTGAAGTAGTTGAAATTTCAAAATTAAAAAAAGAGCAACTTAAGGAAGCCGAATATATTTTTTATGGTGGACCATTAAAAAATAATGTTATTGAAGGTCTAGATAAATTTTTAAAGCATTATAAACTTTTTGAAGATAAAAATGTTTTTATTTTTTGCACAGGTATCCAACCTATTGATCAAGAAAAGAAAGAAAATGTAATAACTGCTAATGGATTAGAATTTTATCATGTTAGATTATACTTACTTCCTGGTGGTATGGATTTTTCTAAGATGTCACCTTTAAAACAAAAGATGATAAAGTTTGGTCTTAAAGCAGCTGCTAAATCAGGCAAAATGCCTGCTGGAGTTTCTCCTGAAATGATTGAAAGTAGACTTACTACCCCAATAAATCTAGTTAATTCAAACGCATTAGATAGAATGGTTGAAGTTTATCATATGTGCAAGCTTAGACCTAAAAACAATTGATTGTATCGAAACTTTTTTCACTAAATTTAAAAATAATGTAAAAATGGAAAGTTAATATATCTTCCCATTTTTTCTAATAATATTCATTATGTGTAAAATAGATGATCATTATTTACTAAAATTATTATTTTATTTTGAAAACGATTTTTTATAAGCGTAAAAGTAGACTTCTATTGTGTTGCATAAAAATTAACTTCTAATCTTATTATTTAGAGTAATGACATGTAATAATGGAGTTTTGCCTGTTCCATTTCTATAGTAAAAAACACTAAGCTTTTAGAAGAAAACACTAAATTGATGGTATCAAATACATTATTTTTTATGTGTTTATATAGATTTTTAATTTCTAACATAGTTTCCCTTTTATTAAATATATATAAAAAAAATTAAAATAGCAAAACAATTGATATATACCCCCACCGGTATATATTATTATTGAAGGAGTTAATTATGGAGTGCGAAAATTGTAATAAAGTAACTGTTAGAAGTGAAGATAATAAAAAAGATCTAACTACAAGAATGAATCGAATAATTGGTCAAATGAATGGCGTTAAAAAAATGATTGAAGATAATAGATATTGTGATGATATTTTGATTCAACTTAGTGCAATAGATAATTCAATCAAAAGCTTAGCTACTAAAATTTTAGATTATCATTTACACATCTGTCTTGTTAATAGTATTAAAAATGGTGATGAGACAGTAGTTGATGAGATTACAGATTTATTTAAGAGGTTTAAATAATATATGGAACACGTTTACGCATCAAATATGCATTGTGCAGCCTGTAAAGGTAATATAGAGAAAAAGTTAAAAGGTATAAAAGGCATTTTAGAAGTAAATGCTAACTTGGTTACTAATGTCATTAAGGTTAGGTTTAATGAAAAATTAGTTAATGATGAAACAATTATTAATGCATGTAAAGAAATCGGATATCGACTTGAAGTTATTGATGATGAAGAAGTTATTGATAATAGTAAGGACATGAAAAAGAATGTTATTAAACTTATCATTGGAGTCATTTTACTTGCTATATTAATGTTTTTAGCGATGTCTGATATGTGGCCAAACGCAATTATTGATAGTTTTAAAGAGCCAATTTATTTATTGCCACTTATTGAACTAGCGATAACTTTAGTTATTATTGGAATATTCTTTTCTTATTATATTAGTGGATTTAAAAGTTTAATAAAACTATCTCCTAATATGGATAGTTTAGTATTTTTAGGTTCTTTATTTTCACTTGTTTATTCTGTTTATTTAATTATTAAATTAATTATTTTCCCAGATCAATATTTTATTTATGGAAGTCATGAAGATAATATGGGAAAAATAATGTTTCATAATTATTTAGATAGTGCAGCAATGATTTTAGTTATTGTTTCTATAGGAAAATTTATTGAAGATTTATCAAAAAGAAAAGCTAAGTCTACAATAAATGAACTATTAAAATTAAGACCAAAGTACGCAAATCTCCTAGTAAATAATGAAATTAAGCAAGTTGAAACTAAATATTTAAAAAGTGGAGATACAATAATTATTAAAGACGGCGAAACTATTCCTTTAGATGGAATTATAATCACAGGAAAGACAAGCGTTGATGAATCTTTATTAACTGGGGAATCTTTACCTGTAGCTAAAGATGAAGGAGATAGTGTAATTGGTGGATCAATAAATAAGGATGGCTCAATTACAGTCTTAATTAATAAAACTAAAAAAGATAATGTCTTAAGCAAGATTGTTTCTTTAGTAATGGAAGCAAGTAACATGGATACAAAATTAACTAGAAAAGTCGATAAAGTTTCTAGAGTGTTTGTTCCAATTGTTTTAGTCATTGCTATTATTGTTTTTATCTCTTGGATTATTGCTGGAGTTATAAATAATGGTCCAATCTTAGGCGATCATTTCTTAAATATATTTGATGAAGCATTTACATTTGCTATTAGTGTTGTTGTTATTTCTTGTCCTTGTGCTTTAGGACTTGCTACGCCTATATCTTTATTAGTAGGAAGTTCGATTTTTGCTAAAAAAGGTATTTTAGTAAATAATAGTAATGCAATTGAGACAATAAAAAATGTAGATACTATTGTTTTAGATAAAACTAATACTATTACAAATGGTAAATTAACAGTTTCTAAATTTGATTTATTTACTAATAATCAAAAAGAAATTATTAGAGTTAAAACTATTGAACAATATTCAACTCATCCTTTAAGTGCTGGCATTGTTGAAGCATTAAAAGAATATAAAGATGTTGATAAAGAATTTAAGATGATTTCTAATGTACCAGGACAAGGCGTTAAAGGTATTTATGAAGATGAAACAATCTTCATTGGTAATAAAAATTTATTTATTAAAGAATATAATAAAGAAAATAAAGAAGTTTATTTAGAAAAAATGGATGAAGGTTCCAAAGTTGGACTTTTACCTATTATTGCTTTTAATGCTAATGAAGTAATTGGACAATTTTATTTAAAAGATGAATTAAAATCTAATGCAAAAGAATTTATTAGTAAAATTTCTACTAAATTTAAAGAAGTAATTTTATTAACTGGTGATAATGACATTATCGCTAATAATATCGCTAATGAAGTTGGTATTAAAAAAGTAATTAGTAATGTTAAACCAGAAGGCAAAGGCGATGTTATTAAAAAGTTAAAAGAAGAAGGCAAAACTGTATTAATGGTAGGAGATGGAGTTAATGATTCCTTAGCATTAACTTATAGTGATGTTGGTATCGGATTAGCTAAAGGAAGTGATGTTGCTTTAGCAAGTAGTGACTTTATATTAATGAATAGTGATTTAATTGATATTTTAGATATAATTGAAGTTTCTAAATTAATTAGAAAGAACATTGCTTTTAACCTTTTATGGGCTTTTATATATAACACTTTATTTATTCCATTAGCTGCAGGTGCTTTAGCTTTAGTAGGAGTTATGCTTACTCCAATGTATGCCTCTATGTTAATGGCTTTAAGTAGTGTAACTGTTTGTTTAAATTCTTTAACTTTATTAATTAAAAAAAGAAATCACAAAGAGAAGAGCAACAATTAAAAAGTCAATTTAAACTTAATTTAACTGCAATCAAAGATGAAAAAAACCTCAGTTTGGAGAAAAATCTCATTTTTAGAATTATCAAAGAACCTTTATATAGATGAAAAATGTAAATATCTACTTTAAAAATTTAATTCGAAAGTCATAAAATTACTTTTGAAACTTATAGTTTAAATTTCTCTACTTTAATAGATTATTTATTTAAAACCATTTATAATTGAACTCATGGAAAAAAGTTCAGGTATTAAAGTAGTAGTTAATAACAAAAAAGCATCATTTAATTATTTCTTAAGTGATTTTTTAGAAGCTGGTTTAGTACTTAAAGGTACTGAAATTAAATCAATTAAGGAAGGTAAAGTTTCTATTAGTGATGCATATGTTGTTTTTAAAAATGGTGAAGCCTTTATTTTAAATATGAACATTTCTGAATATGATAAAGGCAACATTTTTAATCATGATCCTTTAAGAACCCGTAAACTTTTATTAAATAAACATGAAATCTTAAAGTACGAACAAAAAACCATTAAAGATGGATATACAGTAGTACCTACAAGATTATATTTAAAAAAAGGAAGAGCAAAATTAGAAATTGCGTTAGCTAAAGGTAAGAAAAATTTTGATAAGCGTGAAGCTATTAAAGAAAGAGATGATAAGCGAGACATGGCAAAAGCTTTAAAGAGGAATTAATCATGAAAAGAATGAATACTCTTTATAAAATATCTTTTAGTGCACTTTTTATTGCTTTAGGAATTATACTTTCTAGATTTTTATCAATCTCTTATATTTTTGGTTTACCATTTTTAAAGATTGGATTTACTAATTCAATTGTAATGTTTGCTAGTTTTTATTTAGGACCTATCTATGGATTTATTGTTGGTACAGCAGTAGATGTTTTTGGTGCTTTACTTTATCCAATTGGACCTTTTAATCCTTTATATACAATAGCGGCTTCTTTAACAGGATTAATGCCATTTTTAATTTATAGATTTATTTCATTTACTAAATTAGAAAATAAGTTTCCGACAATTTTAACAATAATTTTAATTGCTTTAAATGTTTTTGTTATTGCTTTTATGGCTAATAATGATGTAATTCATAGTGAATCTGGTAAAACAACTTATGAATTATACCCTTGGTTAAAATGGACTATCGTTTCAACATTTCTAGTTTTATCAGTTGCCTTTTTATCAGGTACTTTATATATAAAAAGAAGATTTAAAGATAGAAAATTTAATAAATACTATAATTCATATATTATTGCTAGTAGTGTATATGTTACTTATTTTGTATTTAAAATACCTGTTGGAAGTTTAGTGCAAGCTATTTTATTAAACTATGATTTTATGGTTGTTATGACGGTAAGAATGTTAGCTGGATTTTTAACTAGTTTTGTTCATATTATTATTATACTTATTGCCTTGGATGTTTCCTTGAGATTCCAAGAAAAAGGAGCATTATTAGAAGAACCATTTGCTTTTATAAAGCGTATTAAAGCAAGAAATAAAAAAGAATTAACTAATAATTAAGGAAGAATATTATGAAAGAAAATCAAAATATTGATGAATTAGATGTAGTTGAAGAAGAAGATAAAAAAACTGAAGAAAAAAGAAAAAAGCATGCAAAAGGCTTATTTATTTTTATTATAATCATGTTTATTTTAGTCATTGCATGCTTTATTACTTTACTTGTTTTAAAATAAATTAATCTAATTCTTCTTTTTTAATGTTATAAATTTTCATTGCTAACTTATACATTAAGTTATCATATTCTTTTTTCTTTAACTTAATGTCATTATTAAAATAAGATTGATAAATTGGATTATTTAATGTTTCATATCCATCAATTGGATTATCTGTGCCAAACATTATTTTATCTAATACACCAATTTCTTTTGCTTTTTTAATTGTTTCTATATTTACCCATGCTGTATCTCCATATAGATTAGGGTTAGCTTTTAATGCTCTTAAAGCGTTTTGATTATCACTAAGTAATTCTAAATGAGCCGCAATAAAAGTAATATCAGGATTTAATGAAGCAACTTTCTCTAAATATTTTATTTTTGAATATGTGTCGCTAGCAGTATGGACTAGAATTGGCAAATTATATTTTCTAGCAATTCTAATATAAGGTAGTAGACGAGGATCACTAACTCTTAATCTAGAACAATATGGATGAAATTTTAATCCATGAATATATTCTCTATGTTTAACTATAAATTGTTCAATTTCTTCATAATTTTTTTCTAAATGTGGTCTAATCCAAACTAGCATCCCAAAATGTTTATTTTCTTTTACGAATTTAAGACATTTTTTAGAGGCTTCAAGTTGAGAAACTAGTTTTCCTCTTCTATTCGAGTCATCTTTAAATTCAGTTCCATCAAAACTTACTAATGAGTATGAAATATTAAAGTCTTGATTACTTGCAATAAGGTCATTTTGAGTTTTAGATAAAGTTGGCCAATATCCGATATGAGTATGTGCATCAATGATTATAACTTTTCTCTTCATATAAATATATTCTAGCAACTTTATCTAAATATGTTCCTAAATTGCTTAAAATAGTTTAAAGAAATATATTTTTCTTCTATAATTTTGCTATGGAAAATGGTACAAATTTAGACTCAAAGAAAAATTTAAAAGTTTTAATTATTTCTATAATCAGTGGAATTATTATAGTTTTAGCTGGTATAAGCATCTATTTAGGAATTTTTTATACTACTAAGGATTATCGTTTAGTTAAAAATAACTATGATGTTTATTTAAATGAAGACAAAAAAGACTTAACATCAAATGATGCTTATTATTACTTAGATAAAGACCCAAGTTATTTTGTAGTAAATAATGATGAAGTTACAATTGATGTAACAAAAGTTAAAGAAAATAATCCTAGTTTTTTAGATGATGATTACTTTATAGATATCGCTTTTTATTTAAAGATTGATGGCTATACTGGATATGAAACTGATTTACCTAGTGTAACCTTATCTAGTAATGATACTAATGTAATTAAAGATAGAACTATTCGTTATTATATAAACAGCACAACAACTATTTCTAAATTGTATTTTAATAATAATATTTCCGAAATTAGTTTAAAATTATCAAGTCTTGAATTATCAAGTGGTGCAGTTGCTTCGTTTAATAATGTAAGATTTGCATTTTATAGTTACGTGAGGTAAGAAAATGGATATTGTTGAAAGATTTAAAAAATATATTGCTTTTGATACAACTAGTGATGAGAATAGTTTAACTTATCCTAGTGTAAGTAGTGAACTTGAGTTTGGCAAAATTCTAGTTAATGATTTAAAAGAATTAGGCATTGATGCCTATATTGATGAATATGGAGTTGTTTATGGAAGATGTGAAAATGGTAAAGAAAAAACTTTAGGTTTAATTTCACATATGGATACAGCTCCTACTATTGCTGGAGGTATAAAAAATCCTCGAATTATTACTAGTTATGATGGTAAAGCAATTAAACTTAATGATAAATATACGATGGATCCTAAGGATTTCCCACTTTTAAATGATGTTGTTGGTGATGATTTAATTGTCACTGATGGAGAACATTTATTAGGTGGAGATGATAAGGCTGGTATTGCTATTATTTTTGAATTTGCTAAATATTATGTTTCTCACAAAAATGAGTTTTCATATAATTTAGCAATTGCCTTTACTCCTGATGAAGAAATAGGTAAAGGAGCATTACATTTTGAACCTTCTAAAATGAAAGCTGATCTTGCTTATACTCTTGATGGTGAATCAATTTATGAAGCTAATTTTGAAAACTTTAATGCTGCTAGTGCAAAGGTAACAATAACTGGAGTTGGAGTTCATACTGGAATGGCAAAAGACATTATGATTAACTCTGCTTTATTAGGTATTGAATTTAATAATTTATTGCCTCAAGATATGATTCCTTCAAAAACTGAAGGCTATGAAGGTTTTATTCATTTATGCTCATTTAATGGGGATGTTGAAAAAACAACATTAGAGTATATTTTAAGAGACCATGATAAGAATTTGCTTGAAGAAAAGAAAAAAATGTTGCTTTCTGCAAGGAATTCAATTTTATTAAAGTATCCTAAGGCTAAAATTGATGTATTAATAAAAGATGAATATAGAAATATGAAAGACTATTTCATCCATGATATGAGTGCAATTAATTTAATTAATAAAGCATATTTAGAATCTAAAACAAAGATTAACTATTTACCTATTAGAGGTGGAACTGATGGAGCAACCATCACTTATAAAGGTCTCCCATGTCCTAATTTAGGTGTAGGAGATTTTAATCCTCATGGTAGATTTGAATTTGTTAGTATTAATCAAATGAAAAAAATGGTCTCAATTTTAATAGAGATGTTTAAGTAAAATAAAAAGCAAGCTAACTTATTGATTAGCTTGCTTTTTATTTTCTAAGTATAAGTAGTTAATAATTGATTTACGGGTAACAATTCCTATAAAGTAACCAAGGTCATCTAATACAGGGACGAAATTTTCATTTACAGCAGTGACAATTAAATCAACCATATCATGATTAGAATTGATTGGTAAATAATCTCTATGACGTTTAACTTCTAAAATATTTACATTGTTAAATTCTGAAATACTTTTAAAAGGGTGGTCCTTAACGTAAAATAACAAGTCGCCTTCGGTAATTGTTCCAATAAATTTGCCATCTTTACTAAGTAAAGGGATAGTTGTAAATCTATAATGTTCAATAACTTCTAAAACTTGTCTTATTGACATTGAACTATCTACATATTTAATTTGGCTTTTTGGTGTAAGAAAAAATAATACATTCATGAATCTATTATATTAAAAATAGTGAAATAATGCAGTAAATAATAAATTTATTTTAGTTTGATATTAACTATTGTTTTAGTGCCTTATTTATATAAATATAAATATTTTTATTTATTTAATGAGAAAATAATAAAAATGTTGTATTATTTTTAAAGTTTTCTAGGAGGATTTTTTATGTCAGTAATTAGTTGGGATGAATATTTCATGGGGATAGCACTTTTAAGCTCTAAAAGAAGTAAAGATCCTTCTACACAAGTTGGTGCTTGTATTGTTGATGAAGATAATAAAGTTGTTTCAATTGGCTATAACGGAATGCCTAGACAACTTGATGAATCAAAACTAACTTGGGAAAAAGGCGAAGGCTTAAATAGTAAATATTTATATGTTTGCCATGCTGAATTTAATGCCATTTTAAATATTAGAAATGGTAGCTCATTAAAAGGTTGCACATTATATGTTACATTATTTCCTTGTAACGAGTGTGCGAAAGCTATTATTCAAACAGGAATTAAAAAAATCATTTATTTAAGTGATAAATATGCTGATTCAGTCAGTACATTAGCTTCAAAAAAGATGTTTGAACTTGCTGGAGTTAAATTAGAAAAATATCAAGGAAGATATAGCGAGGTTATTTTAAAGTAATGAAAGAAGCAATCCGCGTTGAACATTTATATTTTTCTTATGAAAAGGGTGTCGAAACATTAAAAGACATCTCTTTTAATGTTAATAAAGGTGAGTATGTTGCTTTAATTGGACATAATGGAAGTGGTAAGTCTACTTTAAGTAAATTATTATGCTATCTTCTTCCAGCAGATAAAGGTCAAATCTTTGTTGATGATATAGAAGTCAAAGAAGAAAATGAATCTTTACTTCGCAAAAAAATTGGAATTGTTTTCCAAAATCCTGATAACCAATTTATTGGTTCTACTGTTGAAGATGATATTGCTTTTGGATTAGAAAATAGAAATATACCTCGTGAAGAAATGGTTAGACTAGTTCATGAATTTGCTTCTAAAGTTGGAATGATAAAGTATTTAAATAAGTCTCCAGATGAATTAAGTGGAGGGCAAAAACAAAGAGTTGCTATTGCTGGTATTTTAGCACTTGGCCTTAAAATTATTATCTTTGATGAAGCAACATCTATGTTAGATCCTGAAGGAGTTGAAGATATTAAAAAGTTAATAATGGAGATGAAAAAAGAAGATCCAGAATTAACATTTATTTCAATTACTCACGATATTGAAGAAGCCTATATTAGTGATAGAGTCATCATCTTAAATAAAGGTGAAATATTTTTAGATGGCAAACCAAATGAGGTTTTTCAAAAAGAGGATTTATTAAAATCAATTGGCTTAGATATACCTTTCATTATGAAAGTAAAGTCATCTTTAAAAGATAAAAACGTGCAAATTCCTAATGAAATTAATAATATTGAGGAGCTTAGTGATTATTTATGCAAGTAAGTTGTAATAATGTAACATTTGTTTACGATAAAAAAGATCCTAATCATTATGACGCCTTAAAAGATATTAATTTAGAAATTTCTAAAGGCGAATTTGTTGCTTTAGTTGGCAAAACTGGCAGTGGAAAATCTACCTTAGTTCAAACTTTAAATGCTTTAATTAAACCAACAAGTGGTTACACTAAAGTTGATTATTTTATAGTGACAAGTGATAAAAAGTTATTTAAAGAGAAGATGAAAGAATTAAGTGAAGATGAAGTTAAGAAAAATAAAAAACTTTATTTACTTAGAAAAAAAGTTGGTCTTGTTTTTCAATTTCCTGAATATCAACTTTTCTCTGTTACTGTTTTAAAAGATGTAATGTTTGGACCAACTAATTTTAATTTAACTGAAGAAGAAGCAAAAAAAGTATCTATAGAAGCATTAAAATCTGTTGGTATTGATGAATCATATTTTAATAAATCTCCTTTTGAATTGAGCGGAGGAGAAAAAAGAAGAGTTGCAATCGCTGGAATACTTGCTTCTGATCCAGATATTCTAGTTTTAGATGAGCCAACTGCTGGGCTTGATCCAGATGGAAAAAAAGAAATCATGGAAGTTATAAAAAAGGTCCATGAGAAAGGTAAAACAATTATTTTAGTAACTCATGATATGGATGTAGTTATGAATTATGCTAAAAAAGTAGTTGTATTAAACGATTCGAAATTAGTAAAAATTACCACTCCACATGAGCTTTTTGATAGTGATGATATTGAAAAGTACTCATTAGAAATCCCTACCTTATATAAGTTTAAGAAGCTTTTAGTTAAAAAAGGCTATAAAAAAGATTTAAGTAATGTATATGATTTTAATTCGTTAATTGAGGTTTTAGGAAAATAAGATGAAGAATGTATTTGGAAAATTAACACCATATAACACGGTTATTCATAGATTAGATTCTAGAATAAAAATGTTAGCTTTAATTGGATTTATGGTAATTTGCTTTTTACCATATGGCAATTATGCAAATAGATTTATTATTTTAGGTATTCTTTTTGCAATTATTTTAGTGATTATGGCAATTGCTAAATGTTCTTTTTTATCTTTTTTATCTAATTTAAAAAGTTTATGGTTCATGATGATTTTTTTATTAATCATCTTTGTTTTTGTGCCACAAGCTGGAGACACTAGTTCATATCATCCTATTGTTACTTTCCCTAATGGATATCAAATTTATTATGAAGGATTATTTCAATCACTCCATGTCTTTTTTAGACTCGTAATGATGATTGCATTAACTTTGATATTAACTTCTACGACTCCACCAATGGAAATGACTTACGCTTTAGAATGGTTTTTAACTCCTTTAAGAATAATTAAATTTCCAACTCAAGTTATTTCAATGACTATTTCTCTTGCTTTAAGATTTATACCTACTTTACTTGATGAAGCTAATAAGATTATGAAGGCTCAAAAAAGTAGAGGTGTTGATTATGAAAAAGGATTTTTAACTAAGAAGATTAAAAGTGTCACTACATTAATTGTTCCTTTATTAAGTAGTTGCTTTTCTAGAAGTGATGAGCTTTCTTTAGCGATGAATGCTAGAGGCTATGAGCCTTATGGTAAAAGATCCTCTTATAGAATTTTAAAAATTGGAAGAAATGACATTGTGGCTTTAATTATAGTTTTTATAATTGTTGCAGCATTCTCAACTATGTGTTATTTCACACAAAACGTTGCAGGATACGATAATTTTTTACATCTTTGGTTTGGTATAGGTGCTTTTTAATGTTTAGATATAAACTAGTTTTATCTTATGATGGATCAATATTTTATGGGTATGCCAAGCAACCAAATATGTATACTGTCCAATCTGAAATAGAAAGAGTGCTTAGCATAATTTTAAATAGTGATATTAAGATTTTTGCTAGTGGTAGAACTGATAAAGGTGTTCATGCCTTGAATCAAGTTATTCATTTTGATACAGAAAATGAGATTTTAGACTTAACAAAGTTTTTGATTTCAATGAATAAATTAATTGATAAAGCCATATATATTAAAAGCATAGAAAAAGTTGATGAAACATTTCATGCTCGATTTTCTGCTAAATCTAAAACATATGTTTATATTATTAACTTTGGCGAATACTTACCAATGCTAAGAAACTATGAATTAAATATTCATGATATTGATATTAATAAAATTATTGAGGGATCTAAATTATTTATTGGTAAGAAGAATTTCTCAAATTTCACTTCAAAAGAGATTGATGACGATAATTTTATTAGAGAAATTTTTGATATAAGTTCAGATATTTTAGGTAATAGGATGTATATCCGTTTTTCAGGTGATGGCTTTATGAAATATGAAGTTAGAAAAATTGTTGGTACTTTACTAGAATATGCTAAAGGAAAAATTGATTTAAATTACATTAAACATAGATTAAATACTACTAAAAATAGAGAAATTGTACCTTATCAAGCCCCTGCAAGAGGTTTATATTTAAAAGAAGTCATCTATTAGTATTTATTTTTTATTAATGACACTTGTTAAAAGTTGAATAATTACTACTACTAGTAGTAAAATAGTAAAAGCAAAGGAGATTTTTTAATTATGGGTAGACATTTCGAAGTTAGAGCTGCCTCAATGGCTGCTACTGCTGCAAAGAAAAGTGCAATTTATATGCGTGCCTCAAAAGAAATTTATATGGCCGCAAAAAGAGGTGTCCCAGATCCTAATTCAAATCTTGCTTTAAGAGCTGCAATTGATAAATATAGAAAACAATGTCCAAAGGATGTTATTGATAGAGCTATCAAAAAAGCCCAAGGCGGAGATGCAACAAACTACATTGAAGGTAGATATGAAGCATATGGACCTGCTGGAAGTTATTTAATTGTTGATACATTAAGTGATAACTCTAATAGAGCCCTTGTTAATGTTAGAACTATTATTACACGTAAAGGTGGTCACTTAGGTGATGTTAGTTATAACTTTGAACAAGTTGGTATTCTTGATTTTAAATATACCGGTGATGAAGCAAAACTTGAAGAAATTTTGGTATTTGGCGACGTCGATGTTAAAGATATTTCAGTTGAAGACGGAGTAGCTGAAGTTATAGTTGATCCTGCATCATTTGTTAAAGCAAAAGAAGTTTTAGCAGAAAACGGAATTACTGAATTTGAAGCTGCTGAAGTCACAATGAAAGCTAATGAAGAAATTACTTTAGAAGGTGAAGATCTCACTAAATTTAAAGAATTACTTGATCAATTAGATGATTGTGAAGACGTCCAAGCTGTACATCACAACGTTTCGCTTTAATAAATAAGTCTGTTGGGGAGGATGAGTATATGGCAGAAGATGTTAAAAAGGTAGAAAAACCAGTCGCAAAAAAGAAAGTTTATCATTTAAAGAAAGTTGATGGTAGATGGGAAGTCATTTTAAAAGAGGGCGCAAAAGTTATTAAAACATTTGCTACTAAAGAGGAGGCTCTCACTTATTGCGAGACCTTAGTTAAGAATCAAGATGGTACATTACTTGTCCACGCCTCTAAAGGAAAGAATAAAGGTAAATTTATTAAGAGCTAATTTAATAAGTTATTGATTGAAGGAGTGTAATTATGCTTATTGATCAAATTAAAAAAGAAAATATGCTTGCACTCAAAAATAAAGAAGTTAATAAAAGAGCTGTTTTAAGTGTCATTATTAATAAATATATGGTTTTAGGTTATGAAGCTAAAGCTAAAGGAAAAGAATTAACTGACTTAGACCTTGTCCAAATTATTAATAAGACTTTAAAAGAGTTAGAAGAAGAAAAAGCAAGCTATGAAAAAGCTAATAGAGCTGATTCAGTTAAAAATATTGAAGAACAAATGGCTTGTATTTCTTCTTATCTTCCTAAGATGATGAGTGAAGATGAAATAAAAACAATTATTTTATCTTTAGAAGACAAGTCTGTACCAAGTGTCATGAAACATTTTAAACAAAATTATGCTGGAAAATGCGACATGGGACTTGTAAATAAGGTACTAAAAAGTTTATAATCTATAGGCTACTTGAAGTAGCCTATAAATATACGGGGGTATAGTTTAATGGTAGAGCAGCGGTCTCCAAAACCGTTGATAAGAGTTCGATTCTTTTTACCCCCGCCATCTTATAACTAACATTTTGATACAAAGCAATGGTCTCAAAATGAAAGATATTTGCTCGAGAAATCGGGCATTTTTTCATTTTAAGCGTTTTGCTAGTAGA
>CALVXH010000020.1 GCA_944368945.1 uncultured Bacilli bacterium
TGAGGTGTTATTATAACTTAAGATTATGACATATTCAAAAGTTAATTACACTATGACATTATCACAAGTTAATTACAAAATATTTAGATAGATAGTTTAAAAAAATAAAAATATATGGTATTATTAGTTTAGTGATTAGTTGTTTATCACCATCTACTTTAGGGTTTCAGATAACCTTTGTTATCGCCCCATTAAGGAAATTACTAGGACGTTGGTCCTAGTTTTTTTGTGCTTTGGGAAGAATTGGTAAAATTTGGTAATTAGTAAAAAGAATAAATAATTTAAGAAAATATAATACATATGAATTTTATACTTGATGTTCGGTAAATTAAAAGAATATGGTACAATAGTATAGAAATGTTGGGTGTGATAATATGAGTGAAATAAAATTAGGGAAATTATTGTATCCAATCCAAATCTTATGTTCGGATGGGCTAATAGGAATGAAAGAAGCAATTACGACAGCATATCCTAAAACTGTACAGCAAAGATGTATTGTCCATATGATTCGCAATTCAGTAAGATTTGTGTCTTATAAAGAGTTAAAACCATTTTGTGAAGCTCTAAAAACAATTTATACATCTAAAAACGAAAAAGAAGGACATGAGCAACTACAAAAAGTAAAAGAAAAATGGAAAAGTAAATATCCTACCGCCTTTAAATCTTGGGAAGAAAATTGGGATGCGATTTGCCCATTCTTTAGTTATTCAGAACCTGTAAGAAAAATCATGTATACTACCAATACTATTGAAAGTTTAAATCGCTCATATCGTAAGTATACAAAAACGAAGTCTGTATTTCCTTCCGATGAATCATTGATGAAGTGTCTTTATTTAGCAACCTTAAATATTACTAAAAAATGGAACGGAAGATATCGTAACTGGGATTTGATTCTTGGAGAGTTATCGATTATGTTTGAAGGAAGAATTTAGTTGTTTGAAAATTTAATATTCTATGATATGATTGGGTCATAGAAAAAGGAATCACTTCGATTCCTATAAAACTTAATTGATCATGGTTAGATGGATTTTACACAGAATTTTTTACACTCTCGAATATAAATAAAAGACGCATTTTATAAGGAGTTATACAATATTTATAAAATTGCATGTCTGACTTTATTTGCCCCCTGGCGAGACAAAGATTTCACTGGGAAACCTTTATCTATAAGGGAGTATTGATTTTATAAAAGTGCGTCTGCACAACAGTTGCACAGTTAATCACCGTTATTTTGGTGATTTTTTTGTTTATTTTCCTCATATATTTTATCAAAATAATCAGTTACACCTTCAAGTGATTCTTCGAACATATGAGAATAAGTATCTAATGTTTCAGTTGGAGTAGAGTGACCAACTAGTGCTGAAATTGTTGGAACTGGACTTTTAGCATTAATAAGTGCTGACACACAACTATGTCTAAAGTCATGTAATCTTATTTGCTTAATACCAGCTTTCTTACAATATGCATTTTTCCAATTATTCATTTTATGAGTACCAATAGGATTCTTATCTCCAAATACAAACCATGTATCTCTATATGTTTTGTATTTTTTTAATTGCTTTTTAAATTCAGATAGTTCTTCATATAGATCTTCTGGTATTGGTACAGTTCTATGAGATGTAGATGTTTTACAAGCACATATATACCAATCATTATCATTATTTGTTTCTACATTATTTTGAACTTGATGTTTAATATATATTCTTCTATTATCTAAATCTACATTCTTCCACTGAAGACCTCTAGCTTCACCTCTACGAAGTCCACAATAGTATAATGCTTTATATAAACATCTCATTTGAATATCATTTACTACAGAAATAAATTTATAAAACTCTTAGGTTTATATACATCCATTTCTTTTTTTATTGCACCAGGAGTTTTAAAAGGCTCTAGTTTGTTATAAAACTTTCTTAAATTAAAATCCCATTGTTTCTCGGCATAATTACATATTGTTTTAATTAACTTTTGAATATCGGTTTTATATCTATCAGATAAATCAGTTTTATTCATCTGATTTCTCCAACGTTGATATATATCAGCATCTAAATCTACTAACTCTACATCCCAAAATAATTTCATAAAATGGATTCTATCTCTATAAGTTTTAAGAGTAGTTGCTCTAATCTTATCTTTCTTATAGTCATATACTTTTAAATATGCTTGATAGAATGTTATATGTGGATTAACATCAATATCTTTATATTTATTTAAATATGCTTGTTCAGCTCTATATGCTTCATCATAAGTCATATATGCTTTAGATTGATGTTGATGTCTTTTACCATCTAGACCATATTCAGTTACTATAAACGCATATGATCTACCATCTTTAGTTATTCTATTTTTTGGTATTTTTCTAACAGACATTTATTAAATTTCCTCCTTTTCTAATGTCCCCAGAAAAATCAACGTCATATATATTTTATCATAATTCATAATCATCGGATTTATCCTTTGTTGATTTACTGTATCTAGGTTCATGTTTTCGATTAATATCTTGAACTTTATAATCCATCAGATCATGATTAACATTATCTTTATTAACATTTTTAAATCCGAGTAGGTGAGCAACAGCTAAATAAGCACTATTAAGTTTTTCGTGAAATACATTTAATAATCTATTTAGTTTGGCTTTTAAAGATTGAACTTCTTCTGTAAGACTTTCAATAATACCTTTTTGCTCATTAATAATTCTTTCTTGATTAGCAATTACTTTTTCTTTATCAGAATAAGTTTTACCAGATTTAAATTGACTAATTTGATTTTCTAATTTTTCTATCTTTAATTCTTTCTTTTCTAACTCATTTTTAGACATTATATTTTCTTTTTTAATCTCTTTACTATAATCAATTAGTTTCTCTACATCTTTATCTTTATACTTCTTAAAAATGTCTTTAGAAGGGTTTAAAAGTTCTTCTTCGTTTATATTTTTAAATTCTTTATTAGTTTTTAGTTCAACCTCATTTATTCTTTTATTCATTTCTATTTCTTTATTTAATTTGTCTATTTTATCTTCTAATACTTTTATATTGTGCTCAGCTTTATCTTGGTGATGTTTATTTGCACCAATTTCGCCTCTATCTAATTCAAAACCTTTAGATGTTATATATTCATTATATTGATCTTGAAGTCTAGCAAATGATGCTTTACCTCCGAGTTGTTTCCAAAACTCATCTGTATTAAGGAACTTGCCATATTCAATTTCATATATAGGTTTTCCTTTTTCATTTAGTTTTTGAATAGGAACATTTTTGATTGTATTATCTTTAGTATATATTTGTTTAGTTATTCTTTTACCAGAGTCATCTGTTTCAAATACTTTTCTTCTAACATGATCTACTACTGGTAAAAAGTAGAAATGCATATGTGGAGTATCTTCATCAAAATGTACTCCTGCATAAACTACATTTTCTTTACCGACAATATTCGACAAAAATCGATATGATTCATTGAAATATTCTAGTACTGGTTCTGGTATATCTTCTTTAGATTTAATATCAGGACAGAAGATAGGTTCTCCAATATGTTTACCTTCTACATGAACTCTTCCTGTATCTTTCATAGGTAGTCCTAGCTTTCTAAAAAACTCTGGACCAGATGTTACAACACAACCATTTAATATATTTGTATTATCACCTTTATTGAAATGAATATTATTAGTATAGATAGTTTCATATACTTTACTAGATAGAGTGGGATGACCATCGAATCCAACATATTCTATGTTAAATTGAGTTCTTTCTTTATCATAATTTCCAGAACCTTTTCTATCATTTAATTCGACTCCAAGTCCACCAATATCTTTAGGTTTTATTTGATTTTTAAAAGTGAGCACTTGATAATCTACATTCATTTTGTACTCCTTTCATAAATATTGGCATTCTTATTTATAAGTATGCCATATCTCACTAGGGCACAGCCCGTGAGTTTAAGGTGATCCTTAAAAATCCCATATGCTTGTTACAAAGTCAGAAACCAATGAAATAAATTCAAAGGCTCCGCTTGTGTAACAAGTGTTTTATCGAATTTATCAATTCTCTAAAACATGAAAATGTTTCACTATCGCCACTTTCATTTCTTCGAAACAAAACGTGCCACGTTACTCATTTTCTAAAGAAGGTTCTTCATAATCAATATGATATTTTCTACCTTCGTTAGTTCTATATTTAGTTATATGAAGACCTTCTTGTTCAAGCAAATCTACATTAGTGTTTAATAGTTTACCTAACTGAGTAGGAGTACACATTAGATTTGCTTTATTTATGATTTCACTTACATTGAAATCAAAATTCTTTTCTCTAATAGCATATTTTACAAATCCAATTACAATAGGATTTTGTGTTTCTAAAGCATTATCTTTTGCTATAAAGAAAACTTGATTTTTATCTTTATGAAGATATTCTTCATCATCAGGAAAATCTCTATTGATAATTTCCATCTTTATAGTACTGTCGTCATAACAGTTTTTACTTAATCTTATTATTCCATCAACTACGGCATCAAATCCTGTTGATCCTAATGTTTTACCTAGTTTGTTCAAATGATGAACAAATAAAATTGTTAAATTATACTTATCAGCATAACTTCTAATTTGTGGCATAAGTTTTTGCGCTATATCTTGATAACTATTAATGTCATAACTTATATCAAAACTTATATCTTTTAACATATCTAATATAAGTATTTTTCCATTATATTCTTCAGCAAATTCTTTTATTTCATATTCTATATCTCTGAAGTTAATTGATTGCTTATCAGATCTATCTATAGCGAAGAATGTATTCTTCTTAAAACTTATTCCAAGTAGGTTACACCTGTCCTTCAATTGACTATCTGATAGTTCTGTAGTAATATATAAGACAGGTGAAGGCTTTAGAATCTCATGACCTAGAAATGGTTTTCCATTTGCAATAGAGTTGGCAAGCTGTAACGCAAATAATGACTTACCAACCTTTGGTTTAGATACTAATAAGTAAACACCTTTAGACCTCATTAATCCATCGATAATGATGTCTTTTTTTGCGCTTTCTTTTAGATCTTCAAAAGCCTTCATATCTTTAAGCCTCCTTAGTTAATGTTTTTACTCTGCCTTCTAAGTATGGAATATCTATATTTAAATATTTAACAACTTCTTGCATAGGTACTGCATTATTTGGAACATAATAGTTTTCGTTTTCTAATCTCTTTTTAATAGTGCTTTTAATATATAATGCATTGTTTCTACCAACACCTGCAAGTTTCATTAAGTCACTAAGACTACACCATTGTTTAGCAATTAGTTTTAATGTTTCTGATGCTGTCATACATTATCACTTCCTTTCTTTTATAATTCTTTTTCTTCTTCATTCCATTTAGCGTATGGAACAGCATTTGCTTCTAATATGTTAAGTTCAGAGTTATATCTTATATATTTGTTGATTCTTAACTCGAGTAGGGTATCTTTAATATCATCCATAGAGTCGGTACAGTGTCCTTTGATTTCTATACCATGAGTAATATTATTAGTTAATACCATTGTTAGAAAACCTTTAGCTCTTAATGATAGATTAGGATCTAATAAGAATTCATCAAATGCTCTGTGAACTTTTAATTTAGCCATCTTCTCACCTCCTTCTAAGTGTTCGGTATACCGTTCACTAAAACCAATATAGTACAAATAAATTTAATTGTCAAGTGTTCCGAACAAAAATGTTTTGTAAAACTGACAAAATGTGATATAATGAATATGGAAGAGAATAATAAGACTTTTAAGGGAGTGAAATTATGAACAATAGTGAAGCATTAACTACATTAATTGTTGGAGGAAGAACTGCAAAAGAGTATTCTCAAAGAGAACTTGCAAGAAGAGTTGGAATAAGTAATTCTTCTTTAAATGATATAGAAAACGGTAGAGTAGCTAAACCAGATCCTGAGATTTTAAAAAGAATAGCAGAAGAATTAGATTTATCTTTGCAACAACTTTTAAAAGCGGCTGGTTATAATGAAGTTATGAGTTGGTTTTCTCATGATGAGTTTAAAAATAAATCAACAAAAGATTTAAAGAATACTATAGAAGAATGTAGATTATTTAAATACGATATTTTAGATTGGGATGCTAATAAAAGAAAAAAAGCATTAAAGATAATGCAAAACTTAAATGAGATAAAATTAGGTTTAAAACTAATTAAAGAAGATGCAGAAACTGATTATACATTAGATAAAGCATTAGAGGATATTGATAAAGAAATACAAGAATTAAAAGAGATAGCAACTAAATATGATTACAGTAAGTTGCCTAAAGATATATAGTTCAGGGAGGTCAACATGAAATCTGATATTGCTAAAATAAGTAGATTATATGAAAGCACATATTCTGATTTTATTAGTAATGGTTTTAAAGAAAAAGATAGTTTTTATTTATTAAACGATATTTTAATTATGATATGTTTACAATCTAAATATAATGAAGAATATATGATGAATTTTGAAGAGTTTAAGAAAAAGATAAAACTTTATGAGGATGGATTAGGAACCCCATTATTCTTTAAAAAATACAATTCTATTAAATCAAATATTGATTTTAATAATATTTATATTAAATTCAAAGAATTAATTGATATAAATAACAATGATTATGATAATATTCAAACATTATTAGGATATGTGCTAGAAAAGCATATTAATCGAAGAAAAACTGGATCTTACTATACTCCAGATGATACAACTAAGTATATTACTCATTATTCAATATTAATTTCGTTATTTAATAAATTGAATGGTAGTATTCAAAGTAAATTAAAGTCGTCTATTAATAATATTATAAAGAAGTATAATTTGAGTGATGCTATCAAAGAACAGTATGATTTAATTAAATATAATGTAGATTTAGAAGTTATATTAAACGAATTGTTTTCAACATTCAGTGATGATGAATTAAATGAAATTAATAAAGAAATAAACAATTTAAAAGTTATAGATCCTACGTGTGGATCAGGAGCATTTATTATTACAGCATTTGATTTTATTTATACGCTTAAAGAAAAAATTAATTTTAAAGTAAAAATGAATATTGAAAATGAAGTTGTTAATATTTTAAGAATGTTACATGGATTAGATAATTCATATGAAGCCATTAGTTTATTAAAAATGAGATTGATTTTGAAAACAATTTCTAAGGGATTAATGCCAAAAAACTTTGAAGAAATATTCAGTAAAAATTTCATTCTTGCTGATGCTTTCACAGGAAGAGATTATGTAATTAAAGATTCACATAAAAATTCATTTAATTGGACAAGATTCGGATATAAATTTGACTGTATTATTGGTAATCCTCCGTATGTAGAAAGTAAGGGAATGCTTTTAAATAATTTTTATTCAATAAAGTGTGGAAATTTATACGCATATACCATAGAGAGAGCTTACAATATTTTAAGTGACAATGGTATTATATCATTTATTGTCCCATTACCTTTAATATCAACTCCAAGAATGAAACCAATTAGAGATTATATGTTTAAAAATTCTTCAAAAATATATATTAGTACTTATGCTGATAGACCAGGATGTATATTTAAAGGTGTACATCAAAGGCTAACAATATTTTTTGCAAATAAATCTCCAGATAAATGTAGTTTATTTAGTTCTTCATATAATTATTGGTACAACAGTGAAAGAGAAAATTTATTTAAAAATATAAAATATATTGAAAACAATGACTTCGTTAATATTCCAAAATTCGGCAAAAAAATAGAAAAAAGTATCCTTTCTAAAGTAAATAAAATTGAAAATAAGTTGCCACAAATTTTTAATCAGAAAAATGGAGAATATAAGTTGTATTTAAGTACTAGATTGGGATTATGGAGTAAATGCTTTATGCATGAAATAGAAACAAATGAAATAAAACAAATAAATTGTGAATCGCAAACTCAACAACGAATATTAAATTGTTTCTTTAATTCCTCAACATTTTATTATCTTTGGATTTTATTATCTGATTGTTGGCATGTTACATTATTAGATGTCGATAATATAAAATTTGACTATTTAAAATTAAATAATGAAGAAATTAAAAAATTAGAAAAATTATCAATTAAATTAGAAAAGGATTTAGAAAAAAACAAAAAATATATCGGTTCTAAGCAAGTTGAATACGAATATAAACACAAATATTCTAAATCTATAATTGATGATATAGATAGAATAATTGGAAAAATTTATAATTTTACAGATGAAGAAATTGAGTACATTATTAATTATGCATATAAATACAGAATGAATGATCTGGCAGAGGAGGTAGAATCATGAAAGTAATAGATTTATTTGCCGGTGTTGGTGGATTAAGTTCCGGATTCAGAAAAGCTGGTTATGATATAGTTTTAGCAAACGAAATAGATAAAAGTATATCAGATAGTTACAAAAAAAATCATCCAGATACTTTGATGATAAATGATGATATTAAAAATTTTATACCGTATTTAGATGAATTAAATGATAAGGTTGATGTTATTATAGGTGGACCTCCATGTCAAGGATTTAGTATGGCTGGTGCAAGAATAAGAAAAAAGAATGCATTTCTTGAAGATCCAAGAAACTTCTTATTTAGAAATTATTTTGAAGTAGTTCAAAAAGTAGAACCAAAATATTTTATAATGGAAAACGTTCCAGGAATGCTTTCTATGTCGAATGGTAAAATTATAGAAGAAATTGAAAATCTATTTTCTGATGAAACTAATTTTAAAAAAGGAAAGTATTATATCTATAAGCAAGTATTATGTGCGAGTGATTATGGAGTTCCACAAGACAGGCATCGTTTAATAATATTTGGATCAAAGAAAAAAATAAATTTTAAAAAAGCTTTTGAAGAAACAAAAAACAGAATGATAAAATCAGGAGAAATTAAAAAAGCTACAATATATGATGCTATTTCAGATTTAAATTATTTATCAAGTGGCGAAGGCGATTTTGAACAAGATTATAAAAATAAACCTCTGACTGAATATCAAAAAGAAAGACGCAAGAATTCAAAAATTTTATATAATCATAAAGCTACTACACATAATAAAGTGGCTATTGATAGAATTAATGAGTTAAAACCAGGTGGTAGACGTTTAGATTTAAAAGAAGGCAAAAACATAAAATCAGTTCATAGTGGAGCTTATGGAAGAATGAGATGGGAAGATCTATCTAAGACAATTATTACACGTTTTGATACACCATCATCAGGAGTATATATACATCCAGAACAAGCAAGAACTATTACACCAAGAGAAGCTGCAAGATTACAATCATTTGATGACGATTTTATATTTTATGGAAATAAAAGTTCAGTTATTAAACAAATTGGTAATGCTGTACCACCATTGTTGGCTTATTATTTGGCAAATGTAATCAAAGATGTTGAGGAGGGAAAATATGATGAAAAGTAATAAATTAAAAGCTTATTTAGATAGTATAATTAATAGAGGTGTAAAAGTTGATTATTGGTTTATGACTAAGCAAACTGTTTCAGATTTTTTTCTTGAATTGTTTATTGCTCAAATTGTAGACAGATATCAATTAAGTGAAAAAACACATGGATTTGCTCAATTTTATTCTCAACAATTTAAAAACAATGATGCTATGGCTACTAAATATCCAGCACAATTAGGGGAAAACACTTATAGAAACACAATTATTCCAGAATATTTAGGATTAATTCAAAGAAGTGGGGCGGGATATGATACTGCAACAGTGACTGATGCATATGAATTGATTTCAAAGTACATTAAGACATATGAAGATATGGAAATATATCATGAATTAGTTGAAAGACAATTAGAAAAATTACCATTTAATGTTTTAAATGTCAATCATGGGGATAATGATTATAATGATATCTCTGTATTTGCAATAATGCTATTATATAAAATTATGTATGAATTGTATCATAAAACAGGTAGTTCATATTTGTCATACAATGAATTTGTATTATTTGTCATGAGGACAAAAGTTTACTCTGATTGGAAAGATTGTTTAGACTTAATATTATTAAGTCGTGAAGAGAATGATTTTGATAAATCAGATTATATAGATAAGATTGTAAATCAGCAATATGTTAATGATATAAGATTTGATGCATTATTTAATGAATTATCAAGCATCAAATATGTAAGAAAAACTTCATTTGAAATTATAAATGATGCAGCTATATCATATGTTAAGAACACATTAGATAAATTTGAAAATTCAAAATATTGTGAAATAACAGACAAAGGAGAAATAAAAGAATTCCTATGTAGTTCAAATTACTTTGATGGTTCTTTGGATCATGATTTAGATATGAATAACATAAATAATCTATTGTCTATGGATAAATTAGATGAAGGAATAGTAGAAGAAATAATAGAAAATAAGATTCAAAGAAGGAATCCTTCTAAAGTGAAAAATATTGAAAATTCTACAAGCTTAAAGATTATAGAATTTCCTAATACATATAAAGAGTATAAAAAGAAAAATAATACACCTACAGTAAGATTATATAATTTTGAAAAAATAAATAAACGTAATTCTGCGAAAGGAAAAAAAGCAGAAGAATTAGTTTTAGAATATGAAAAGTTACGATTAGCTGAATTAGGTTATGGTAATTTAATTAACATGATAGAGCATGTATCTAAAACTAAGGGTGATGGATTAGGATATGACATTTTATCTTATGATGTTATAGATGGTAATATACTTCCAATATATATCGAGGTTAAGGGCTCTACAATGGATGAAAATTCACCTTTTGATATTAGTAGAAATGAATTAGAAGTTGCTAAAATTCATGGTAAGAATTATAAAATATATAGAATATCATCGCTAGGTGATAATGTTGCAAAGTGTTTTATAATGGATGGTGAGCAATTATTTAAGGAGATGACTTTTGAACCTATGAGTTTTAAGGCATTTAAAAAAAGTGATGAGGAGTAGGAAATATGAATGATGATAGAATTAAATTAGTTTATTTAGAAGATCAACATATTGATTCGAATCCATTTACTGATGATTTTAATTATTATGTACTTTATGAATACTTGTTTAAAGGTTCATCAATGAAAACGATTGAGGATAATTATTATCATGATGATAAAGGACGTGGATTTGATGCATCAAGAGTATTAGCTTTCTTTAAAATTCCAAATAATGATAATAACAAAAATATTTATAACGGTATGGATGTTAAAATCGTTGGAGATTATTTAATTAACAATTCAAATCCTGATTATAGAAAAATAGGAGAGGTATTAACCAAAAATACAGTTGAAAACGTTGATACTTCGCTTGTTGCTGCATTTAAAAAGTATTACAATAAAAATCTTGTTAATTTAGTTACTAATGAAAGAGATAGTGTTGAAAAAAGAGAAAAATTTAAGAAAGAATATCCTTTAGAAAAATTAAATACATTATCATTAGAAGAATATGCATTAGGTGGTACAAATTACAAAAAGTCTTTATGTTATAAATTAGAATTTGGTGAATATAAAGACGCTGGACCAGGAATAGGAGGATCAACGGCAGCTAAATTTGGAATTTATAAACATAGCGAAAATGAGTATTATGGAAGAGGTAATCAATTAATTAATAATCCTCAAGAATTTTGGGAAAATTTTAAATACCAATTATATATGTTTTTAAAAGAATATGGAGAATCGGATTCACCAATAAAAGCAGCTGAAAAGTATCCACTACTAAGTGGTACTAGTATGTTATTAACAAAATTATTATATATTTATTATCCAGAAAAATTCTTAAATATATGTTCTAAAAACAAGCTATATGTTTTAATGCAATATTTTGGTTATTCATGTGAGAGCAATTTACAAGCAGAAGAATTATCTTTCTTATTAAATAAATATATTAGGAGAGATGTTCCAGAAGTTAATAATAATGATACTCAATATTTGGGATCAAGTTTATGGCATTTTATCGATGATGTTATAAATGATAAAGATGAAAATGAATCGACAATTAATAAAAAGTATACAGTTTCTAATTTCCTAGATGATGTTTTTATGAACGAAAATGATTATTATGATTTGAGAAACTTATTAGAAACAAAAATGAATATTATATTGCAAGGATCCCCTGGTGTTGGTAAAACATTTATGGCTAAAAGATTAGCATACTCAATTATTGGTGAAAAGGATGAAAGTAAAATACTTTCTTTACAATTTCATCAAAGTTATTCGTATGAAGATTTTATTGAAGGTATTAGACCTAATAAGAATAATGAGTTTGAGCTTAAAGATGGTGTCTTTAAAGAATTTTGCGAAAAAGCTAAAAATGATAAGAATAATAAATATTATTGTATAATAGACGAGATTAATAGAGGTAATTTAAGTAAAATTCTTGGTGAATTAATGCTATTAATAGAAAATGATAAAAGAGAAGAAGAAAAGGTTGTTTTACCTTATTCTGGAGATGTTTTCTATGTTCCTAATAACGTTTACATTATTGGAATGATGAATACAGCTGATAGATCATTAGCAATGGTTGATTATGCATTAAGAAGAAGATTTGCTTTTTATGAAGTGGATCCTGCATTTAGTAAACCTGAATTTAAAAAGTATTTAACAAATAAAAACAATATTAATGCAGATTTTGTTGAACAATTATGTACTAAATTTAATAAGATTAATGAAAATATTGAAAACGATTTAAATAAAGGATTTAAAATTGGACATAGTTATTTTGTTGATAAATTAAAAGTTGATGACTTACAAAATTCTTATAATAGTATTGTTAAATATGAAATTTTACCATTATTAAAAGAATATTGGATTGATGATGAAGAAAAAGTAAAAGAATATTCTGATATGTTATAGGAGCATTTTATGAATAAATTTAAGGTTCCTATAAAAAATGCTTTATTCATGTATAGCTATATATGGGATAAAGTGAATTCAATAGATTTAACTAATCTTGATTCTAACGATGATTTTAAATCATCAGATATATATGCAGAATTATTTTTAATTAATATTAAGAAAATATTATTAAAAGGATTATACAAGGAATATATTAATAAAAATGATTGCCTAAGATCGGTAAAAGGAAGAATAGATTTTAAATCGACTTTAGATAAGCAAACATTAGTTAATGGTAAAATATATTGTGATTTTGATGAGTTTGAGGAGAATAATATCTTTAATCAGATATTAAAAAATATAGCATTAAAGTTATATAAGGCAAGTGATATTTCTAAGGAAAATAAGAAAAAATTGAATAATATTATTTTCCATTTTAATAAAGTAGATTACATTGAAATAGATAAAAATTCTTTTAAAAAATTGAAATTTAATAGAATGAACGAATACTATTTCTTAACTCTGAAAATTTGTGAACTGATTAATAATAATCAAATGTTAAGTGAAGAAACAGGTAAGTATGAATTTTTTGATTTATTTAACGACGATAAAAACATGAATTCTATCTTTGAGTTATTTGTAAATAAATTTTATAGTTATGAATTAGATAAAAAATATAAAGTAAAATATCAAAGTGTTCTTAAGTGGAACTTTGAAGGTGGAAATAATGAATTATTACCTGATATGAAAATGGATACACTTATATATTCAAAAGATGAAACTATTATTTTAGACACAAAATATTATAAGGAGTACTTATCTACAAATTATGATAAGAAAACTTTAATAAGTGCAAATATGTATCAAATGCTTGCATACTTAAATAACATTAATGTAACAAATAGTCTTAGAGGGATTTTGCTATATCCACTTCCTTTTGATTTGGATCCGATTAATGAATCTTATAATGCAAAAGTTGTTTCTAATAACGATGGTGTTCAAGATGCAAAAATACAATTTATCACCATTGACTTATCAAAAAATTGGAAAGAAATTAGTTATGACTTGTTATCTATAGTAGATGTAGAATTAGCCGAGAAAAAGAAAAAAGAATTATCATAGATATTATATGTCACTTGTGTCACTTGAATGTGTGTGGTGGGTACCTAAAAATAAGTGTCATAAGTGTCATAAATAAAGGATATTAATATATGCAAATGAGGTAGTACAATGATAATTAAGAAGTTGAAAATTAATAATTTTAGAAATCTAAAAAAGTTAGAAATTAATAATGGTAATAACATTAAATACATACTTGGAAATAATGGCATTGGAAAAAGTAATACATTAGAAGCAATTAATTATTTTTTTACAAAATCAAGTTTTAATGAAGATGATTTCAATGATGTGAATTCACCAATAGAAATTGAAGTTAGTTTGTTTTTAAATGACATTGAATTGGGATATTTTGATGATATGTTCGATGTTGGGGATTCTAATATTATAAGCATAAGAGCTATACAAGAATCTCCTAATGATAGAATAGAATACTATCATGTTGATACTGCGACTGCTATAAGCTATCAGAAAATTAGAAATTTACCTTGTGTTTACTACAATACAATAAATGCGCCTGATGAATTAAATTTCATGAAGACCAAGAATAGTGGTAAATTCTTAAATAATTTAATAGAAAATTATATAAGTGAAAATAAAATAAATGTGGATGAACTTGTTAATCCAGAAAAAATTGATAATATTTCGAAACATTTGAATCAAATATTAAAATTGATTAATTTTATTAATAACAATAATCTGTCTGTAAATTTTGAACATAATATAATCGATTTATTACCTAGATTAATAGAATTAAAAGACGAAGATGAAATGTCTGTAAACAAGATGGGAAGTGGTGTTAGATTTAGTTCATATATATATTTTGAGTTATTAAATAAGATAATGCAAACAGTTGACAATAATTCAGATAGCATAATAACTACTTCTGATAACAAAAGATATATAAGTATTTTTGTGTTGCTTGATGAACCTGAAATACATCTTCATCCATATATGCAACGTAGCGTAATAAATGATATTAGAAATATTATAAATAATAATGATCTGAAATTTCTAGAACTTATAAAGCAAGTTTTTGGCTTAGATGGTATTTTTGGGCAACTATTTATAGTTACACATTCTCCAAATATTGTATCAACAAATTTTCATGAAATAGTTCGTTTAGACTTTTATAAAGGTGATGTTAGAGCATATACAGATTTCGACTGTGATTTTGATGATAAAGATGAAAAACATTTTGTTCTTCAAAATGATAGAATTAAAGAAGCCTTTTTTGCTAAATCTTGTATTTTAGTTGAAGGTCCAACAGAACGAGTAGTTTTACCTATTTTTGCCAATAATATGGGAATAAATTTAGATGATTATAATATTGGTATAATTCAAGCCGACGGAGCAGATTCGATTCCTTCTTTAGTAAAAATACTCAATCATTATGGAATAAATGCAAATGCTGTAATGGATAAAGATAAATACAATCCTTCATATAAAAATGTTGTATCTACCAAATATACTTTTTTTGAAGAAGAATATATTATGAATCTATTATCGCATAATCGAACTCATATTTTATATAATATTTTAAATGATATTGGGCAAAGAAAGGATTTGATTATTCAAGGATCTCAAATATCTAAAGTTCAAAAAAGGATTAGACTATCAGACGTTGATGAAAAAGATTATAAATTAATAGATGCATTAAAAATGACTAAGGACAATCAAAATCAAAAAATTCTTGTGCTTACAACATGGTTATATGGCAATAAAAATACAAACTTTAGTATATGTCTTGCTAATAATACAATTAAAGATGATATTCCGGATGTATATTATAATATAATTAAGGTGGCGGTATTAAATGCCAGAAAGTAGTATTATAGATAAAATAACTCAAATACATAACGGAGATAATGATCAAATAAATATAATTCTTTCTAATGAGAAAAAAATAATTGTTGAAGCTGCAGCTGGCAGTGGAAAAACTAAAGTTTTAATTAGTTTTGTTGCTTACAAAATTGCAGCAAAACAATTATCGTCAACCAAAAAGATATTGGCTTTGACTTTTAGTGTGAATGCAGCTTATAAAATTAAGAAAGATGTTATTGAACAAATTCCAAGTATTCTCGGTAATAAAATGTTAAATGAAAAAAATATATCTAAGAGGGTTATGGTGTCAAATTATCATGGCCTATGTCGAAGAATTTTAAATTTGTATAGTGGCAAAATATTAAAATTTCAAAAAAGAATTGAAGAATTTAATATTGTAGATGATAGTGAAATACTAAAAAAAGTCATACTAACAGATGAAGAAAAAGAATTAATTAATGATTTTGATCAAGTTATTAAAGAAGGTAATATAGACAAATTTAATTCTCTATATTCACAGTATAATAATCTTATTTTAGATAAAGTATCTATTTCGGGATATTTGACTTACAATTCAATTATTACTCTTGTGTTAAAAATATTTGATGAAAATAAAGTAATAAATAATCAATATAAATCATTGTTTGAATATATTGTTATTGATGAGTGTCAAGATACAAATGTCCTTGGATATGAATTGTTAAAAAAACTTATTGATAGTAACACTAAACTATTATTTTTTGGAGATTCATTACAACGAATATATGGTTTTATAGGTGCTATTCCCAATATTATGAATTTATTAAAGAATGACTATAATATGCGATTGGTTAGATTAAATCATAATTATAGATTTGAAGATAATCAGAATCTACTGCTATTAGATAGAAATATTAGGTATAATTCGTACAATCCAGAATTGATAACTGATTTATCACATCCAAACATTATATGTTCAAATACATATGAATCAGAATACACATGGATAATAAATAAAGTAAAAGAAAATATTGAAAATAACTCTAATTCTACTATTTTGGTTAAATCTTTCAATGGAAATGATAATACAAAAAGATTGTTGGAAAAACTACAAGAGGAAAATATACCATTTTTTAATGCATTATTTACAGACGAAGGCGAGGAATATATCGATTTTCACAGAACTGCATATAATGTTTTTTATAGAGAGATATATGAGAAAAGGAAAATAGCTAAAAAGGTGTTAGAAAAATGTTTTGTTGAAATATCTGACAAGTACAAAGATAGTAATAATCAAGTATATTTGTCACTATTAATTCTTTTAAGAAAATTTATTGATTCCATTTCTGAAATATCAAGTGCTTATAAATTTGACGATTTATTATTTTTCATTATGGATGTTTTATTGAATAATGGTTTGAAACAATATATGAATAAAATTGATGAAAAAGTTATCGTTGCAACAATTCATGCTTTCAAAGGATTGGAATCAGATGTTGTATTCTTGGTTGATTTAGAAAGAAATATTTTTCCAAGTTATTATACATGTAAAAACTGCAGTAGTGTTGATTGCAGCAATTATGATGGAATAGAAAGTTCATTTATTGATGAATTGAGTGTTTATTATGTTGCAATAACTCGAGCTAGGAAAGAATTATTTATATCTTTTAGTAAAAATCAACTTACGAAATTTGGAATAAAACCATGCAAGGGTAGTTGCCTTATTAATTTGCCTGGTATAGGGTATGATAATTATTTAATTATAAGTGAATAAAAGCATATATAGCTACGTAACCTATATATGCTTTTCTTATGTCTGCACAGTTTTTGCACAACAATTTGGTTAAATTTTGCTGTGCAAGATTAAATATTTTTAAACCATGCGTCTTGAAAGCGTTGATTTTAAAGGGGTTAAACAGGTATGATTTACCCATTGCGCTATGCCCCCTGAAGGGACTATAAAGTTTCTTTTCGCTTGATAAAAGTTAGATTGCTTTTTGGAATTAGTGAATAAAAAGTATTAATACGCTAGTAATCATGATATTATAGGATTGTTATTTTAATACTAAGGAGTTATTTCACATGAAAAAAATTATTTATTATGAAAGAAATGGACGATTTTGTAAAGAAGAAAGTTTGTCTTTAGAAAACTTAAAGAATACGATTGGTAAAATGAGCAAATGTTGCATGAAAGATGGAACTATAATAACTGGTTTTGCTGATCCATATAGAGTATATAAAAATAGTCCGTTACCGTTTGATGAGAAAGTTCATGATTTTATATATTTATGGAAATGGGAAAATTTGGATGAAAAAACACATCGGTTAATTGGAGATGATATTCATAAGTATGATCAAATTTTTCAAAGAGTAGAAATTCAAGAAATAGAAAGTATGGAATGCATTCTTCATTCGAATCCTAGATGGGGAACAGAATTGACAAATAGGTTTGATTATTTTAAAAGTGATAAATGTTAGCAATTTATGGATAGAATTGAAGTATGATTAGATGAGAAATGTTAAAGCATCTGTTCTTTAACTATAAGATAGAATATATTTCAGTATAAAACTTTGTTTTTAGCAATGTATATTCATAAAAATTAATTTAGCATTTTACTTACATTTTAGGTGTATTTAGCACAAACTTGTGTTAAGATAACTGAAAAGGAGGTAACTTTATGACAAACGTTTTAACGTTTCGAGTAGAAATTGATGGTTTGGAAGATAAAATCTGGAGAGTTATTGAAATAACAGATAAAAAGACAGTAGCTGAGTTGGCATATACGATTCTTGCAACTTTTGATTCCGTGGCATATCATTTATATAAAATTAAATATAAAGATAAGGTTTATGATAGTTGGATTGATATAGAGGATGATCACAGTGATATTCCTAAGTTGAATGCTACAATTATAAAGTTAAGTGAACTTGATTTAGTAAAAAATGATTATTTGGAAATGGATTACGATTTAGGCTCTACAACGACTTTCAAGATTCATTTTTTAGGTTGTCAAGAGTTGAAGAAAGGTACTGGTCGTCATTATCCATACATTGTAAGTGGTGCTGGAAGAGGAATGATGGATGATCTAAGTAATTTTGAACTGAAAGAAATTGTAAATGATATTGATCAAAAAGGTTATTCTAAATATAAGTTTACTCCTGGATATGATAGAACGATTAAGTATGATTATCGAGATTTTGATTTAAACAGTAATAATGTATTGCTAAAAGGAGAAATTGCTGAAATTAAAGACAAGTATGAAGAAATAGAATATGAATAATCAGTATTTTTATTTCGTGCAATGATATATATTTACGGATTGTATCATAATAAGATATTTATAGTATAAAAGTGCTATTGAGTAATTATGAATGAAGATGTATAGGTAATCCGTTTGTTATTGGAGAATTACTGAGAATATAGTAATTCTCTTTTTTTAAAATTTAATTGGTAAATTTTGGTAATTAAATATTAACTGGAAAAATTTGGTAATTATTTGTAAAAAATTATACTTTGTTTTATATGGTGTTACAATAACGGTACTGGAGAGTTTTATATGAAAGAATATATTAGTTTAACAGATGATGGATTAGTTGATTTGATTTTGTATGGATTACAAGAAAATGGTGTTTCTCTTCGATTAATTCATCATTTTCCAATTTATTGCGCAATTCGGAAATACAGACAGTTATCTACATTGGTAGAGAAAGAGTATGATGGAAGATTAACTACATTTCAATATGCCTCATGTCTTTTAATTGCTTTATCTGAAAGTAAAATTATAAAGGATAGAGAAATAAATGCATCGTTTGCATTTGATACGGTAATTAAGATGTGTGAAACGCCTTATGACCATTCTGATTATGGGGTTAGGTGTTTGTTTCCTTTAGATCAAATTGATTTTAAACAAACTTTTCAAAATTATCCTTCATTTTACTTGATATTCAAAAATGAATTAATAGAAAATTTACTTTCTATGAAGCACCAACCTTTAGATTATGCGCTTAGTTTTAAGATGTTTTATCAAATGGCTTTGTATTTTTTAGAAAGAAATAGTCATAAATTGGAAAAATTTGGTAATTGTCGAAGTGAAGATAAAAATCTTTCTTTTGAAAATATACAAAGGTCTGTTAAAATTAAAGAAAGAGTTTTAAGTTTATTTTGTGATTAGAGGTGTTTATAAATGCTACAGTATGATACATTAATTGATTTTGATGGTGTTATTTATGATACAGAAGAAAGAATAGTAAAAATGAAGAGTGAACGGCCTGATATTAGTTGGAGTGAATTCTTTGATCATTTAGATTGGTATCAATTGTTAGAAAAGTCCAAAGTAATTAATCATTCTATTGAATATATTTTAGAGGCACAAGAACGTCAAAAGAACATTGCAATTTTAACAAAAATACATACATTGCTTGAGATGCAGGCTAAGGTTAATGTTTTACGAAGTCAGGATGTTACGATTCCAATTTTATTTGTTCCACCTAAACTTCAGAAGAGTTCTATCTATTTACCTAGAAATGGGGAGGTACTGATTGATGATAGTATTCAAAATTTAAGAGATTGGCAACAGCATGGTGGTAAGTCTTTATATTTTAATTTGAATTCTAATTCTAATGGTGAATTCGAGGTTGTAAAAACATTGAAAAGGATTTTATAAAAATAATTGGTAAAATTTGGCAATTTTTTGTTAACACTATAATTAATATAGTAAACTTTTTCAAATCGTGTTATAATCAGTTTAGAAGACATGGAAAGTAAAGGGCTAGTACAGACTTTATTAAGATATGAAGTTTTTGTACTGCCCTTTTCTTTTGATTTGATAAAACATGCTAGTATAGGTGTTTTATATATAATTTGAAGTAAAGGAGGTGCCAATGTATGTATAAAAAAACATTATTTGTTTTGGTGGGAGTATTATGTCTATTTGCATTTACAGGTTGTGGAAGTAGTTCCGGTTCTTTATCTTGTGAAAAAGTCACTACTGATGAAGACGGATATAAAGTTACTGATACTATTAATGTTACTTACAAAAATAACAAGGTTACGAATGTGGAAAATATCAATCTAACTGAAATGGATCCTTCAACAGTTGATATGACAATTTCTTTTGCAAACTTATTTACTAGTGCTTTAAACGAAGTTAGTGGTATGAATGTTCAATACTCAAAAGAAAATGATACAACTGTAAAGTATATTATGACTGTTGATTATAATGAATTAGATATAGATGCTTTAAAGGAAACATTTGGAGATGACTTTGATGAAGAGTCATTTTACTCATCAAAAGATATTACAATTGATGAGTTTAAAGAAAAGAATTTAACAGATTATACTTGTCAATAATGTATAATGAAGAAACGCAGAAATGAAAACTATTTCTGTGTTTTTAAATTATTATAATTTTTAAAATATAAATTCTTTTAATTTAAGTGATTGAAAAAATTATTTGTGTGCTATAATTATTTTACTGAAACCTTATAAAGAGTAGTGGAGGGACTGGCCCTGTGAAACTACAGCAACCTATTGAGTTAGGTGCTAAAGCCGTACGATGAGGAGCTTTGAACAAGTTCCTATGAACTTGTTTTTTTCTTTATTTCGTTTCAGTAATATGAAAGGAGATAAGAAAAATGAGATTATATTCAAATGAAATTGTATTTCGTGGACATCCAGATAAAGTCTGCGATCAAATTAGTGATGCATTATTAGATGCATATTTAAAACAAGATGAAAATGCAAGATGTGGAATCGAGGTAATGGGAGGTAAAGGAAAAATCTTTGTTACTGGTGAAGTTACATCAGTTGCCAAAGTTGATGTAGAACGTGTTGTAAGAGGAGTTCTACATGATATTGGTTATTTCAGTAATTATGAAATTATTAATAATTTAGGATGTCAGAGTCCAGATATTGCGTTAGGTACTAATGATGAGGTCGGTGGAGCAGGAGATCAAGGAATGATGTTTGGTTATGCATGTGATGATACCGAAGAGTTATTACCTACTGCTATGATAATTTTACAAAAACTTAGTAGGTGGTACGATGAAAAAAGAAAAGAGTGCCCTTACTTAGGCTCTGATGGTAAAGCACAAATTACTGGTGAGTATGATGAGAATTGGAAATTAAAAAAGATTCGTTATTTTACCATTTCTTACCAAAATGATGAGTGTCATCGAGAAGAGTTAGACCAGATGATTCGAGATGAATGTTTAAAAATTTGTAATTATTACCAGATTTTGGTAGAAAAGTTTTTAATTAATCCGACCGGAAGGTTTCTAATCGGTGGATTTGAAGGGGATGCTGGTCTTACGGGGAGAAAGATTGTAGTAGATAGTTATCAATCCTTTGCAAAAGTTGGTGGCGGTGCTTTTAGTGGAAAAGATCCAACTAAAGTAGATAGAAGTGGTGCTTATAAAGCAAGAGAGATTGCCAAACGATATTTAAAAAAATATCGTTTGCATTGGTGTAGTGTACAATTAAGCTACGCGATTGGTATTTCAAAACCTCTTGCTATTTACATTGATAGTGATAAAGGTAATATGGAAGTGGATGAATCTTTGTATTTAGAATGTACTCCTCAAAATATAATTAAAGATTTAGATTTGCATCATGTTTGTTATGAAGGATTGTCAAAATTTGGTAATTTCGTTGACTAGTATGATATAATTTGGGTAGGTGATGTACATGCTTTGTGTGGTTGCAGCTTTTATTGAAAGAGATGATCATATTTTAATTGCTAGACGTTCTACAGGAGATTCTAATGTTTTAGGAAAATGGGAATTTCCTGGAGGTAAAGTAGAACCTGGAGAAACAGAGGTACATGCGATTGAAAGAGAAATTTTTGAGGAGTTTGGTGTTTCTGTTCAATCGGAAAAATATCTAACCAATTCAGTGTTTGAATATCCAAATCGTACAGTTGATATTCATCTATATCAATGTTGATATATTTCTGGTGAATTCCAACTTCACGATCATTCAGAATCTAGATGGGTTTCAAAAGAAGAATTATTACAATATGATTTGGCTCCTGCCGATATTCCTTTAGCAAAATATATTTTAGAAGATAGTCATTCATTGCAAATTTCTGATTTGGTTGTTGGAAATAAGTATAATAATAAACAAATTGCTACTGCCTTTAAGTGTTCATTGATGGGCGGCATGAGACGAAGCAAGAAGACTAATTCCTTGGTACTAATTGCTAAGCATAACAATCCATTGTATGATGATCAATGGACAGAAGATGGTATTTTAAACTATACCGGTATGGGTAAAGTTGGAGATCAAACATTAGAAGGAAATCAAAATATTACGCTTGCTACATCCAAGGAATCTGGTATTCATGTTTATTTATTTGAGTCTTATCAAGATAATCACTATTATTTTGATGGAGAAGTAGAGATTGCAGGAGATGTTTATACTACAAATGAATTAGATCAAAATCAAAACATGAGAACTGTTTTTAAGTTCCCATTGCGTCTAAAAAATACTAATTCCAAACTGTTAATTGATATTCAAGATGTTGAGAATAGTGAGAAAGAAAAAAGAAGATCCATTCGTAAATTTTCCCAAAAAGAAATGAAAGAAAAAATTAAATCGATTGTTTCTTCTGGTTCATCTCGAGAAGTAAAAGCAATATATCGTGAGAGAAATTCTATGATTTCAGAATATACTAAGAAACGTGCAAATGGCGTTTGTGATTTATGTAGGAAACCAGCACCATTTAAGGATAAAAATGGTAATCCTTATTTGGAAGAGCATCATGTTGTAACGTTAGCATCTGCTGGGCCTGATAAGATCTATAACACAGTTGCGATTTGTCCAAACTGTCATAGAAGAATTCATGTGTTAAATAGAAAATCAGATATCGACAAATTACAAAAGGTGATTTTGAAATATCTTTTAGATGATCATGATATTGAAAATATAGAGAATTTTAAAAAATTATTTAGTAAATAGCATCAACATTCGTCTGAAAAGTTCAAGAATGGAAGTGATATAAATTGGCAAAAAATGGTAAAAGTGCTGAAGCTAAAACATATACTGTTTTAATTATGATTCTCTTTTTTGGAATTTATTTGATTTATAAATTGATTCAATGGATTATTCGGTCTATGGTAAAATTTACCAAATAAAAAGCACATTTTTGTGCTTTTTTTGGTGTTAACAACCGCAGTTGCCTCTGTTATTTCCTGTGCAGAAGAAGATTAGGAAAATAACGATGATAATTGCCCAAACCCAGCCTGAACCGAATCCGGAATTATCGTTACTATTTGGCATGCAAACTGGATAACCACATCCGTACATCATAGCTAACACTCCTTTCATTATATTATATTGTTGTCGCTAAATTTGGTCCATAATAATGATTGGGGAAAATAGCAATCTGTGGTATACTTATCCTATAATAGGTGGTGGTATCCATGTTTGTGTTAGATGGGGAAGAGTGTGTTTTAGAATTCAGACAGTTGTTAAAACAAAATCGTTATATTCCGTTTCGTGAGTATCAAGAGTTTTTAAATCGATATGATGATTTGTTTTGTAGAACAGATATAACAAACGAAACGGAAGAATTACGTACGATTGCCAATTCTGGTTACGAACTGATTCAAAAGCACAATCAAGCAGTTATTGATCATCAATTGGTTTTGTATCGGGATTACTTTGATCACATGTTTGATGAAATCGATCCATCCATTCATTTGGATGAAGAACAACGACGGGCTATTTTAGACCAAGAAGATTATTCTTTGATTATCGCTGGAGCAGGTGCAGGAAAGACGACTACCATGGCTGCTAAAGTGAAGTTCTTAGTGGAACAACGTAACGTTTCACCATCTAAGATTGCTGTTATCTCTTATACCAATCAAGCAACAGAAGAGTTGGAAGAGAGAATTCGTTATGAATTTCATTTACCTGTTCACGTTATGACATTTCACTCTTTGGGAATGCAAGTCGTACGTCATATGTTCAATACACCATTAAAACCAGTTGTAGAAGGAGAACAGAAACAGATTATTATCGATTTTGTAAAGCAGGAACTGTTTCCTAATCCTTCTTTGCTAGATGATTATGTTGAAACATTCAATGCTTATAAAGTGGGTGAGTATCCTTTATTTTCCAAAGGATTCGTTGCAAATTACAAGAAGTTTCGTACGTTTGACGAATATTTTGCTGATTATAAAAAGAGAAAACTTGCGGAAAACAAGGACCAACTTTTAAAGATTGTGACGTACCGAATGGAAAATTACTTAAAAGACTTTCGAACGGTAAAGAATGAGCGAGTTAAGTCGGAGGCAGAGGCCAGAATTGCCGATTTCTTGTTTTATAACGGAATTCCTTATGAGTACGAACAACCGTATCCAGAACGAATTGATCAAGAACGAGCATATTTACCAGATTTTACCATTTATGTCGATGATATTCCTATCTACATCGAGTATTATGGTTTATCTACGTCTACTCATCATGGCACAAACACATTATCTAAACGCACCTTTGAAAAGTATCAAGAAATTCGTCATAAGAAACGAGTCTTTCATAAAAATCATCACAATCGTTATATTGAGTTGGATTACGAACTTGAAATTGATGGTAAAAAACTTTCTTATTTAGATATTCTAAAAATCGAATTGGCAAAATATCATGTGCCAATGAAACCACGTTCTTTAGAAGAAATTTATGATCAGATTTTGGATAACAACGTAGAAGCAGAGTTTTTTAACTTCGTCAATTTAATGTTAGATATCATTGCGAAAATTAAAGCCAATGTGAATCGAAATCGTTACTTGGATAAAATTAGAGAGTTCGTTATTTCTCAAGATGTACCAGATTCTTTAAAATCTACTTGGATTCATGAAGCAAAGCTGTTGAGTCGTCTATATTCTTATTATGAAAGCCAAATTTTACCAAAAAGTCGTGTTGATTTTGCTGATATGATTTATTATGCTAACAAATACATGACTTCGATGCGTGATAATTTAAGTGGTTTGGAATATGACTATATCATTATCGATGAGTATCAGGATATTTCATTGGACCGTTATCAGTTTGCTAAAAACTTGTCTGTTTTAAGTAATGCTAAAGTAATATCTGTAGGAGACGATTGGCAGACGATTTTCTCTTTCGCAGGTTCTAGAATCGATTTGTTCTATCGTTATAGTCAACTTTTTGCTGGATCCAAACAACTGTTCATCAATCACACGTATCGCAACAGTCAGCAATTAATCAATCAAGTTGGCCAGTTTATCATGAAAAACCCGTTACAAATCAAAAAGGACTTAATTTC
>CALVXH010000021.1 GCA_944368945.1 uncultured Bacilli bacterium
AAGGAGTTTTCTTTGCAAAACTATAAGTCATCCCGAACCCTCGGACAATCCGAGGGTTTTATCTCGCTTCGCTCAGAGAAAAAGACTACCACATTTTAGTGATAGTCTCTTCAATTTAATGCTATTTATTAATCAATAATCATGACGTTAGGTTTAACAACAGGATTACGATTTGAGTTTCTTAATAAATATTTACTAATTGTGACTGTAATTTGATCTTCAAGCTTCTTATTATCAAATGTTTTTGTTTCTTTTAACCATTTATTTACAGCATCAAGGAACATCTTAGTCATTTCTTTAAGCATGATATCTGCTTCTTTGTCTTTTAAGAAAAGGAACCCACGCATTTGAACATCAGGTCCAGCCACGATTTCTCTACTTGCTCTACTAACAGCAACACCAAATACAGCAACACCATCTTCACTTAGTCTAGTTCTATCATTAATAATTTCATTAACAACATCACCAACACCACTTCCATCAATCATGATGTCACCAACTTTAATATTTTCTTTATTATAGAAATCAACAAAAGCTCCATTTTCAGTAATCTCTAATGGTTGGCCATTATCTAATAAGAAAATGTTATTGTGAGTTAAACCAATGTGCATTTCAAAAGCTAATTTGGCATTAGCTAATAAATTTACATAATAACCTTCAATTGGGAAATAATATTTAGGCTTAAGCAAAGAAAGAAGCATCTTTAAATCTTCTTCATAAGCATGCATTTTGACTAAATTTTTACCTGTTAAATATCTAACATGACATCCTGACTTATAGACTTCATCAATTGTTGAAGTAGCAATAACTTCATTATTATCACTTGGTGGGCATGCCATAATAAATGTATCATTAGGTCCGATACGAACTTGCTTTTCTTCGTTTTCATGATTTGCTAATAAAGAGATTTTTTCATAAATCCTTTCGCCTTCATCACTTAAAATAATGACTAAATCATCATCTTTATAACGCAAAATATCTTCGATTGGAACGATGTTTTTTAAATTAAAGTTATAATTTGTCCAATATTTTCTAAGATTAAATATTTCTTTAGTTGTATCATCATAAAAAATAATCTTTTTGTTAAATTCAACACATGCTTTAATAGTTTCATTAATGTGATACAAGTTATTAGAATGCAAAGCAATGAAAATTCTTCCAGTTTCTTTCTTAAAGACTTGAGAAAGGAAAGGAATGAGTTTATGTGATGGCGAACAATAACCAATCTTAGTTGCATTAATAGACTCACTTAAAAGTAATAATGTAGGATACTCAGCAATTTTACCTAAAGAGTTCAAGTCTAATTTAAAGAAATCATCATTACCATATTCAACAATGAAGTCTCCACTATAAACAATATTTCCAAGTGGTGTTCTTATTGAAAAACCAAATGTTGAAGGAGTTGATGAACATGTCGAGAAAAAGTCAAAAATAACATTGCCAATATTTAATTTGCATGGCAATTCAATTTTTCTAAAATCGTACTCATAACTAATTTGTCTTGCCTTAGTAAATCTTTTTAAATATAAAGCAGTTAATTCAGTACAATATATTGGTGCAGGAACATCCTTAATCATATAAGGAATAGCACCGAAAATATTCTTTTTACCTTTTGGAATAATATATCCTTTAACTTTTTCTTTGTTATTTTTTAAATAATCATAATCAGAAATAATAAAATCAATACCTGGAGTAGCTTTTGTAGGATATTTAAAACCTCCTCCAATTACAAAAATATTGTCATTAACTTCGATTACATAAAGGTCTTTCCCTTCCTCGTCAAGACCACCTAACGCTAAAACTTTAATCTTATCATTCATATATGTTTCCTTTTGAAATATTATTATAAAAAAATTAACGAAGTTCAAGTGATTTAATCATAGAGTTATCATCCAATGAATATAATGAAATTGTATCGCTTTCTAAATCATAAATCATGTATGTTTTTACATTTCCTTCCTTAGGAAGTGTTGTACTTCCAGGATTAATAAAGAAGTGTTCATCGTGCTTTTCCAATTTGTATACATGAGTATGTCCATATAAAAATACATCACCACTATTATATTTGAAATTGCTCTCTTGATATAGATCACCATGAGTCATTATGAATTCATGTCCATTGATTTTTTCTTTTAATAAATCGTTAAATTTGATACCTAAAACAAACTCATCAACTCTTGAATCACAATTGCCTCTTATAATGGTAAGCTTATCTTTTAAAGATAATAAGTTTTTGCATACATCAATAGGATAATAGTCAACTGGAGGAATATTTCTAGCACCACTATAATTAACATCTCCAAGAATAATTATCCTATTAAAATTATAAAAAGAATCTAAAGAGGCTATTTTATCACTAGCCCCTCTAGATCCGTGAATATCACTAACAATTAATATCTTCATTTTATTTCTTTTTGAAGAAACTAAATAATCCTTTACTTTCTTCTTCTTTTGCTTCGTGAACAGGTTCTTTTACTTCTTCAGTTTTCTTGTATTCTTTAAACCCATCATCCTTCATTTGTGCAATAGTTTTTGATTCACTACTTACATTATTTGTATGTGATTTTTTATTGAATTCTTTTTTGCCATCTTTCTTGAAATCTTTCTTTGATGACTTTTCTTCATAATTGTCAGGTTTTTTCTCAAATTCTTTATGTGATAATTTGATTTTACCATGATCATCAATACCAATAACTTTAACCTTTAATTTATCACCAACTTTAGTAAAGTCATGAGCATCTTTAATATATGTCCATTGTAAACTTGATACATGACATAATCCTTCTTTGTCTCCGCAAAGTTTGACAAAGACACCATAATCTTCTACTCTAGTTACTTCACCTTCAAATTCTTCACCAACTTTAAATTCTCTAACAATATCATTAATAATTGCTTTTGCTTTTAAAATTGAATCTAAATCAGTGTGATAAATTGTGACTTTACCATCATCATCGATATCGATTTTAACATTGTTACATTTTTCAATGATGTCATTAATAACTTTTCCACCAGTTCCAATAACATCTTTAATCTTATCTTTATCGATATTGAATGTTTCGAATTTAGGAGCATATTTAGATAATTCTTTTCTAGGTTCACTAATTGCTTTAGACATTACTTCTCTAATTCTTGCTCTAGCACCATGAGCTTGCATTAAAGCATCATGTAAGATTTCTCTTGTAACACCTTTAATCTTAATATCCATTTGAAGAGCTGTAATACCAACTTCAGTACCAGCAACTTTAAAATCCATATCTCCAAAGTGATCTTCTAAACCTTGAATGTCAGTTAAGATTGTATAAGGATGCTTTCCATCTAAAGGTCCACTTGTAATTAATCCCATAGCAATACCACTGACCATACGTTTAATTGGTACACCAGCTGCCATTAATGCCATACATGAAGCACAAATACTTGCTTGTGATGAACTACCATTTGATTCACAAACTTCAGCAACACAACGAATTGTGTATGGGAATTCTTCAAATGATGGTAAAACATAACTTAAAGCTCTTTCACCTAAAGCACCATGTCCAATTTCTCTTCTTCCTGGATTGCCCATTTTTCCAATTTCACCAACTGAGAATGGTGGGAAATTATAATGATGCATCCAACGTTTTGTTTCTTCTGGAGAAAGACTCTCTAAAATTTGTTCATCGTCCTTAACACCTAATGTACATGTAGAAATAACTTGAGTTTGTCCACGTGTGAACATTGCACTACCATGAGTACGAGGTAATAAATCTACTTGAGCATCAAGAGGTCTAATCTCATCAACTTTTCTTCCATCAGGTCTAATCTTTTCTTCAGTAATTAATCTTCTTACTTCGTTAGCGACCATATTTTCAAGAATATCGTTAACCATTAACATGCTTAAACGGTGATCTTTATCGTTTGCATATTCTCTTGAATCATAATCATCGATAATTTCTTTTTTAAGGGCATCGATTGCATTTTGTCTTTCTAATTTATCAAAGATAGAAATGGCTTTAACCATTTTTTCTCCGATTCTATCGTAAATATCTTTTTTAATAACTGGATCTGGAGCGTATAAACTAACTTCTCTTTTTGGCTTTCCAATTTCTTTAGTAATTTCAATTTCGAATTCGCAAAGTTTTTTGATTGCTTCATGACCAAACATAATAGCATCAAGCATTTCATCTTCACTTAATTCATTAGCTCCAGCTTCAACCATGTTAATTGCTTCTTTAGTACCAGCAACAGCGAGGTTTAAATCACTATGTTTTCTTTCTTCAACAGTAGGATTAATAATTAATTGGCCATTAACTCTACCAACATAAACTCCAGCGATAGGACCATCAAAAGGAATATCACTAATGCAAAGAGCAAGCGAAGAACCAAACATCGCAGTCATTTCAGGAGTTGAATCTAAGTCAACACTCATGACTTCATTAACAATTTGGACTTCATTTCTAAATCCATCAGAGAACATGGGTCTAATTGGTCTATCAATAAGTCTAGCTGTTAAAGTAGCATGTTCACTAGCTCTACCTTCTCTTCTTAAAAATCCGCCAGGAATTCTTCCCATTGCATATTGTTTTTCTTCGTAGCCAACAGTTAAAGGGAAAAAGTCTCCTTCCTTTGGCTCATCTGAACAACAAACTGTAGATAAAACAACAGTATCATTTAATCTTACGAAAACAGCTCCATCAGCTTGTTTTGCAATTTCGCCTGTTTCAACAACAAGCTTTTTTCCATAAAATTCTAATTCAAATACTTTTTTCATTTCTTTTTCTTCTTTTCTCTTTTCCAATATATAAACATTAGTTATTTTACACTTTATAAAAGCGTGTTTCTACTTCAATTTTTAACCTTAAAAAAGAATTAATATAAATTATATTAACTATTGATTTTAATAAGAAATTAAACCAAATCCAAAAAGTGCAAATAAAACTATAGATAAAGCAATTCTATAATAGCCAAATCCAATAAATGTATGTTTTCTAATAAATTTCATTAAGGATTTAATAATTAATATAGATGTAATAAAAGCAAATACAATGCCTACAGCAAGATAAATAATTTCATTGACTCCAACATTAATTCCGTCCCTAAAAAATGAAACAAATTTAATAATACTTGCTCCTAACATAATAGGAATTGATAAATAAAAACTAAATTGTGATGCACATGTTCTAGAGCAACCAAGTAATAAAGCGGCCAAAATAGTAATACCACTTCTACTAGTTCCAGGAATTAAGCTTAAAATTTGAGCAATACCAATAGCCATGACGATCTTATAATCTAAATCATCAACGGTATCATATTTATATAAACTATGCCCTTTAGAATAAAAGTTTAATTCTTTTAATAAAACAACATTAGCATCTCTTCTTTTTCTATTTAATTCAATAAGAATAAATAAAATACCATAGACAAGTAAGGTTGTCGCAACAACTAATACATTATCAATAGCTTCAGTAACATCTAATAATTCAAAAATGACCCCAACAATACCAGCTGGAATAACTCCAATTATTATTTTAAGCCAAACTACAAAAATATTATTGCGTTCTTTAGTAGTCAATTTAGGATTAATAGGATTTAATTCTTTAAAAAAACCAACTATGACAGCTAAAATTGCTCCAAGTTGAATTACTACTAAGAAAAATTCCCAAAATCCTGCTCCATACATTTTAGATGTTCCAAAAAAACTATCTAAAATAATTAAGTGTCCTGTGGAAGAAATTGGTAGCCATTCAGTAACCCCTTCAACAATTCCATAAACAATGGCTTTAATAACTGCAATAATTTGACTTTCCATACTTAATAAATCCTAACATAAAATTTATTTATTTTGAATATTGGGCATTATATAACTCATAATAAAAACCTTTTTTATTTAGTAAGTTATTATGCGTTCCAGTTTCTATAATATGTCCTTTATTCATAACAATGATTAAATCAGAATTTTTAATAGTTGAGAGCCTATGAGCAATAACAAACGATGTCTTATTTTCCATCATCTTATTAAATGCGCTAGATATTTTCATTTCTGCGCGGGTATCAATATTACTTGTAGCTTCATCTAAAATCATAATTTTAGGTTCTACAAGCATTACTCTAGCAATACAAATAAGTTGTTTTTCGCCTACACTAAGTCCTGAATTGTCGTTAATAACAGTATTAAATCCTTTTGGTAAGTGTTTAATAAAATTTAATGCATTTGCTCTAGAAGCAGCTTTTTCAACTTCTTCAATAGTTGCATCTTTTTTTGCATATTTTATATTTTCTAAAACAGTACCATTGAAAATCCAAGTATCTTGTAAAACCATGCCAAAAGTATTTCTTAATGAAGACTTTTTAATATCCAAATTATTTGTTGAATTATATTTTATTTCACCACTATTTTGATCATAAAAGCGCAAAATTAAATTAATTATAGTAGTTTTACCACATCCAGTTGGGCCAACAATTGCAACTTTTTGGCCTTCATGAATCGTCAAATTAAAGTCCTCAATTAATTTTTGAGTAGGTTCATAACTAAATGATACGTTATTAAAACTAATCGTTTTAATCTCGTTATCAATATTTAAAGCGCCAGTGTCAACATCATTCTCAGTATTTAATATTTCATTTATTCTCTTTAATGAGGAATAACCAGTTTGAACTTCTGTTAAGCAAGAAGAAATCTCATTAAATGGTTTAGCAAATTGATTTGAATATTGAATAAAAGTTAAGATCGTACCAACTGTACAATTAGCTCCTAAAATATAATTTCCAGTATTAAAGCTAACCGCACATAAAATAGCAGCAATCACTCCAACAAAAACATAAGTAAAGTTATTTATTAATCTAGTTAAAGGATTAGTAAGTGAACTAATAAATTGTGACTTTTGACCCGCCACATAAAGTTTATCATTTTGAGATTTATATTTATTAAAGGCTTCATCTTCAAAATTAAAGGATTTTATTAAATCAATGTTATTAAAATCTTCTAAAACTATACCACTCATATCTCCTTGAATTTTAGCTTGAGCTCTAAAACTAGATTTACTCTTTTTAGTCGTAACAAATGAAATTAAAAAACTTACTGGAGTTAAAAAAACTACAACAAGACCTAAAATCCAGTTGAATATAAACATGATTATAAGAGTAGCAACAATTTGAATTATGCCTTGATAAAATTGTTTAAATCCACTAATTAATGCATTATTAACATTATCAGTGTCAGTAATACATCTAGAAACTAAATCTCCATGTGAATGAGAATCAATAAATTTAATGCTTACATGATTAATTTTTGTAAATAAATCATCTCTCATTTCTTTATTAATACTTTCTACAAAGATATTAACAATATACTCAAAAGCAAATTCAAATATTAAAACAAGTACGATTAAAGTGACATCAATAAATATTAATAATAAAAAATGATTAACTGCTTCTTCACCATTTCCCTGTATAATTTTTTCAATTGAATCAACCATTAATCCATTAATTAAAGGTACTAGAACCATCGAAATAATATAAATAAGTGCGCAAATTAAAGATATAAAGAAGAAAAATGGTCTTTTTTTAATATATGAAAGTAATCTAACTATTGGAGACATTATTTTACCTCCTGAGATTCATAAATCTCTTTATAAACTTTTGAAGTCTTTAATAATTCATCATGCCTACCTATCGCTTCAATATTTCCATGATACATGACAATAATCTTATCAGCGTTTTGCAATGATGATATTCTTTGCGCGATAATAATTTTTGTTAAATTTTCTTTTGACTTTAAATTATTTCTTAAAGTCTTTTCAGTCAAATAATCTAATGCACTTGTTGAATCATCTAAAATTAATACTTCACTATTTTTTAATATTGATCTAGCGATTGATAATCTTTGACGTTGGCCACCCGAGAAGTTCTTACCACCTTCTTCAACTTCATGATCTATACCATCTTTATAATTAGAAACAAATTCAAAAGCACAAGCATCTTTTAAAGCATTATTAATATCTTCATTAGTAGCGTTTTTATTTGCCATCATTAAATTAGACTTAATAGTGCCTTTAAATAAAACTGCTCTTTGATTAACTAAACTAATTTCATCATGTAAACTAGTTAAATCATAATCTTTTATATCAACACCTTTATATAAAATATGACCGCTAGTAACATCAAAAAAACGCTCAAGAAGTTTAATAATTGTGGTCTTGCCACTTCCAGTTCCACCAATTATACCAACTGTTTCTCCTTTTAAAATTTCAAAATTTAAGTTTGAAACTACAAGGTTATCGCCTGTTTCATACTTAAATGAAGCATTTTTAAAAACAAAAATAGGTTCTCTATTTTTAATTTTTAAATCTTTATATTTAGGATTATTTTTAATTGATGGCTCCATTGATAAAATGTTTTCAATTCTTTTTTTACTTGCAAATGCTTTTGTAAAAATAACAACTAAATTTGAAACAACAATTAAAGCAAGTAAAATTTGATTTAAATAACTTATTAAACTTGTTAAATTTCCACTACTTAAATCAGTTCCATTAATCGCAGATACTCCAGAAAAATAAACTATTAAAACAATTGCTATATTAATAATCAAAAAAGTTACTGGATTAGTAATTGCATTTAATAAATTTACTTTTTTCATCTCTTTATAATACGCACTTGTTTTATCTTTAAACTTATTAATCTCATACTCTTCATTGTTAAAAGCTTTCACTACTCTAATTCCACTTAAGGAATCATTAGAAATTGTAACTAATTCATCAACAGCTTTTTGAGTAGTTAATACTCTTTTTGATGAATATTTTATAACAAAAAATAATATTAATGAAATAATTATAACAACACCTAAAAAAATAAAAGCGAATTTATAATCAATAATAAAAGCGCAAATTAAAGACCCAATAATTAATGCAGGTGCTCTTAAAACAAGTCTAACCATCATAGCTACGCTTAATTGGACTCTATTTACATCATTAGTAATTAAAGTTACTAAATTTCCTTTTCCTACAAGTTCAATTTCTCTTAAAGACAATCCCATTATCTTTTCATAAAGAGCATTTCTTAATTTTGTTCCATATCCTTGGGAAGCAATTGAAGCGAAATATTGGCAGACAAGCGTAGATGATAAACCTAAAACACTCAATGCTAAAATTATTATTCCAGGAATATAAATAGCACTATAATCATTAAATTCAGTTGCTCTATTTATACCAGTATCAATAATGTAAGCCATTAAAAATGGCGTAATTAACTCAAAAATAACCTCTAAAATTTTAAAGGCTGGTCCTAATATCATTTCTTTTTTATAATACTTCAAATATCTATACGCATTTATCTTCATAAAAAAATAAAAGCCCTTTTAAAAAGGGCCTCCTTTAATTATTTTACTAATTACTTTCTTAAACCTAATTCTTGAATTAATGTCAAATAAGCATCTCTATCTTTTCTTTCAAGATAAGTTAAAAGTGATTTTCTTTGACCAACTAAGACAAGAAGACTTCTTCTAGCTGTATGATCTTTATCGTTTTTCTTTAAGTGAGCTGTTAAGGTTTTGATTCTTTCTGTTAATAAAGCAACTTGTACTTTAACTGAACCTGTATCCTTTTCATTTGCACCAAATTTTTTAACGAGTTCTGCTTTTTCAACTTTTGAAACTGCCATTTTTATAATCTCCCTTCAATTAATATACGCTTTAAACTAAGAGCAACGTCAGGGACTCGATTCCCTTGGTTTAAAGTAGCCTAAATATATTATCAAACTGATAAACTTTTGTAAACAAAATATGTTTATCGTTTAATTTTTAACTCGGTAATCAAAATATTCCTTTGCTTCGATTACATCCTTAGTTATCTGAGCTTTAAGTTCTTCTAAACTATTGAATTTAATTTCTCCACGTGTTTTCTTATAAAAATATATTTTAAGATGATATCCATATAAACTATCAAACTTACCATCAATAATATATGTTTCAATGGTAGGAGTAGAGACTCTATTTATAGTTGGATGAACACCAATATTTGTTATTGAATTATAGATAACTCCATCAACTTCTGTTCGAGTAAAATACACTCCATTAGGTGGCATAACATAACTTGTCTCAGCAATTAAATTTGCTGTAGGAAATCCAAGTTGAGTTCCTTCTTTAAAGCCATGGCAAACAACACCATTAATAGCGTATTGTCTTCCTAAATATCGATTGGCTTCTTCAATATCTCCGTTAATTAACGATTTTTTTATTGATGAAGAAGAAATTTTATTACCAAAATGATCTTTAACATAACCTAAAACATAGACATTTGGAAAAACAGTTTTTAAATAATTAACATCCCCTTCTGCTTCATAACCATACTTAAAATCTGGCCCGCAAAAAATTTCTTTTGGATTAAATCTTTTTAAAACATCACTTACAAATGTTTTATATGACATCTTCTTTAAATTATCATCACAAACAATAACAAATGCGTAATCAACATGTAATTTTTCTAATGCTTGTAATTTGTCGTCTAAAGACATTAAACTTCCTTCTACACTTTTTAAAGGTCTATCAAAAGTTAAAACTCCTAATGAACCTTTTTTAGTATTTGCTTTTGCAAATGAGATCAATTGAGAATGTCCAATATGAACACCATCAAAATAGCCTAAAACTAATCCTAAATCGTTAATATCAGTAACAATATCATTAACACTTTTTAAAAATACAATTTCCATAAAAATTATTATAAGTTAAATGCGTTTTATTTAAAAGCGGTAAACCATTTATTATTTCTTTTTTTGCCTTGAAAAATTAAAACAATTTTCTTTTTAATAATTTAGTGCTAATATTCACAAAGTATGGATGCAATTAGAATTATTTTAGCTTGTATTAAAAAGGCAGATCATGATTATAACCTATTTAATAATAATGATCGAATTGCTTTAGGTGTTAGTGGAGGAAAAGATTCGATGGCTTTGCTCTACTCTTTAAGTTTATATAAAAAATTCGCTTCAATTAATTTCACCCTTATTCCGATTATTATTGACCTTGGATTTGATAATTTTAATCCTGAACCAATTAAGAAATATTGCGCTTCATTAGGATTTGATTTAAAAATTGCGGATGGAAAATCAGTTTATCAAATATTAAAAATCCAAAAAGATAGACAACATCTTTTAAAACTTCCTTGTTCAATTTGCTCAAGAATGAAAAAAGCTATTATTAATAAAGAAGCACATAAATATAATTGCAATAAAGTTAGTTTTGCTCATCATAAGACTGATGCTATTGAAACTTTGTTTTTAAATTCTATATATGGAGGAAGGCTAGCAACATTTTCTCCAAAAATGTTTCTAACTAATGAAAAAATCACTTTTATTAGACCTTTGATTTATGTTGATGAAAATGATATTAAACGCCTAGTTAAAGAAAAAAACATTCCTATTTTCCCATCAAATTGTCCAAACGATGGAAAAACCAAACGTCAAGATATTAAAAATATTCTTTTATCTTTAAATAAAGATTATCCAGAATCGAAAGATAACTTTTTAAATATATTGCTAAATAAAGAAAAAGAAGATCTCTTTTATATGCATTATGAATTTAAATTAGATAATGATTTATACATAAAAGAAATATTTGATATTCCTAGTTTTTTAATTGAATCTAAATATTTAAAAGTTTCAAATAAAGTTAATGCTATTTCTCATCATTTACACATATATAAAAAGAATACTTTAGTGGGAATCCTCCTTTATCATAACGAAAATAAAAACTACTATATTACTCATTTATATTTAAAGGATTCTTCATACTTTTCTTTATTAATTTTAGAAGTATATAAAGAAATATATTCAAAGTATAATCCAATTAATTTTTATATAGCTAAAAAAGGCTTTAATAAAATTATTAACACTTTAGGATTTAAAAATATTAATAAAAGATATGCTCTTATAGAAGAAAACCCTGTAAAACTTGAATTAAAAATAAAAAGAGTAGCGAAATAACTACTCTTCATCTTTCATTTCTTTTAATTCTTCTTCGTCCCTTTTAATAAGGTTTTCTAGTCTTTGTTGTCTTTCATAAGTATCATCAAGGACAAAACTTATTTCAGGAACTCTTCTTAGATTAACTTTTTTTGCAAGTCTTGATCTAACAAATCCTTTTGCTCTATTTAAAGTCTCAAGACTATTTTTAGTATTATTTAAAAATGAAACAAAAATCTTACAATATGAATGGTCACTACTGACTTCGACATCGGTGATAGTCATGAAACCAATATTTTCATTTTTGATTTCATAACTAACAATATCTTTAACGTTTCTAGCGATTAAAGCTTGGATTTTTTGAATATCTTTAGAACTACTTTTACGCATTTTCTTTTTCTACCATTTCAAATCCTTCAATGACATCACCTTCATGAACATCATTAAAGTTCTCGATTTTAATACCACATTCAAATCCTTGTTTGACTTCTTTTGCATCATCTTTAAATCTCTTTAAAGATTCAATTTTGCCTTCATAAACAATTGTACCATCTCTAAGGACTCTACATTTACTATCACGTTTAATAAAGCCATCTGTAACCATACATCCAGCAATTTCGCCAACTTTAGAAACCTTGAAGACATTTCTAACTTCAGCTTGGCCAGTAACTTTTTCTACTTCTTCTTTCTTCATCTTACCTTTAATTGCATCTTGCATTTCTTCAATTAAAGCATAGATGATTCTATGAAGTCTAATTTCGACATGTTCTTCTTCAGCTTTCTTTCTAATAGCAGCTGTAGGTCTAACATTGAAACCATAAATAATTGCGTTTGAAGCACTAGCTAATAAAATATCACTTTCAGTAATTGCACCTGCTGCAGCTCTAATAACATTAACTTTAACTTGATCGTTATTTAATTTCTCTAAGCTTCCTTTAACAGCTTCAGCACTACCTGTTGAGTCTGTTTTTAAGACAATATTAATTTGGGCTAATTGTCCTTCGCTTATTTTATTATATAAATCATCAAGCGAATTAACTCCTGCATTTTGCGATCTTTCTTTTTCAACTTTCTTTAATTTACGCTTTTCAGCAATATCTCTTGCTTGCTTTTCATTTGGGAAAGCCATAAAGTGATCACCAGCAAGTGGGACTTCCGCTAAACCAATAACACTACATGGTGTGCCTGGGCCACACTCTTTCATAATTTGTTTATGCTCATTTGTCATTCTTCTAACTTTACCAAAAGTTGTACCAACGACAACATAATCACCGCTATATAAAGTACCATTTTGAACTAATAATGTTGCTTTTGGTCCTTCACCTTTATCAAGCTCAGCCTCTAAAACTGTACCAATTGCATATCTTTTTGGATTTGCTTTAAGTTGAAGCATTTCAGCTTGTAAACAAATAGTTTCCAAAAGTTCATTAATGCCAATCTTCTTTTTAGCGCTGATTTTGCAACATAATACATCCCCACCATATTCTTCAGTAATGACATCATGTTGCATTAATTCTTGCATAACTTTATCAGGGTTTGATCCTGGAACATCAATTTTATTAATAGCAACAATAATTGGTACTTTTGCAGCTTTAGCATGGTCAATCGCTTCAAGAGTTTGAGGCATAACACCATCATCACTAGCAACAACTAAAACGACAATATCAGTAACCCCTGCGCCACGACTTCTCATTGCACTAAATGCTTCATGCCCTGGAGTATCAATAAATGTTATTTTCTTTCCGCTATAAGTTTTTTGATAAGCACCAATTTCTTGAGAAATACCACCAACTTCACTAGCAACAAGATTTGAATTTCTAATAGCATCAATTAAAGTTGTTTTACCATGGTCAACGTGTCCCATAATTGTAACAACAGGAGGTCTTTCAACAAGATCTTCTTCTTTATCTTCAATTTGTGCTTTTTCGAAGTCTTCTACATCAACGATTTCTTCTTTTTTAAAATCATATCCATATTCTAAGCAAAGTTCACCAATTGTATCATCATCTAGATATTGATTGATTGTGACGAGCTTTTTTTGCATGAATAATTTTTTAATGATATCACTCGCATTAACATTTAATTGCTTTGCTAATTCTCCAACAGTGAGTGACTTAGTAAATACAAAAACACCATTATTGACTTTGTTTAAATTAGCTTTATTAACTTTTTTAGTAGGAATATTGCTTTCTCTCTCATTTACATTTGTTTTTTTATTTTTCATTTAATCACCTCACTTCATTTTTAAAAATAGAATCATGCGCTCGTAAATCGAATCTGGAACTTCAATTTCTAAAGCTTTGTCAAGACATTTTGTTTTCTTTGCCTTTAATATTGCATTTTCATCTTTAGAAATATAAGCTCCTCTTCCGTTTGCTTTTCCGCTCATATCTAATTGAACATCCCCTTCAGGAGTTCTTACAACACGAAATAAATCATTCTTTGGAAAAATTTGACCTGTGGCTAAACATTTCCTAGAAGGTATTTTCTTCATTACTTATCCTCATAGTAATCATCGCTGTCATAGTCGCTATAATCATCTTCGTCATCGTAAGAATCGATATCATCGTCTAATTCAGCGTCAAGTTGTTGTAACTCTTCGTCTGTATAAATATCCATTTTATGAACTGGTCTTGTTTCAATTTCATCGTCTTCATCGCTGAAATCTTGTTTTTTATCTTCTTTCTTGTATTTTTTCTTAGAACCTTTATTTTCGTTAACTTTCTTTTCTTCAGCTAATGATTTTTCTAAAGATTCTAAAGTTGTAGTTGTCTTGACTTCACTATGTTCAATAGGAGCTTCTTCCTTTTTATAAACAGGAGCATCGTTATACGTAACTTCTGGCTTTTCTTTCTTTGGAGCAACATATGGTTTTTCTTCAACTGGCTTTTCTTCTTTAACTTCTTCAGTAGTTGTTTCTTCAGCTGGCATCTCTTCAATGTTAGATGAAATATCTTCTTCAAGTTCTTCGTCTTCATCCTTAGCGCTGAACATTTCATTTTCATCGTTAACTGGTGTTGTATCTTCAGTCTTATTTTTATTAAGTTCTTCTTGTCTCTCTCTAAATCTCTTTCTTTCATCTTCTCTAGCTTCAACTTCGAATTCACTTAATGTCTTATATGTGATACCTTTTTCATTAGCTTCATCTTCTTCAATGATATCTAATTTATATCCAGTTAATTTTCTAGCTAAAATAGCATTTGTGCCTTTAAAACCAATTGCTAAAGTACCAGTTTCATTTTCACATACAACAGTGATTACTTTATTTTCTTCATCAATATTCATTCCAAGAACTTTTCCTGGCTTTAATAATTCAGCAACGTAAAGTCCTAAATTTGGATTATATGTTACAACATCAATCTTTTCTTTACTGTCTTTAGCATTGCCAAGTTGAGAAACGATTGCTTGAATTCTTGAACCATTTTGTCCAATACATGCACCACTAGGATCAACATTAGGATCTTTACTATAAACTGCAACCTTACTTCTTTTGCCAGCAATTCTAGCAACATCTTTAATTATGACTGTACCATCATAAATTTCGTGAATTTCGTTTTCAAATAATTTTCTTAAGAATCCTGGGCAGCTTCTTGAAATCTTGATAAGTGAACCTTTCTTATCATCTTTACCGATTCCTTCAACATAGACTTTAATACTATCGCCTTGTTGGAATTTTTCATCACCAATTAAGTCGTTTTGGAATAATGTTGCTGTTGTTCTTCCTAAATTGACAATAACGCAATGTGCATCTGATTTATCAACTTCACCAGTAACAATTGTTCCAATTTTACTTGCAAACGCATCAAGTAAAGCATCTTTTTCAGCTTTTGAAATCTTTTGTTTAAAACAAGAAATAAATCTTCCAACATCTCCCATGTTTAAAGTATTTAAATCTAATGGTTCTTCATAAAAATCACCAACATTTAATTTAGGATTCTTAGCTCTTGCATCTGTTAATCCAATTTGAATGTAATCATCAGTGACATCATCATCATTAACTACTTCCCATCTATGAAAACAATCAACTTTACCTTTACTTAAATCGATTTCTGATCTAATTAAAGCATCTGGTAATTTAACATTATTTTTGTCCTTATTCTTAGAAGGTTTGCCACTTCTAGAATCAAGTCTATATTCTTGTTCAATTTTTTTAGCAAAAGTTACTCTAAAACTTTCTGTAAGAGCATCTAATAAAGATTCTTCACCAATGCCCTTTTCATTACCCATTTCTTGACAGGCTTCAATAAATTTTTTCTTGTTAATTCCTTTTTCTCCGCTTTTTCTAGCCATAACTATCTCCTAAAATTTAATCGCTAATCTTGCTTTATCTATATCTTTTTTATTAATGTCACAAACGACATCTCTAGTTTTATTTTTATAAACAATAGTAACTTTACTATCATCTACAAATGTAAGATTACCTTCAATCGTATTTAATCCTTTAAAGGGATCCGATAGATGAACATTTACATATTTTCCAACATAAAGTTGCAACTTGTTGATATCGATAGGTTTTTCAACCCCTAAACTTGAAACATCTAATGTGTAACTATCATCTGTAAAATCATGTGCATCAAGTATTGAACTAATCTCATTACTTACAGTAGTAATATCATCAAGATTAATTGGTTCAACACGGTCAACAACAATTTCTAATGTTTTAGTTTTGGATATATACTTTAATGAATAAAGTTCATAACCAATTTCGCCTAGTTTTGTTTCGATTAAACTTTTTACTTTTGTTAATTCTTCCATTAAGTCCCCTCTAAAAAAATAAGAATGCCCTCAGGCACTCTCACGATTGATAAATTTTATCACTAAAATATTAGCAAAATTGAAAAAATGTTGTCAAGACAATTATTCTTCAGTAATCTTACCAAACCTTCTATCTCTAGACTCAAATTCTTTTAAACATTCAATTAATTCTTTTTCTTTAAAATCTGGCCAATATGTTTTAGTAAAAATAAATTCCGAATAAGCTAATTGATAAAGCATAAAATTACTTAATCTTTCTTCACCACTAGTTCTTATTAATAAATCTATTTCTGGCAAATCTTTTGTATATAAATAATTTTTAAATGTATCTATATTAATATTATCTAAATCAATCTTATTATCTTTTATGTCGTTAATACAGTTTTTTACAGCTCTAACAATTTCTTGTCTTGAACCATAATTTAAACAGATGTTAAAAACAAATGAATTTAAATCTTTTGTTAATTCAATACCTTTATTAATAACTTCTTGAGTTTGAAGAGGCAAACGAGTTATATCTCCTGAAACCATAATTCTAACACCAGAAGAAATAAATTCATCAATATAGTCATTAAAAAAGTCTTTTAAATATTCAAATAATAGATCAATCTCTTTTTGAGGACGATTCCAGTTTTCAGTAGAAAAAGCGTATAAAGTAACTACTTTAATACCAAGTCTTTTACATGTTCTTATATTTTCAATTATTCGTTTACATCCTTCTTTATGTCCAGCTGTTCTAGGTAAAAGTCTTTTTTTAGCCCATCTACCATTTCCATCCATAATAAAGGCAATATGATTAATTGGTTTAATTAATTTAAATTCTTCTTTTTTCATTTTTTATATTCCTCACTGTTTAAATATTCTTCTATTCTTTTAATTATACTAATAGGTGTACTAGTTCCACTGGCAAGTAAACAAACTTTATATTTTGTTAAATCATAACTATCAAGTTCACTTACATCGTTAACCATAAGCGTTTTAACATTAAGATTATTTTTTAAACTAAGTTCATACAGTTTAGTTGAATTACTACTTTTCTTATCACCAACAACAATCACTAAATCAACATCTTTTGGTAAATCTAATATTTTTTGTTGTCTAATTCTACTAGCATCACATATTTCATCAATAAATTTTGCTTTTGGAAGATGAAGTTTAATATCACTAAATATATTGTTTAGTTCAATAAAACTTAAAGTTGTTTGATTAACAACTAATGGATCTTCATCTTTAATTAAAGAATAATCAAATTTAAAGTTATTACTAATATCATAAAGATGGATTTTATTTGAATAAGATAATGATGCAATAGTCTCAGGATGATTATTTTTCCCTACAAAAATGACATCTTTTTTTGAATTTTTAATTATTTCTAAATTCTTCTTCACTTTTATACAAGTTGTATCAAAAAAAGTAATACCTTTATCAATTAATATTTTTTCATAACTCTTATTATGTCCATGAGCACTAAAAATAACTAAATCCCCTTTTTGGAAATACTCTAATTTTTCAATAGCGTTTTCTTTATTAAAAGGAATAACATTTATATTTAAAGAATTAAAAAATTCGATAACTTTTTCATTATGAACAAGATCACCAAAAAAATATATATTACTATCAGGATAAAGTTTTCTAATTTTTAATGCTTCACCGATTGCTTTAGTAACTCCAAAGCAATAAGATATCGGACTCATTTTAATTGTTTTCATCTTTTATAAAATCCAAAAAATCATTATATGCATCAATAGGTTCTACATTTAAACGTTTTTCTTGTTCTTCAATTGTACCTTTACTAATAAAAGATAATGGTAATGCTTTTATTTTTACTTTTCCATTAAATCCAACTTTATTTAACTTTAATAAAAGGTGGCTAGAAAAACCAGTCTCTACTCCATAAGGATCATAAATATATATTTTTTTAAATTTATTTAACTTAATTACTTCACTATCATTAAATCCTTTTAAAAATAAAGCATTAATTAAAGTTACATTTTTATTCTTAATTAACTTATAAATATCATTTAAATGTGGCCCGAATGTAATAAAAGCTAAATCGCTAGAAGAGTCTATTACATACTCCCATTCACCAAACTTTATTTCTTTATCTGAAACATAGTTATCTTCATTTACTTTATAAAAAGCAGGATATCTTATTCCAAATGGGTGAAAATAAGTTTTAGATAAATTAAATAACTTAATAGCATCAATTTCATCATGAGGCATACTAATAGCTACATTGGGGATTGAATAAAAGAAACTCTCATCATAAATTCCTTGATGAGTTTCTCCATCAGGACCGATAAGTCCAGATCTATCAATCAAAAATGTAACATTGCTATTCATTCTAGCAACATCATGAATAATCTCATCATATGCTCTTTGAAGGAACGTAGAATACATAAATAGATAAACTTTAAAATTATTTATCCCAAGTGCATTAGCAAAAATAGCACTATGTTCTTCACTTATTCCACAATCAAAAGTTCTTTCAGGATATTTTTTAAATACATCAGTTAAACAAGCACCAACAGTTGTTGAAGGGCAAATAGAAATAATTTTTTCATTATGTTCCATTTCTTTATCAACTAAATCAGCAAAGACTTTTGAAAAAGACTTTCTATTTAAGTTAGCATTATTAATCAATGCCCTACCAGTAACCTTATCAAAAGGATTTACAAAATGAAACTCTCCGATTTGATCTTCCTGAGCATACTTATAACCTTCACCTTTTAATGTTTTAACGTGCAAAATGACACTTCTTTTTGATTTTTTTGCTCGATTAAAGGCCACTTGCATTTGTCTAAAATTATCCCCATCAACTGGTCCAATATATTCGAAATTAGCATCTTTAAAAACAATACTAGCAAAAGGATTTTTTCTTATTCCTTTTAAAATAACAGATAATCCACCAATAGTAGGTGAAATAGACATTTCGTTATCATTTAAAACAACAATGATTTTTGTATTATCAACAATTAAATTATTTAAAGCTTCAAAGCAAAGTCCGTTAGCAATTCCACCATCACCAACAAAAGCGATGCAAGAATAATTTTCTTTATTTAAGTCTCTAACTTTAGCAAAGCCAACAGCCGCACTAATAGAAGTTGATGAATGGCCTGCATCATAAAAATCATATTTTGATTCACTTCTTTTTTGAAAGCCATCACATCCGTTTTCTCTTCTTAAATTTCTTAATGGTCTTCCAGTTAAAATTTTATATGGATAAGTATAGTGTCCAATATCAAAAATTATTTTGTCTTTATCAAAATCAAAAGCTCTAAATAAGGCAATTGTTAAATTTATGATTCCTAAATTACTTGAAAGATGTCCTCCAAATTCAGAGCACCTATCAATTATTAGATTTTTAATATCTGAACTTAACCTCTTTAATTCATCTAGAGACATATTTTTAATTTCTCTAAAGTCAAAATTTTCATCCAAATTAAAATGTCTAATACGTTTTTTCATATTTAAATTATATGACAAATACGGCTCTTTTTCTACATATAAGACTTATTTAAATAGCAATACTTCATTTAAAATATTAATTTCAAAATATGTAAAAAATAGATTGCATGTGACCATGCAATCTATAATTTACATTACTTATTTAATAATGAGTTCTCTTTAATTACCTTATCTCTAAATTGAGCAGGCACTTCTTCATAAGTTTCAAATTCTCTAACAAAGTACCCTCCACCTTGAGTTAAGACTTTTAGTTTAGTTACATAATCAAGAGTCTCAGCTTCTGGAATTAATACTTCAATCATTGTTGAATCATCTTCTTTATCAACAATATTTTGAATTCTTCCTCTTCTAGAATTTAAATCATTTAAGACATCACCCATATAAGCATTATCAACATAGATTTGAACTCTTAATATTGGTTCTAAAATTGTTGGACTTGCTTTCATATAAGCATCCTTAAATGCTAAAATTGAAGCCATTTTGAAAGCTAATTCATTTGAATCAACTGGGTGATATTTTCCATCAAGAAGAATAGCTTTACATCTAATAACTGGGAAGCCAGCTAATAATCCTTCATTTAGTGCTTCATAGAATCCCTTTTCAATAACTGGGAAATAGTTTTTAGGAACTGCTCCACCAAAGACTTCTTCTTCAAATCCAATTTCTTCACTAGGAACAAATTTCATTTGAACAACACCATAAAATCCGCTTCCACCAGATTGCTTAATATATCTGCCGTTACCAATAGCTTCTTTTTTAATGGTTTCACGATAACAAATCTTTGGATCTTCAGTTTTTAAATTAATTGAATATGTATTTTTAATCTTAGATAAAACAAAATTAATATGTGATTCACTAAGTCCGCCAAGTAATAATTGCTTAGTTTCAACATTTCTTTTCACTTCAATTGTAGGATCCTCTTTTTGAATCTTACTCAAAGCAGAATTTATCTTATCATCATCCTTTTTATTTTCAATTTCGATTGCTTTAAAGAAAACAGCTGTTGGAAAATGAGTTTCTTTAAATTTAATATAATTATCTTTATCACATAAAGTATAAGCAGTTTCCAATTCAGGACATTTTGTTAAGCAAGCAATGTCTCCAGCCGTTACTTCATCGGTTGATGTTAAATCTTTTCCACATGGGAAAGCAAGTGCACTAATTTTAACTGTTTTATTTAAATTAGGACATAATACTTCATCACCAACATGTAATATGCCACTATCAACCTTTAAATAATTAATAGTTCCAACATATGGATCAACTACAGTCTTAAAAATATAAGCGCTAAATGGTTCATTATTATCAGTTTTTCTAAATGTTGGTTTACCAGCTAAATCAAAGCCTTCATAAGGACGTAAATCACAAGGTGCAGGTAAATAATCAATAAGCATACTAAGTAAAGTATGAATACCAATATTATTTTGTGCACTGCCAAAAATTATTGGATAAAGTTCACCATTAAGAACACCTTTTCTAAGTCCAGCATGAATTTCATCATTAGTTAATGGTTCACCACCAAAAAATTTATCTAATAAACTATCATCAGTTAAAGCAACAGCTTCACAAATTGTATTATGTAATTCAAAAACTTTTGCTTTTTTATCATCGTAGATTACATCATCGACACACTCTTTACCTGTATATCTTCTAGCCTTTAAATCAACACAGTTAATAAATCCATCAAATGAATCAGCATGTCCTAAAGGTAATGTGAAAGGTATACAAGCTTTTCCTAATTTAGTTTGTAAATCAAGTAAAATCTCTTCATAATTTGGATAATCTTTATCCATTTTATTTACATAAATAATAAATGGAATACCTCTTTTACGAAGCATCTTAAAATATTTAATTGTTCCAACTTCTACTTTTGCTTGTGCATTAACTACTAAAATTGCACCTTTAATAGAATGGGTAACAGCAATAGCTTCAAAAACAAAATCATCATTACCTGGAACATCGATTAAATTAATTTTATGATCTAAATAAAAAAGCGGTACGACACTTGTTGAAATACTAGTAAGTCTTTTCTTTTCTTCTTTTAAATAATCACTTACTGTTGTTCCTTTATTAACGTCACCTTTTTCTTTATTATTCGCGGTTGCGTATAAGGATTCAACTAAGCTCGTTTTACCACTTCCTTGATGGCCAAATACGGCCACATTTCGAATACATTTAGCGTCATAGCTCATATTATATTATTCCTCCTATGTAAGCGCTTACAATTGCTTTATGATTAAAGAATAATATAAAAGTATAAAAAAATAAAGTAATAATCAAAAAATTCGTCTTTTGAAATTAAAAAATTATTCTTCAATTTCCTCTTCGCCACTAAAATATTTATTCATTGTGTCCATTAAAAATTCACTCTCACAATTTTCAGTTCTTGTTTTGTCACAAGTTGATTTAAATTCTTCAAATGTACAAGTTTTAACATTACATTTTAACTCTTCTTTTGAGGTATCAAGATTTAATTTAACTGTATATAATCCCCATGATGTATCCCACCATCCTGTAACAGTTGCTTTATAAGTCCAAATTGTCCATCCATAATGCATGTCATCAAAATATTTAAGACCCTCACTCCACTCTTTTTCATTATTAAAGAAAGTGAATTCTCCAATTAAAACAGGTACTTTATATTGTTTACCAAAATTAGTAAGTTGAAAATAAGCCCATAAAAGGTTATAAGGCAAAATATCTGTATACCAATTATAAATATGATATTGATATATTACATTTTCCCATCCATATTTATCAGGATTAGGCAAAACACTAAAATCCCAGCATCCTTCCATAGAAATTACATGGTTATCACCATTTTCTCTAATTGTGTCATAAAGTCTATCGAAAAAATCATGACAAACCTTTGTAGTTCTTGAACCATAGGTTTCAGTAGGTTCATTTAATAAATCATAAGCAATAATGTAATATGATAAATCTTTTCTTGTATCGTTATAATGTGTTGAAACATAATCCCAAAGATCATTTGTTGCATCCATATTTTCAACATTAGACCATAGTTCAGGATTTTTATTATTATTTCCACTATGCTCATAACCATTTTGACTGCCTGGAGCCCCATGTAAATCTAAAATTACATATAAACCATTATTCTTACAATTTTCAATAAACCAATCTAAATATTCAAAAGCAACCTTTTCTGACTTTCTAGAAAAATCATCATTTAAAATATTTCTCCAATAAAAAGGTAATCTAATGGTATTAAATCCAACATCTTTAATGATTTTAAAATCATTTTCACTCCACCAAGCATCATAATAATAATCAAGCCGCTCATCGATATTCTCTTCTCCGCAATTTGGATTTTCTAATAAACCATTTAAAAAATCTTCTTGTGAAAATTCAGGATATTGAATGTTACCATCTTTATCCTTTACATATGTACCATCTTCGTTTGTTAATGGTTCTAAGGCAAAAGGAGAAATCCAGCCTTCTTGAAGAAAATAATTTCCGGCGTTAATACCTCTAATTGTAAATAATTTTCCATCTTTATCGTATAAGCCTGTATTTTCTGTAAAGAATAAGTCGCTTTTCTTCTCTGATGTGTCTTTTGGTGCTTCTGGTCGATAATTAATTGTATATGCATATACACCACCAAAAGCAGCTAAGCCTAATATAATAACTCCAAGCAAAGAAAAAGATACAATTTTTAATGTCTTATGTTTTTTTGTTTGATTTTTATAATGTTTCATAAATATACCTTCGTAATTATTTTATAATATAGAAAAAATAATTTAACAATATTTTAATAACTTAACTATAACAAAAAATGGCCATTTTTTATAAATAACAGCTATTTTATAGATTTTTTATTTATTTCTATATATTATTTTTGTCTTTTTAGGATTAACTAAGGTTTTATCAATGATAATATCTTTAATGCTATCACAAGTTATTTTTGCTTTTCTAGGTGATTTAATACTATCAATAGAACCATTAATTGCGGTAGTTTTACACTTGTAAAGGATTTTTAAGCAATAAATCTAACATAATTATTTCTATAAAAGTGCGATATTTATC
>CALVXH010000022.1 GCA_944368945.1 uncultured Bacilli bacterium
TATTTTTTTAAAATTTAGTTTAATAGGCTTTTTGCTTATGATTTTTACCAAATAGAAATTCCTAGTCAAATAAAAAATGTCTAATTCTTTAAAAAATCAGACATTAATTTTACTATTGGTGGCCCAGACCGGAGTCGAACCGGTATGCCCGCGAAGGCGCTTGATTTTGAGTCAAGTTCGTCTACCAATTCCGACACTAGGCCATGACTCCAAGCCTATTAATAATACAATAAAGTCAGTTAAATTAAAATAACTAATTTTTAAATAACAAGTTCATAAGCCATTCGAGGATCTCCATTTTCTAAATAAATAATTCCAGCGTATTTAAAATTTTCATTTATAATGGCTTTTTGCATGATTTTATTATCAGCATGTGTATCAATTCGAATGTGCTTAATGTCTTTAGTTAATAATTTTATCGCTTCGTGAAAAGCATGTTTTTTATTAAAAGAAGATGCAAATCGATGAATCGTATAATAAGTTGAATCATTAAACCAATTACCTTCGTAAATATTAATATAGGTTTTATCAATTCCTTTTATTAATGCAAATATTGCAACGATATCTTCGTTATCTTTTAAGACATAAAATATACCACTATTAATATCATTAATAATCATTACTCTAGGAGGGTAACTTTCTTTCCATTGGTCTTTATTGCCAGTAGAAATCATAAATTCTCTAGCTCTTTTATAAATTGCTAAATACTTTTCTAATTCACTTAATTTGCCATGTTCAAGATTCATAACTTTTGCTTTTAAAATAAGCCTTCTTTAATTCCTCATCATTGATATTAGACGCTTCATAAGCTCTTTTACATTTATCCAAATATCTTTTATTTGGCGATTCAATCCTTCTAGGATAACTTAAAATATAAATAAATCCTTCAAGTATTTTACCATTAAAATTAACATTAACTGCTTCTTTTTTATATTGTGTATGATAGCCTTTATATCAATCTAAAATCTTCTCATCTTTTTCATTAATTTCATAAATGCCGACCATAACTTTTGAGCCTTCTTTTTTATTTACATTTAAATAAACTCTAAACTCAAGTTCATAATTATTTAATATACCTTTACCGATTTTCTTAATATTTGGACAAATGGAAGTTAATTTACCATCATCAAGATGAATTCCATTAGTAAAAAATATTTCAAAATTTCCCCTATAACGATTTTTTGTTTTATTTTTACTATATACATTTTATCAATAAATATAATTTTTGCGATGAAAAATTTAATTTCTTAATAAAATATATTTACTTAATAGATTTATAAATGGGTATTCATTAGTAACATAATATGTACCTAATACCATCATTATTAAAGCCACTAAATAAGATATATTAAACGCTTCATTAAGTAATATAAAACTTAAAAATGTGCCTGTAAAAGGCGCTAAAGCATAATATGAACTAGTTTTTGCAGCTCCAATATAACGCTGAGCATAAATGTAAAAAAATATCGATAGCCCATAAGCAACTACTCCTAGTCCTAAAGAAGCAAATATAGGAAATATATAAGTTATTTTTTCTTTAAATATAATGGCTAAAATAATAGATATTAATCCTGAAAATATTCCTTTAAGTAAAACAATAAATTTTGGATCTAAGTGACTTATTACTCGTGTACAATTATTTTCAAATCCCCATGCGGTTGCTGCAAGTAAAATAAATAGAGAACCAATTGAAAATTTAAAAGCATCCGCTCCTTCTATAGAGAGAATCATGCATGATAAAGTAATAATTACTATTCCTGTTAATAATCTAGGTGATATCTTTTCTTTATAAATAATAAAAGCAATTAAACTAGTCATTACTATTTCAAAATTATTTAATAATGAAGCATTTGATGCGCTAGTCAATCTTAATCCTTCCATTAATAATATTGGAGCAATTACATCTAAGAAAATCATTAAAACTATATAAATTAAATCATGTTTTTTAAATTTTAACGTGATTTTTGCATGCTTTATCAAATTTATAATATAAAAAAATCCCATGCATAAGCCTGCTCCTAAATATAAAAAGCCAGCCATAAACATAGGAGAAATATAATCTAAAAGGAGCTTAGAAAAAGGTGAACTTATTCCATAGCAAATTGCTGCAATAATCGCAGAAATGATTCCTTTATTAACCATACTCATACCTAAATATTACTCTAGTTTTAAGTATAATAAAAGTTGGCCTTTGAAGGATGGAGAAACAGTAAACCTTCTTCTAAGCCAACTTTTATTAACTAATAATTAATTTGCTTTCTTAGCTTTTTTTCTATAATCTAAGATCCAAGTAACTACGATCCAGACAATTGTAGCAGCAAAAGCAACTGAGACAATTGAATCAACAGCAATTACCGCTTTTTGCCATGCTGGAGTGATTCTAATAATTCTTGAGTCTGATGAAAGACTACTCATAGCATTTGTTGTAAGTGTTGAATAGAGAATATATTTTGAAGCTTCTCTCATAGCTTGACCAACATTGCCATATTTGCCATTTCCACCAGCGCTTGTTGGAGCAAATGATTTAAATGTGTACTCACTACCATTATAATCTGGTGAATCAGCACCATAATTGTATTCATTTAAATCTGTAGCACGATTTACAACGTTAACAATTCTTGAAACATAAGCTTCACCATGAGCACCATCTGTCATATCGCCAGCACAGTCTGTTTCAACAATTCCTGGAAGTCCACATTCACTTCTTAAGAATTTAGCTGTGAAATCAGCACTTGTTGCAGTAGCGATAGTACCAAGTCTATTGAATGAAGTCATAACGTTATATGCTCCACCATCTTCAATACCGATTTCGAATGCTCTAAGGTAATTTTCTCTTAAAGCTTGTTCGTTAACCCAAGTACCAACACCATGTCTTGCAGTTTCACTTTCATTTAATGCACAGTGTTTAATAAAACAATGTACACCACGTTTTTCAATTTCTTGTATTTCTGGGACACAAATTAAACCAGTTAAATTTGCATCTTCACTATAGTATTCAGCAGTTCTTCCAGCATATTGTGAACGAAGGATATTCATACCAAGTCCGAGTAAGCCACTCTTTCCTCCCCAAATACCTTCTTCACCAATTTGCTTACCAACTTTAGCAGCAATTTCTCTATTAAATGTTGCAGCTAATACACCATTTGAAGAGAATCCAGTTGATGTATATCCGCTTTCAATATCAGGATCAGGAATATATGTCTTACCATCTTCAGCAAATCCACCAGCTCTTTCAGCAAATGGGTTTGTTGGTCCAGAATATTTACTTCCTGCACTTGCATAACCATATGTATGATTAAATCCATTAGGTCCGTTTTCATCACCTGTAGCAGGTTTAGTAATTGATTCAATTGCTTGAGTCTTATGACGTCCATTTGATAATAAATCAACTGTTTCATCCCAAGTCATTTGATCAAGTAATTTATCCCATAATGGATCTTCAAATGATTTACCTTGTAAATCTAATAAAACTAATCCGTTGTCTGCTCCATAAGTTGGATAAGTTCCACCTTCTTTGATCATCTTACCAGCATCCATTTGATCATGCATGCTATCTGCCATTTCTTTTGTGACAGTTAATTGAGCATTATGTTTAATTAATGTTCCATCTGAAGATCTTTCAGGTAAAGCAACAGTTCCTTCCCAGTCTTCACGAGAATAATAATCAACATGATTATCTCCTCTGCCTTCATAAGTATTAATATCTACAAAGTCAAATGATCTAGTAATAGGGTTATTTGTTTTAGTTGATAATGACCATGTTTGTGCATCAAAACGATAATCTAATGCGTTAACAAGAGCTTTATCACCTTCAGCATCCATTTTTCCATTTGTATTTTCTGGAGTTTTACCTTTTTTAGCTAATAAGTTATTAACAGCTTCATGTGCGTTTTGTGCAGCAATGAGATAATATGTTCCTTCCATGGTGATATATGTCCCTGCACCAAATGTATCAAATGATGAGAAATATTTTTCATTAACATTGATGGTTACTTCTTCGCTAGCACCTGGTTGAAGTTCACTTGTCTTTCCAAAGTCAATTAATTCGACTGATGGGATTTGCATATCATGTTCTTTAGCATAATCTGTATATGGCTTAGCAACATAGATTTGAATAGGTGTTTTTCCAGCTACCTTACCAGTATTTGTAACTTTAACAGTGACATCATATGATTTGTTCTTATGTTCAACTTTCATATCACTGAAATCGAAAGTTGTATAGGATGAGCCATATCCAAATGGATAAGCTACTACATCATCATAATTGAAGTTACCAGTATTTTTAGTACCTAAAACATAATCTTCATATCTTGTTTCGGTGTATTTATAACCTAAATACATACCTTCTTGATATACGATATATGTTGTAAATGTTGATTGATATTGTTCTGTTAATGCAGGATTAATAAACCCGTATTCTGGATTGTCACTATCTTCATATGTGAAGTAATAGTTTTGATCCATAAAGTTACTGTTAACTGGGTTCATTAAGTTATCTGTCCATAATGTTTGAGCAGCACCACCACTGAAGTTATATTCACCAGTTAATAATTTAGCAACTGCAACAGTTCCAACTTCACCTACTGAACCAGTCCAAACACAAGCATCAACACCATAAGTATCATCTTTTAAGAAATCAAGCTGAATTGGGCTAGCCATATTAAGAATAAGAATAACTTTCTTAATTGTGCCTTCTTTCTTTAATTCTTGAAGTCCTGAAAGAACTGATTTTTCAGTTGGACTTAATTGTAAGTAATCACCATTAGTACCATCATTAGTTGAAATAACAGCATTATTTTGGTTACCATATTGTGCGTTTGAACCACTAGTAGCAGGTAAATCATAACCTTCACCACCAGTTCTCTTAATAATATAAATTGCAGCATCACCATAAGCAGCTACATCTGTATATCCTGTTCCAGTTTTAACTGTATCCCATGGTACATCACCAATTTTGACATTGCTTGCACCACTTGATGGTTTATAGTTACTATCATTAGCCCATGTTGTATAATCTGAAGCTAATTTTTCATTGATGTTAAGAAGTGCATCACCTTTAATTGAAGCATTTGGTTGAGTTTTATCTGAATGGTTATATCCTCTAAAAGCATCATACCAACCGATAGCTTCTTTTGTATTGATACCACCTGATCCACTTGCACCATAGAATGGAGAAGCACCTGTTACGCCAAAGACATTAACTTTGCTTCCTTTTGCTAAAGGTAAGGCATTATTATCATTTTTAAGTAAAACAGTACCTTCTTTTTGTTCTTCTTCTTGAACTTGGAAGCCATTATAGACAACTTCCTTTAAGTTTTTAAAATCGCTCTTAAAATATTCTAAGTCTTCTGCTTTAACATCAGTATTTTCTTTATCTATTCTCATGCTATTAGGTTGACCTAATGCTGATGAAATTGTATCAACATTAGCCCAAGTAATTGTAGTAGCAGTAATCATTAAACCTAATAAATAACCTGAAACTACTAAAGCAGTTTTTTGTAATTTTGCTCTAACATTCATAATTAATTATTTTCCTTTGCTCCTAATTCAACTGGGTGTGATTGTTTAAAGAATACATTTGCAGTGCTTAAAACAACATTAATAGCAAATAAAACTGTACATGTAATAAATGTTGCACTAACACTTGTTAAATCGATACCCACTAAAACAACTGTGACATAGTTATAAATCTTTAAAATGAAATATAATAAACCTATGAAATTTGTTGCTGCTAAAATTATTGGTGCCCATGAGTATCTTTTTAATATTATAGTAATTAAGGCTAAAACAGCTCCCACTACCATAAAGTAGAATCCTACCCAGGAAATATAAGCATCAAACTTTGAATATGATCTTACGTATACACTAAATGTGATTATTGTGAATATGATAGAAATTATAGTTACATAAAAACCATAACTTTTATCTTTAAAAAAGTTAACAATTTTCTCCATATTTTTATCCTTGTAAAAGTCCAGATAAATTAAGCTTAACTATCGACAATATTAATCTAGCATAAAAATACTGAAATAATATTTTTTAGAATAAATTGTCGTTTTTTAGAATAAATTGTTAATTATTTGTAAATTAATTTAATGGATTAAAGTAACAACAACTTTAAAAATGTTATTGTTTGTGAAAATATTTAGTCTTCCATTATACTTTCTTGCTATATAGTCCATACTCTTTAGGCCATAACCATGATATCCCTTTTCAAAGTTTTTACTAGTCATAATACCTTGATTATCTTTATTAAGTTTCCCATTAAAATAATTCATTATTGTAATAATAATTAAATCGCCCTTAGATTCTAAGGAAATATTAATTACTTTCTTTTCTTTATTATCAACTTTATCTAGGGCTTCTATTGCATTATCAATAGCATTGCCAAACAAAGAATAAATATCAACATCACTTATCCAATTTAATAATTTTCCATTGCCTAAAAAGTTTATTTTTATTCCTTTATCGTGCAAAATCCTGATTTTCTCATTCATTGTTACATTTAAAACATCATATCCAGTTTCAACAGGATTATCATAAATATCGATTAAAGTACTAATTTCTTCAACTTCTTTTTTAGGAAGTCTATTAAGCTGATGCTTTAAGTCATGGCACTTAATATTTAATAAGTCCATATTTTGTTTGCTGACTTTATATTGACTTTCTTTTTGTGAAATAATAGTTTCTAAAGTCTTATTTGAAACTCTTAAATTAATAAAAGAATAAGCTAGATATTGGATTGCTAGAGCAAGTGAACAGCACGTTAAGGAATATAGAGCTATACAAATAGTTGTAATATCATCATTTGCGCTTAACCTTGCGAATCTATATATAAATATACAAATAAAGATTATTAAAGCCGAAATTATAATAAATTTTCGATCATAGTTTTCGTAATAATTATGTTTTCTAATAAATCTTCCTAATGTAAAGAAAATAATCGTGTAAGAAATAGCATAAACAACAATTTCTATTATTAACGAATATTTTCTTAGCCCATCAATTAAAAGAATTGAATTTAATATTTGATAAGTCATATGTTGAAGAGCATAGCCTGCAATGCATCCAGAAATTACGGCTCCACTTTTTCCATCAAATAAAAATAGATACATCACTATTGTTATTAATAGTAACAATATAAATCTCATAAACCCAATTAAAGGATCCATTATTATGTTACTTGGCATTGGAATAAAATAAGCAACAACAATAGTTAAAGGAAAAGCGATTAAAGCCTTAATATAAAAATATTTCTTCTTAGGATAATTAAATAGAAGAATGAGCTCAGCAATTATAAGTTCAATAATAAACGATAAATTACCCATTATTGTTCTCCATTCAAATATTCAATAAACGCTTTTATAAAAGAATTTTTTTGTGGTCTAGAAACAATTAATGCATCTTTTCCAATTAAACAAGTATCTTTTTTTACACTATCAACATAACTTAAATTTACTAAAAATCCACGATTGCATCTAATAAATTTAGAACTATTAATTTTCTTTTCCGCTTGTTTTAAAGTCAAATACTCTTTATATTCCCCATCAGTAGTATGATAAATAATATAGTGACCATCAACCTCTAAATATTTTATTCTTTCCACAGGAACTTTAATTATTTCATCATCAATAGTTTTAATAACAATAGAGTTAGTTTGATTCTTTTGTAATCTAGAAATTATTCTAGACATTTTTAAACCTAATGAGTATTTATTAACTGGCTTAATAATATAATCTAAAGCATCCACTTCATAACCAGCTGTAGCATACTTAGACATATTAGTGACAAAAATAATGATAATAGTTTTATCTAAATCTCTAAGTTTTTTAGCAACTTCTATACCATTTTCATTTCCAAGTTCAATATCTAAAAAAACTAAGTCAAATTTGGATTCAACATAGTTCATTAAAAAACTTTCACCACTATTAAAAGTAAAGGTATTAAATTTTACCTTAAAATCATCTTCTGTTTCTTTTAATGCATTTATTAAAGTTGTCGCATCATCGCTAAAATCATCAACTATAGCTACATTTATCATATTTAAATTATAGCGAACTTTTTTAATATTAACTAAAATTATTTATTAACGTACAAATAATAAAAATTTTAGTAATAAATCTTGCAAAAACTTTATTTATTTTTCTTAAAAATTAAAACATGATAGATTATTTTAATTTGCTATTTTTTAATAAATTATAATAATCAAATCGTTTAAGAAAAAGCGAGGACTAAAAGTCCCCGCTAGATTTTATAGGCCTATTTTCACCCCTATTATAAAGTAATTATTACATAAATAATTAAATCAATAAAAACACTTATTTTAAGCAAATTAACTTGCAGAACTCAAATCTATATCACAATATTCTGCATAACTGCTTCCATTAAATGATAACTTTAATCTCAAGACATTTTTAGAATACATTTCAGCACCTAAGAACGAGAAACCATCATCACTATTTTCGAGCATAACAATGTTACTAGTAGTAAAACTAATAGCATCAGCATCATAGTTATAATCAAATGTAGCTCCACCAACGAATGTATTATTAGAATTTGTTACTACTTCTAATTTTGCATTTGTATCACTAAGGAAGGTTAAAGTAAATGTACACATGCCATGTCCAGTTACAAATCTTTCACTAGAAACAGTCTTTCCACTAAGCGAAGATAAATCAACAACTTTATTAAATGTATATACATTATAATTATAATTATATGGATCTTTAGTTGAATCGCTTCTTAAACGTAATTTAAGGGAAATAGTTGAGAAATCTTCACTGATTGTAATTGCTCCTCCATATGCAGATTCAAAATATCCATTATCAATATCAAAAATTTGATTTACTTCATTTTCTTCGGTATTAATACTAACTTTGCCATCTTCAATTGTATAGTATATTTTTGCTTCTACAGTTGAAACTTCCTCATCAGAAGTTGTATCCATTAAAACAGTAGGCATTTTAAGAGTCATTACTGTTTCACTTGTAAATGTTAATGTAAAATCCATCGTTCCAGTGGAATATTCGTAAGAATTCCCAACTAAATTTTCTGCATAATCTTCTGAAGTGATACCATTAGATACAGTTATAGTATATTCTTGAGTCTTAACATCAGAATATCCAATAACATAGAAATAGAATTTATAAGTACCAGCCTTATGTCCTTCTAGTGCATATGAACCTTTAGGACAATGATCCATATTTCCTGAAGATTCATACTCATATAGTGAAATACCATCTTGATCACCTTCTGTTATTACCATATCAAAATCATAAGTTGTATCATCAGGGATTGTATTTAACCAGAAGTAATCTGTCTTAGTATACTCTCTAATTTCTGGGAATGTATATGTAGATTCAACATTATAACTATCATCCGAATAGTCCAAAGTAATACCTGTAATAGTAGGTTTCACCCAATTAATAAAAATTGTCTCACTTGCTCCACCTCTTGTAGTGAATACAACTGTCGAGGTTCCTTCAAAAAATTCACCATCGTTATTCTTTGGAGCTGAAATAACGATTGAACCATCTCCATGAACAAGCAAATTGCTTGTTTCAACACCTGGAGTTGTAACCGTTACTGCAGGAATATCAATAAGGACATTCCCAGTTAATGGGTTTATTTCTTCTACTTTTAATGGCAAAGCGTGATCATAAGTCATTGTGTAGACATCTTGCCCTTCAGAATTTGTTTCAAATTTATTATATTCATATTTAGATTGATCGCTTCCTTCAGGAACATAGTTTTTAATATAATTGACTTTAAAGTCTTTAATATAATACAAAGAAATGTCTATATCTTTATTAGCATCTTCAACTTTTTCGCCGTAAGTAAAATCGCTTCCTTTTTCTTGATATACTAATTCGAAATCAGTAGAATCATTTGTTTTTAAACTATACTCAAAAGTATATTCACTCAATTCATATGATTCATTGTAACTAATAGATAGTTTTAAAATCGCATCATAACCACTATCTTCTGTATACTCACTAATAACACTAATTCTGTTGCTTTCAAATGTATAATCAGCATTACCTCTAACAGTAAAACTTCCAAAAGCTGCACTATTTTCAAATCTCGTATTTGTTAACATAGATGTAAATAGTGAATTAAAACCATATGCAGGTAAGCCTTCTATCATAAAATGAGGAACTGATGCGTAAGCTTCATAAATATCCTCTTCTCCAGAAGAATAGAGTTTATTGGCTAAAATTTCATTAATTGTTTTATTTTCTCCATAAGAAAAATAATAAAAAGCTTTTTCAGAAGTATCATTTGTTGAATAAGTATTTTCTGTAGTTACAGATTCATCATCTAGATTAGTAATCTTATTTGTTCCATAAGTAGTATCTTTATATGATGTAAATGACATTTCTTCTTTTTTAGTACTTGTCAAAACTTCACGCTTTGCGCTAACTAAATTACTAATTTCTTTTTCCTTTATTTTTTCTACAATTTCATCAGCTTTTGCACTGTTTTCAGCATTTTTATCATAACTCTCAACAGATATAGAATGCTTAAGGTCAGGATCAACCGAACTTGTGTATCGTGCAGCAACAGTAAGTACACCACCAACAAATATAGAATTAAATCTAACAGTTGCAGTCCCATCACCATTTTGAGTTATTGTATATTCATTACTAGGCGGATTTGTAGAATCAGCAAAAGAAAAATTATATGCAATGCTATTAGGTTTCGTTGCATTGTCATTATTAAGTTTATATCCGATTATAAATTCTTTTCCACCAGGTATTCTATAAACACCATCATTAAGAATAATATCATCATCTTCACTTAATATGACAAGTTCAATACCAGTCGCTTGTACTCCTCTAACTGAAACATTGTATGTTGAACTAAAATTAGGGTCAAGAACACTAGTCGCCGTAATAACTACATTTCCTTCTTTAACACCCGTGACTTTGCCTTCTTCACTCACTATAACAATATTTTCATCACTACTAGTCCATGTGACACGATCATCATCAGTGCCTAAAACATCAACAGACAATGTAATTGTATTGCCTTGTTCAACCCAAATTGGTCCAGAAATCTCAACACCAGTTACTTTGTCTTCACTAGTATCAATTTGTTCGCTTGGTCCGCATGAAGCTAAATAGACACTTCCTAACGTCCCAACTAATACAAATAACGATAAAACCAATGCTTTTCTTTTCATAAATTCACCTCGCTAATTTCATTATTTATTATTTTGAATATATTGGTCTAAATAAGGTAGACCAGTATGTTCAATATCATAAAAAGTACTCATTACTGCACCATATTGGCTTTGATCTGCACTACTATAAACAGAAATTAATGTTACTCTAGTGTCATAAGGATCTTCTCCTCCATCACTAACCATAAATCCACTTCCTTGAGGCAAAGCAGTAGTATTATTAGGATAGAAGTAATCAAGGATTTTTTGACTTAACCCAGTAGTACCATTTCTCCAGTAACTATATCCAAATATTGAGTCAGTATAATATTCATCAAAATTATAAAGATCATCACTAAATGCGGAGAAATAATATAAATCATCATTAAGATTTCCATTATAAGTTCCACATCCTGGAAGCTTCATGCCATATGCAGCAGCATAATCAATACTTTTATCAATATTAATGCCAGAAACATTATTTTCGCTATCGTAAGTTAACTTAAATTCATAGACAGCATCATCAATTTTAATAAAACCTTCGTTATTTGAAGGATTACCATATGGCTCTAAATAATAGTAATCTTTTGTGTAATAAGCCTTTGCCAATCCAGCACTAGTATATAAATCAGTTGAATAGTTATGATTTTTAAATTTATTTAAAACAGATTCTAAAGTTGATTTATCTTGCGTATAAGCCATTTCACCAATATTTAAATAACGGTCAACCGCGTCAAAATCTAAATTATCAACACTGCTAAATGTCGCTTTAAAAACACCTTTGTCGAGATTAGTTGACCTATTATAAATATCAAAATATAAAGTAAATTCGTTGGTATCCCAATCATTCACTTCTAATCTTAAGCTTCTCAAAGCTCTATCGGTATCATTTGTTTCATAAAGACAAATATAACTTAAGATACTACAAGTTTGTGAGTCAGTTATGTAATAAGAATCTTCGTGCTCTTCATCGATATAGCCAATAAAGTTTGAAAAATTCAATGAAGCCATCGAATATGTTAAATATTCGTCATATAAATAAGTATAATATTCTCCATCCTGGTTTTGTGGTGTACTTACTATATTTAACTTATTAGACGATATACTATCCATTTCAAATTCACTTACAGTGCCAGCATTTGTTTGAATAACACCGCTAACAGTTGAAACATCATCGCTTGTTGTGTCGAACAAAATAGCATTTTCGGTAAAATATTGATCTTGAACGAAAGTTTCATAACCCATTCCATCTTCAGTCTTTAGTTCTCTAGCATCCAATGTAGTCTTATAATTATAAGATTGTAAATATGGTGCTATTAACTGATAAAACTTTGAGTCCAATGGAGTCTTAGAAGTTTTGCCATCATCAAGATATTTTTTTATCAAGCTATTCTCAGTAGTACCAATATCGAAAGTTACAACTTGGCATGTATCATAGTCGTCTTGTATTTCATAATAAGTATTTATGCAATCAACCATCAAATTTCCTGCTACTACCTTCATCTTTATTTCTTTTGGCTTTGCTGCAGGATTATAAGTCTTTCTTAAAAAAACGGATACAAGCAGTTCATCATTTAACTCATTTTTGCCAAATTCATAAATATATTCTTCTCCACTTTTATAATCACTTGGAAGAAAAGTATAATCAAAATTCTGAAGTCCGTCACGATAATTATAAATATCTGTAATTAAGATACCATTATTATAATCAATCACAGGGACCCCACTAACAATTTCATTATCAACAATGTTATAAGAAAAAACGCATTCATCATTTTGTGCATATCCATTAAAACCTAAATCACCATTTGATTCTAATGAGTATGAAGTATATCTTGTTTCTTGTGTTCTTGTGACACCTAAAGCAGCATATCTATCCGTGTATGATAACGAAAAATTGTTATTGCTTAATTTATAAAAAATCTCTTGTAAAGCTCCTTTAGGTGCAGGTAATTCATTAGATATTGTAGAATCTTCAATATTATCATCGTTTGTACAAGATGCTAAACTACCTGATAATAAGCATGAAAAGCATAATATAGATAAAAATTTCTTCATAAATCAATCCTCATATAAACTAGATAAAAGGGTATCGACTGAAGCAACTGAAGTTTCACCGAATTTTGAATAATTATAATAAATCTTTTGAATTCCAGTGTGGCTATTTACTGTAGCTTCAATTCCTAAGCCTAAATCAATCGATTCAATATTGTTATTAGAATCAAGATTGATATCCATATAAGCATCTGTTATATAATTCATCCAAGTAGTTGTTTCTTGAAAACCAAATCCAAAAATTCCGCTAGCTAGGGCTGAAGTTATATCACTATTTGTAGTAATAAAGTTAGTCTCACTATCATCTGATGGATCGGCTTTTTCAAATAATGAAGGCGCTAAAGCGGTAAAAGCATTACAAGCAGGATAATAAGTTGCTCCACTATTAAAAACATAAAACTCACCTACACACTCATACCAATCAGAATACTCTTTCCAACTTCCTTCTCCATTATCTTCCTCATATACATAGGCTTTCATATCACCATTACTATCTTTAGTAATGTAAATTATACTTGTATCTCCGGCCGCAGGTAATGAATCAACATATAAGTATTTTGTAGTATCAGTTTCTAGTGGACCAATAAAATTAATAAATTTAGGATTACCATTTGAATCAAACTTAAATTCATAGCAACTATCATAGCTAACCGACATTTCACTGTATGTATCACTAATGCCAGTTTCAGTTTCACTATATAAAGGTATAACAGTATTCGCTTTTATAAAAGCAAAACCGAAATCATCATAGTCCTCATCAAAATAATCACAAACGAAATAATCATTTGTACAATATATTGTAGATGTAGGATTATGCTTATATCCATTAGATTCAACTAATGTGACACCACTCATAGTAAAATTATTAAGGTTTAATTTTTCAGAACCATCTGCAACAATTTCTTGAGTTTCGACACCTTTTAAACCATCATTAATAACCGCATCATTAACAAAGTCTATTTTTGTTGAGTCTAAAGGTGTAAATTTGCCAACAATCGTTCCATAACTTCCTAAATCAATTGTTGCTTCAAAGATTGTGCTTTCTAAATCAATAATTTGAATATAAAAAGCGACAATATAGTCAGCAATCGAGATTCCATAGGTGGTCATATATTGAAAAACAGATAAAGTTTCACCATCAGTAACTGTAAATTTATTGCCACCTAAATATTGATAGCCCTCATCTTTTAAACTATCAAGAGTACTATTTAACATATTTATATTTGCAATAGTAATTACACTATATAACCCTGTCAAAATAGAATTTTCATAATAACCACTATATTCATATACAGAAGGATAAACTTCTGTAGCATCATCATTAATATAGTACTTAAAAAGGTATTGTTCTTTTAGTGTTTGTGCGTATCCAAAATCTCTTGAATCACCATATTCACTGTACCAAGCATTTGGAGTAAAATATTGTGTAAACTGTTCTTGTGTAGATCCTACATCAACTGTAACTTCATAACTATATTTAGTTTTTGTCGCAGCACTTTTCAAAAGAGTCTCTATATCAGTATTATTTTGAACATCAAAGTCATCATTAGCTTCATTGCCTTCCAATCCGCCATCATAACTAGGCGTAACAGGAGTCAAGGTATCTTGATTGGTATTTGTAGAACAAGATGAAACTAAAGATAATAAACTAATTGTGCCAATCAATAAACTTTTTTTATTCATCATAACTAACTCCTACCTTATAACTAAATGAAGAACCATTGTTAAATGTAGTTTCACCATTTTTACTTGTGAAAAACGTGCTATGAGTTGTAAAAGAAAAAGAATCGCCATCTCTAAAATAACTTCTTAAAGTTTGATATCCACCATTAGAAAAAGTGTCTTTACCATTTTCCTCAATAAGTCTAATTTCATCAAATAAATTAACAGTGTTGTCTAAATAGAATGCTGTATTATAAACATCATTATCTCTAGAATTAGTAATCGGTGTAACTAATCCACTATTAATATTTGTACCATCATATTCACTAATCGAATTATTATTATTAATTTCATCTAAAGTAATTGTATATAATCTTTTATCTATATGATAAATCCTTACACCTTTGCCGTTTGGTGCAATGACATCATCATAAACACTCTTACTATCGATGTTATTTAAACCTTCATTTGTATAAAGCTCAATCAAAATATATTCATCAAAAGGATTAAATTCATTGCTAACCTCTGCATCATCACTTTGAATAACAATAAAAGCATTCTCATTTTGCATAGAAGACAAATCAATAGTAGCATTTCCGTACACAACATAAGGCTTTGTCCAACCTAATAGCATCTTAGAATATGAATTATGATCTATAATATTATTATCCATCATATCAACTTTACCTAATGGAGAATATGCAGCATTACCATCTGTGGAATAATAATCATTAAGGCCTAAAAAATGTCCTGTTTCGTGTATAAAAGTATGAGAGTCAATACTTGTTGATTCATATCCTTCATACATAAAATCGTAACTAGCCCATCCATAAACATTTGCCACAGGATCATTTATATCACCAGAACTATCTTGGTTAGCCCATGATGTATATGCCCAATAGTTATAATCATCGAGCATTGGGCCATCATTTGTATAATCAGGTGCAGAATAAACTAGCCAAACAGCATCAATAAAACCATCTTCATCACTATCAAAAGATTTCATGTTATCCTTAGAAGTTTTTTTATACTTTTCAACTGCCTTTTCCATGATTTCTGTTGTGACATCACTTGTAATTTCGGTCGCACTTGTATAACCAAGTTCAGCCTTAACATCAAACCAATCAGTAACAGCACCATTTAAATGGAGTTTTCCATAACTTGATTCCTTATAAAATGATGAAACACTTCCAAATTTTAATCTTTCATCAGAATTAGGATTTCCAAAAAATAAAGTACTAATGTCTCTTAAAACTTCATCTTTATCGTCTTCACCATCATTATTAGTATCAATAGTTTCATATTCAGGAATTAATACTGGTACAACTAATATATTAACATTACCAATAGAAGGCATTACCTGTGTATTATAATATGCCTTTTCTTCAAAATCCTTTAAAGTCATCGTAATCTCTACTTCATCAGGATTAAAAACTTTATTTTCAATATTTTTATCTGTAGTAATGCTAATCGTAGCTTTACTATTATACATAGATGATTCTCCTGAAGAATCACAACTTGACAATGAAACACTAAAAACAAAACCAATAGATACTATTGGAAACAAAAACTTTTTATTCATAATCGACTCCCACTAAAGTATTGACCTTTATTTTAAAAGGCAATTCATTCCCATCATTAAATGTATAATTACCATTAAAGAATTGATACCCGAAAGTATAAATATTAAATTCTTTACTACCTATATTCCGCAAAGTATCTTTAGAAGCGTATCCGTTTACAAGTCCAGTGCTTGCAAGATCAAAAGTATTTGTACCTGTTGCTTCTAATAGTCGCAATCTTTCAAAGTAATCATAACTTTGAGGTAGTCCAAAAGATGAAGACTCTGTTCTATCATTACTAATACATGTCATTATAGCTTGGTCTTTAGTCAATTCTTCACCATTCCACTCAAGATTATCTTCATTCCAATATAATTTTTGTCCACCATCATAGTTAACAATTGTGCATTTAAAGATTCTCGAATCACAATGATATATTCGAACTCCGGTGCTTGCAACACATTTCTCTCGTCCATGAACATAATAACCATCTTCATTTCCATAGGTATCTTTGTAATTAAGTCCTAATGGAGAATATAAATCCACGATTAAATACTCACTAAAAGGATTAAATTCATAAATATAATTTTCTTTTTCTTCGTCACTTAAATTTTCAATTTCAGTGGATATTTCTTCATAATTTGAAGGTATAACAATTACTGAGTGATCATCATACATATTTTGAGTTAATAAAATTTCACTACTTCCATAGACAACATATGGTGTAACCCACCCTAATACAAGTTTTGAATAAGGATCTAAATCGCCAATATTCTGATCCATCATCGTTGAACGTCCTGTAGGACTTCGACCATCACTTGTATAAAGATCATCAAGTCCTAATAAATGTCCTGTTTCATGTATAAAAGTATGAGAGTCTAATGGAATAGAATCTAAATTCGTGAAATCAGGAACATCATGTTCATTATATTCTGCATAAGCAGAATAGATTTGATCAAAACTTGCCCAAGAAAAACCACTAGTGGTAGGAACATCTAAATTTGGTGAATCTCCATACCAATCCCAACTAGTATAGTTCCAAAAAGCTTCATTTAAGTCTCCTTCACTACTATCAGGTTCGATAAGAAATTGATTAAAATAATTATAATGATCATAAACAAGCCAAATTCCATCAATACTGCCATCATTATTTTGATCATAATCTTTTCTATTTAAACTATCATAAGCATCAAAAGCCCATTCAGTAGCTTCTCTTAAAATCTCAGTTACAATAGTACCAGCGGTACCCATTGTAATATCATCTAAAGATTTAATATTTGTATATTTTGTAACATCAAACCAATCAGTAACAAATCCCTGAAAATTTAATTTACCAAAGCTAGATTCATAGTAATATTCACTTAAGGATATATAACCATTATCTGAATCATCTTTCCCAAAAAAAACTTTTTCTATGTCTTCTTTGACTTCTGGTGTATTAAAACTAGATCCAGGCAAATGTACAGGGATTACTAGTAAATTGACATCACCAACAGAAGGACATACATTTTCATTATTAGATAGCCAACCACTTAAATCATTATAAGTCATTGAAACTTTAACGTTTTTTGGAGAAATATATCTTTCCTTAGAAGTAGCTGCTTCATCTTTAAAGATTTTAATTGTAGCAGTACCGCTATCTTTATTAGTTAAATAAATAACATCTTCTATTGGGGTGCTATTGCCACTACATGAGACTAAGGCAAATAAAGGGATTGCAATTAATAATAAACTTCTTTTTTTCATACCTCAATTCTTTCCTCAAAATGAATGTATTATAACACAAAATCAGGAACAAAAAATTCCTGATTTTGTTTTTAAGTATATTTTATGTCTAAGTATTATTCACCTAAAGATAATGTTACAACAACATCGCCAGTTATATCAAAGGAAGATGTCTCATATGTGAAATAGCTTTGACATGTTGATGATCCTGATGCAATGATTGTCTCTCCTGAAGTAATAGTATATTCGATAGTAACTTCTTCTGAGAAACCATATAAACTAATGAAAACACTTCCAGTCTTTTCACCGAAAATCAAATCACCATCTTGATAATAACCATAGTCTGTAGTGCTTAAACTAACATTACCATTAAATCCAGTCTCATTATTAACAACAAATTTATAAGCTTGAATTTTTTCTACTACAACAATGATATTACCATTAACAGTGCATTTACCATAGTGATCAGTTTCTAATTCCTCATTAGTAGCAGCATCTAAGAACTTGACTTGATATGCATATCCACTTGGAGCTTGTTTAGTAACTGTAGCGCCAATAGATGAACCTTCATAAACTCCACCACTAATTGAAGAATTTTCAACATCACCGATAGTAAATGAGATATCATCAAGTGTTATATTATCACCGGATTCATCCTTAAAAGTAACAGTATAAGGAGTCAATTCATAAACTGTTATTTTAATTCCTGTAGTGCCTTCTGGTATTGTTTTATTGCTAAATGAATATTCACGAACGCCATTACGTACATTAATTCTTGGTGTATCAAAAGCATCCTCTTCGCCATTACTTAAAACATAAGATGCTTTTGCGCCGTAATTTCCACTTAAACCAAGCGTGATATTTGTATCTGTGCCTGGTAAGAAATTGCCAGTTAAATTATCACTATAACTTGTTATAGTTACACTGCTAGAAGAATTATATATGCCAAACGATTTAAATAACGAAGCAGTATCAACACCATCAACTTGATTATCAACAGTTATGGCTATCTCAGTAGTTTCAAGTTCGACAACATCAGCAACAACAATGACATTACTTTCTGGCATTACGAAACTTCCACTTACAGATGTATCAAAAATTGTGTATGTAACTTTAGTGTCAAGTTTTGTACCATTTTCATCAGTTAAATAAACATCTTTAAAATTATATAAAGCACTTGTTGTACGGCCTGAGAAGCTTACAGTAGAGCCAGCAGCAAATGTATCAGAATACCCACTAATAGATATTGAGTAATTTGATGCGGTTGTTCCTTTAACTGTATACGATTTCGATGTATTAATTGTAAGCGTAATATCTGAACCATCTTCTGGCATAGTGATTCTAGCATAAGTTACAGTATAACTTTCCCAAGTTGTGTAATCATATTGTTGAGTTACAGTAACAGTATAAGAATTTCCTTTATCATCACTAACACTAGATATTGAATAGCCATCCTTAGCTTCCATGTATAAGAAGAATGCTGTTCCTGGTGCACAAGTTGTTATTTCATTAGCGCTTGAAGAAGTCGAATCTTTAATGGTATAACTCTTAATATTTTCATTCTCGTTCACATTAATTTTAGCGTTAACTGCCATAACAAACGTAATTTTAACGTTACCACTTGGCATTGTGAAAGAATAGCTAGCTCCACTATATGCTGTTGCCTTTGAAAATACTAAGTCTTCAACTGGTTCTCCATCAACCTCAACAGTTATATTATCAATTCTCTTTGAATCATCTTTTGGATAAATATTAGATACTTGAACTTTTGTTCCTTCAATTCCACTTGTTGCAAAAGTAAATGGGGCATTGTTACCAATTTCTACTTCATCGAGGCCTTCATACTCAATTGTATAAACATTTCTAACTTCTCCAAGGAATTTTAAAGTTACGTCTTCAGTAAATGCTCCATAATAATTGATATAACCAAATGTGCCTTTATCTACATAGTTATAACTGGTAGCTTTTTGAGGTTCACCACCTTCATATTGATACTCAATTCCAGTAAGTACAAATCCACTTGCTTTTCTAAAAGCAAATGTGCAATAAGAGCCACTGTACGAATCTGCTTCTTCATAACCATAAACAACAAAGTTTTCATTCTGTTCAACAGATACTTTTACACCAGAATCATCTGCTAACACACTGCTATTATATAAAACAGAAACTAAAGTATCGCTACTACTCGTTGTAAAAGTATAAGAAATTAATGTATTATCAACGTTTTTTACAACAATTTCATCATCAGCGTGTACATATGAATCATTAACATAAATATAAATTCCATGTAACATCGATGGATAATATGTAGTACCACTAAGTGTTAACGTTACTGTTGTACCTTCGCAAACATAATCACCACTTGCAATTGATTCTTCTCCAGCAGTTACACTTAATGATCCTAAATTATATGATGATGTATCACCTATTAAATCATATGTAAATGTAAATAATTCTTCATATGATATTTCAATGGTATTTTTTCCACTAATGGCATCAAATTCATAACCTGCATCAGTATATGTCACAACTTGACCATTTATAGTTAAAGTTTTCAATCTAAAATTTTCATTAGGCGTAACAAGAACTTTTACTTTGTCACCAGAATCAATTTTACTTCCGTCGAAGGTAGCACCATTTACTGTTAATGTATAAGTTCCTTTTGAAGAATCGTTAGTGACTTCTACACTGCTATCATAAACTCTTTCAGTAGTAACTTTTAATGTAGAGTTCTTACTTGGCATCTCAAAAACATATGTTCCATCAGTGACAGCTAATGCGGAACCATCCAAAGTGACAGCGGTTAACTCATATTTATCAAGTAAAGTTATTGTTGCGGTTAATTCAGTTTCTTCTTCGATATGAGTAAGATCTGTAACTGCATTTCCTTCGCTAGTAATAGTAACCGATTCAACTCCACTATCCTTATCAATAGTCAAAGAATAAGTATTTACTTCTGGACCAGGTTCTGGCTTAGGTTCATCATTTCCACATGATGTAACCAAAAAACCGCAGGCTAAACTAGCAAGCGCTAAAATATTAATTTTTCTTTTCATATTAAACTCCTTTAAATGAAATTATTTTAATTATGGAGCAAACTATTTTTATATATTTTTTATAAATATTAATAAAATCTTAATGAAATTCTCAAGTAAACTTTTTAAATATGAGTATAAAATCTCGATATTATCGTGCAAATTTTATTTTTCTTAATAAAAAGTATTAAATTCACTCTTTAATAATGCAAACTCCATAGTATCCTCATATATTTTTCTACCAAAATTATCTTTTTGAAAGAAATAAATTCTTTAAAAACTCCTTCTAATCTCATATTTATACGCTTACACAAATTTTGTGATTTTACATTATCTGTTTCCACATAAGCATAGATACGTCTTATATTTCTATAATTAAATAAGTAATTAAAATATAGATTAACTGCTTCGAAAGCATAACCTTTTCCCTCGTAATTTTTGTTAAGTAGCCAACAAGGGGAAAATGTCTCCAAATCTTCTTCTAAAGCACCGAAAAGTTCACCAATCATTTTATTGTTTGACTTTAAAACAATAATATAAAAAATTCATCATTTATTTTATTTTCAATTAATTTAGTAAGATCTTCTACATTATGAATTTTTAAATCTGAAAAGCAACTTGGAAGTTCGCCACTTAAAATCTCGAATTCATCATTTATATATCTGCGATTATATCTACACAATATAAGTCTTTCAGTTTCCAATATCATTTTTTTACCTCACACTCGTATATCACTATAAAATTTTTGAATAGGAAAACTTATAAGTTAAAATTAAATTATTTTATTTATTATCACTGCTATTATTATCATCTTTGTCTTTAATTTTATAAATAGTGTGAATTATATAACTCCCATAAAAAGCGATTTCTATAAAAATAAGAGGCAAAAATAATAATAAAAAATCTTTACCATTATCTACACTTACTCCAATAATAAAAATGATTATTCCTACAATAATAAATATTATAAAAGACAAAACTCCTTTAAACATTTCTAATCCTCCAAAAAAGCAAAATAATTATATCATATTTTTACAATAAATTTTAAAATACCCTTTATTTCATCGATTAGATGCTTTCTTTTCCTCAAGATTATTTCTTGCATTACATCGTATTTACTACTAATAATACAACTTACGCCTACTCTATTTATTAAATCAAATAAACTAATATTTAACTTAAGAAGTAAGGATTTTAGTACAAGCATTGTAGTTTTCGCATCTATAGACGAATTGTGGAATTTAAGCTTACTAAACTCTTCTTCACTTAAATATTTTTTAGCAATCGATTCTAAACCCATTTTTTTATTAAGTAATTTTATATATAAAGTTCTAACATCAATTGCAAATACATTAATAAAAGGTCTTTTATATCGCCTATATGAATAACTTAAAAAATTAAAATCGTTTAATACATCAAAACCAAATATCAAGATGTCTTTTTGATTGAATAAATAATTTATATTATCAATATAAGCACTAAATTCTGGAGTTTTTTTATACCTTTCATAATTATTTTCTTCATAAGTTAAGTGCAAACCTTTTCTTTTTCTGCCAATTAAAGCAAATTTATAATCAGCTCCTTCTCCAGGGTTACATAGATATAATGGAGACTTTAAATTAGAAAAATCTTTATTTACTATCACTCTACTAACCAAAAAATAGTCAAAAATTCTTAATTTAACAGTTATATAGGGCATTACAAACCTTTTTTTAAACACCTAAAATGTTAAATAAAAATTCCTAGTCAAATAAAAAAGTCGGCACATTCTTAGTAACGACTTTAACTTAAAATATTTTTAAAAAGCTTATAATTTCATTACTTATTAATATATTTATTTTTAAAAATATTGGACTTTTGCATATTTTTTATAATAATAGAATAAATAAAATGTGTTTTAAATAAAAAAACCTAATAATTAATTGACTATTTTATTACATCAATTTTTGAATATCCATTAAAAGCAAATAATGCTTTTTCATTTTCTGTTTCAAAAACTGAATCAACTTTACAAATATATAAATAATGCTCTCAAACTTCTTTAAATTCAAGAAGTGATAAAAGAATTGCTACTTTAGAATGTACAGGAACTTTTATTTCACTGCCTTCAACACTTTCCATTTAAACATTAAATTCTTTTACCTTATCAGTTTTTCTACTAGTTGACATTCCGCATTTAAGAACTAGTTCTTTAAGTTCCTCTCCTGGAATAGTCAAAATGGCTTTATGGTAATTTCTCACTATTTATGCCTAAAAATGAAAAAAGTCTGCACACCCCTAGTCATCGACTAAGTTTGTATCAGACATGTTGTTCTTTTATGTCTTTGTGCTATCGCTTTAATACAAAATATAGTAAGATAATACCTTTACTAGAAAACGATACCATTTTCATTCTTAA
>CALVXH010000023.1 GCA_944368945.1 uncultured Bacilli bacterium
TGTATGGTAGATGATCAGCCAAATAGTTCAAATAGTCTTCTGCTTTAAGACCGTTTGCGATAGCTGTATTAATAAGGGAATAAAGTCCACAAGAAATTTTTGCGCCTTTTTCAGTATTGGTGAAAAGCCAATTCTTTCTACCTATAACAAAACTTTTAATTCCGCGCTCTGATGCATTGTTATCAAGTTCTAGTCTTCCATCATCAAACACTTTAGCAAAACCATCTTTTGCACTTAAGAAATAATTAATAGCTTTGCCGAGTTGAGATTTAGGTAAAACATTGTCTTTATGCTTTTCAATTAATTCGACTAAATTTTCAAAAACTGGCTTAATCTTTTCTAATCTAAGTTCTTTAATTTTTTTGTAATTGCCAGAATAAGATTCTTGGATAACATTTTCTAAGGCATAAATTTTAGCGATCTCTTCAACGACAACCTTTGATAAATGATTATCTGGTGTTGTAGATTGGATTAGTTCATAAAATTTTCTTCTCATATGAGTAAGACAATATACATTCTCAATATTGGTAATTTTTGCGTAAGCACTATAAAAATCGCTCATTAAATAGCGTTTTTTCTCATTTCCAAAGAAATTAACTAGAACTTCTCGACCTCGATTAGGTCCATAAGCATAATAAAGAGCGGGGTAGTAAGACCTGCCTGTTGAAAATAGCCATATATAAGTGTTGGTTTTGCTGATTGTCGGCTTCTTTTTCTGGACTTCCAGAACGTTTAGTGGCGTTTCATCAGACCTTGTTATTTCTGCATCAATTATATAATCCTTGATCTTATCAACTATAGGCTTATAAGCTTCATACATGGTGAAAATGTTATTCGACATTGTTTGTCGACTCAAAGTAACGCCTTTTGTTAAAAAGTCGCTTTCTTGTCTATAAAGAGGTATTGATTTGCAAACCTTGTCGTAAATTATATGATTAACAAGTTCAGAACTAAGTGGTGATTTGCCCAAAATGTAGTTTTGATTGTCTTGAGCAACGACTAAATTGCCATCTTTATCTTTATATTTATGAAAGATTAACTTTAAAACGTAATATTTTGCAGGAACATATTTCAAAATTTTCTTTTCATCAGTTAATCCAGTATCAACTAAAGAATCGTCGTTAATAGTAATGTGTTTTTCGACGACATCAAATTTGCTTTCATCAATGACTAAGCGTTTTTTAGATTTATGTTCGACTTTACCTTCTTCAGTTTTAATACTTTGTTTTTCTTTTATAGCTTCAATTTCCTTAACGAGTTCAGCTTCTTCACCGAATAATTCAGCATCATTAAATAAAAATAACTGACCATTTTCTTTCTTTTTTAAGAATTCAACTTTTATTCTGATGTTAAGCATTTGTCTGAGTTTATCATTATCAGTTCTGAGTTCAATAATCTCTTGATTTTGTTCCTTAAAAAGTTTATAAACTTGTTCGTAAAGTTCAGGAGACATTTTATCTTTTAAGCTAATAATTTTACTCATTTCCATATAAATATTATACCAAAAAAATGCCATAAAATCACGAAAAATTTCGTAAAAATGGCACTTTTTCGCTATATTTCTAAGTTTGTTTTTAATTCTTTGATGAGGTTTTTTGGATTAATTTCTAACCCATTTAACAACCGAATTAATTGCTCTTTTGTTATCTTTTCTAGACCTCCTTTTTCTTTTAACCGCTTGAATTTTCCTTGTTCTAAGCGATATGCAATAAGCCAAAATCCAGCCCCGCCCCAATAAAGGATTTTAATTTGATCCTTCTTTTTACAAGTAAATATAAATGCAGCATTATCAAACACATTTACTGTTTGTTGGTCTCTAATTATTTCTGACAATCTATTGATACCACATCTAAAATCAGTAATACCTTTCACTAGATAGAAGTCAGGAGTTCCGTCTCGTTTATACATTTTCAAGCAACCTTAATAGTGAAACTAGTTGTTCCGTGTCAGAATAGCTTAATGACACAATTTTATTTTCAAAATCAATTGAGGCAGTAATTTTCTTTTTAGGTTTAACTTCCTCACTTTCAAATTTAGAAATCATAATTGGCTCACCATATTTTTTAGCATTTTGAAGCCCGCGATAAAGTGTTCCTAGTTTAATTCCGTGCTTTTTAGCGTAATCAATAATACTGATGTTTTGCTCGTCAATTTCTTTTTGAATTAACTTATATTCATCTATATGCATTCTCAAAAATCTCCTTTTGAGAATATTTTAAGAATTTTGCTATGCAAAAATTAGTCCGTGAATTCTTTTACGCTTACAATGAACCTATCAGAAACAAATAAATTTAGTAAAAAAGTAGTTAAAGGAGAAGAAGCATATGAAAAATAAAAAGATAATTTTTAGTTTATTTGGTCTTACTTCTATTTTATCTTTAATAAGTTGTGGAACTTCAATTAGTTCGGATATATTAAATCTTACACATTTTACTAATAAGAAATTTTCTTTATTTGCTAAATCAAATCAATTTTATTCTCCTTACTCAGTTTCTTTTAGTTTAATTGATGATTTAAAAGTTACAGATTTATTTACTCAAAATAAATTAACTTACCATGAAGTTAATTTAAGTAATGAAAACTTTTATATGTTTTCATTTACTGAAAATAATTTAAATTATTATTTTGAGTTAAAAGATATTAATGATGAAACATATAAATATAATATTTCTCCAAATTTATTATTTATTAATGATGTCTCTTTTAATAATGAAATTGAAGCATCGTTTCCTTATTATTTAGTAGATAAATATTATAAAGATGTAGATAGTGAAAGTAATGTATTATTTGAAACAAGTAATACATATAGTGAGTTTAAAAAGTTTTATGATTCATGTGCTGAAAAGGAATACACTTTTGACGATAATAAAAATACAATCTTTATTAGCGATAAATATTCAATAAGAATAGATGGAAATAAAGGGTATTTTGAAAAAATATCTTAACTTTGTGAGTTTTTTAACAAAATAATGCCATTTGCTCGTTATATTTATAATTATTTTTTCGCCAACTGACAAACTAAATGCAGGTTCATAAGCAAATGCCCAGTTTACCAGACCAAATGCAGTTTTTTGCTTTTCAAAACTGCGTTTAGTTCATTAATGGTAATGACAAATATGGTTTTTACTTTAACTTAATAGCTAACTCTTTAGCTTTAAGTAAGTACTTTTTAATTAAAAAGATCAAATTATTTGTAAGTTTCATTAATATTTTTAATGCCTAAATAATAAATTGTTTGTAAAATAAGGCTATATGAATCAAGATAATAAAGAAAAAGTAATTATAGTTGATATGATTAATGGATTTACTAAAGAAGGTCCATTAGCTGACAAAGGCATTTTAAATATCGTTAATAAGATTAATGAATTAATAAAATTAAAGAATAAAGCAGAAATAATTTTTTTAAATGACTCTCACAATGAATATTCTTTAGAATTTAATGCTTTCCCTAAACATTGTTTAAAAGGTTCCAATGAATCTAAGATAATTGATGAACTTATGTATCTATGCAATAAAAATTTATATGATTTTCATATAGTTAATAAGAATTCTACTAATGGATTTTATAAACTTTTTGAAGGCAAGCACATTGAAAATAATTCAAATTATTACATTTGTGGATGTTGCTATGATATATGTGTTTTGAATTTAGCATTATCTTTAATTACTTATTTTCATGAATATAATTATAATTCGAATGTCTATGTGATTAATGATGCTTGTGATACTTTTGATACAGGAAGTCATTCAAGAGAAAAATATATTGGTTCTGCAAAGAATTTATTAAATGAATCAGGGGTTAAGATAATAAATTTAGAAGATTTAAAGGAGTAAAGTATGGAAAGAAACTTAACCATGTTGATGGATTTTTATGAACTAACTATGGCTAATGGTTATTTTAAAAAAGGCTATAAAGATACTAAAGTTGTTTTCGACATGTTTTATAGAAAAAATCCTGATAATGGTGGATTTGTAATTTTTGCAGGACTAGAACAATTTGTTGATTATTTGCTTAATATGAAGTTTACTGATTCTGATATAGAATATTTGCGAAGCAAAAATATATTCGATGAAGAATTTCTAACATACTTAAAGAATTTTAAATTTACAGGAGATGTATATAGCGTAAAGGAAGGCGAAGTAGTTTATCCTAATACGCCACTAGTAACGATTGTTGCCCCAATTTGCGAAGCACAATTAATAGAGACAATGCTACTTTTAACGATAAATCATCAATCATTGATAGCAACAAAAGCAAATCGTATTGTTAGAGCTGCTAGAGGAAAAACTATAATGGAATTTGGAGCAAGAAGGGCTCATGGATATGATGCAGCAATTTATGGAAGTAGAGCTTGTTATATTGGGGGAGTTGATTCTACGGCAACAGTAAGTGCAGATATTGTTTTTAAAGTTAAAGCTGTAGGAACAATGGCTCATTCATGGATACAATTTTTTGATAATGAATATGAAGCTTTTAAAGCGTATGCAGAAATATATCCGACAAATTGCGTTTTATTGATTGATACTTACAACGTTTTAGAAAGTGGAATTAAAAATGCTATTAAGGTTGCTAAAGAAGTTCTTGAACCTAAGGGATATCGACTTAAAGGAGTTAGAATTGATAGTGGCGATTTGGCTTATTTATCTAAAAAAGTAAGAAAGATTCTAGATGAAAATAATTTAAGTGATTGTCAAATCGTTGTTTCTAATAGTATAGATGAATATTTATTAGATTCATTATTTTCTCAAGGTGCAAAAATAGATTCTTTTGGTGTAGGAGAAAGAATGATTACATCTAAAAGTGAACCTGTATTTGGTGGAGTATATAAACTTGTTAGTGTAAAAGTTAAAAATAAATTCATTCCTAAAATAAAAATAAGTGAAAATAGTGAAAAGATAACAAATCCTGGTTATAAAAAGCTATATAGGGTTTATGATGAAAACGGAATGGGAATATTTGATTTTTTAGCATTACATAACGAAAAAATAAATAAAAATATAAAGTTAATTTACCCGTTGAAAGATTTTAAGTATTATGAAATTGAAGATGGCTGGACTATTAAAGAATTACAAGTCCATTATATTAAAAATGGAAAATTAATTGAAAAAATGCCTTCTCTTGATGAAATAAGAAACTATGCTAAAGAAGCGTTAAATAAGACATGGAATGAAGAAAAGCGTTTTGATAATCCTCATGTCCATTTTGTCGATTTAACTGAAAAACTTTATAGCTTAAAAGAAAAGCTATTAGAAGAAGAGAATAAGAAAGTATGTATATAGTCTTTTTTGGCACATTTAATCCTGTTACAAAGGCTCATATAAAAATTGCTAGTTTTGTGAGTAATTTTTTTAATAACTCCAAGATTATTTTTGTTCCAGTTTCTGACTATTATTCAAAAAATAGTTTAAATACTCCTTTTATTAAGCGAGTAGATATGTTAAAACTCGCCATTAAAAATAATAAAAATTTTATTATTGAAACTATTGAGGAAGAGTATTTTTTAAAAGAACATAGACAATTAAAATCTTATGAAACTTTAAACTTAATAAAATTAAAATATAAAGATCAATTATCTTTTTTAATTGGTTCAGATAACTATTTTGATTTACCTAATTGGTATAATGTAGATAATTTATTAAAAGAATTTAAAGTCATTGTTTATCCGAGAATTAAAAACTTTATTAAAGAAGATATGCCTTTATATCAAAAATATAAAGATGATTTTATTTTTATTGATAGTAAGGAAATATTTGATATTAGTTCATCGAAAGCAAGAGAAAGTATTAATAAAGATTTAGATTATGATCTTTTACTTGATAAAGAAGTAAAAGATTACATCATCAAAAATAATTTAAAATTTTAAGAGGTACGTAATATATGAAAGAATTTGATGCTTATTTAAAAGAATTTGAAAAAAATGTTGATAGTCATATTGAAGCAACGATTAAAGAAATTAAAGATTTTGCAACTAAAAATAAGATAACTCGTTTTGTTATTGGAATGAGTGGAGGAGTTGATTGTGCTTTAAGTAGTGCTTTAGTTAAAAAAGCAGGATATGAAGTTATAGCTTTAACGATGCCTTATGAAGAGAATACTTCTAAGCAAAGAGTTAAAGGTATTAGTGATGCCAAAAAGCACTGCCTAAAATTTGATATACCAATATATGAAGTTAGTATCACTAATATGGTTAATGAATTATTGCGTGAGCAAGACAAGATTAAAGATCACTTTAATAAATATAATGGTAATGAAAAAATGGCTAAGGCTAATCTTTTACCTAGAGCAAGAATGATGAATTTATATTATGTTGCTCCATTAGTTAATGGCGTTGTATTAGGAACTGGAAATTTAAGTGAATATACAATGGGATATTTTACTAAATGGGGTGATGGTGGATATGATTATGATCCAATTATTAAATATGTTAAATCAGAAGTTTATATCCTAGCTAAAAGAATAGGCATAATTGATGAAATATTAAATAAAAAACCATCCGCAGATTTATGGGATGGTCAAAGTGATGAGGAAGAGATGAATATATCTTATTATGATATTGATAATTACATCAGATTCCCTTTTGAATGCGATATTAATGTTAAATTAAAAGTTGAAAGTGCCATTAAGAGAAGTGAACACAAAAAGAGAAAATAATTAGTTTTTGCATTCTTTTTTAGTAGGATTAAGTGGATATATTTCTTTTTGCATCTCAAGTTCTTTAAACACTTTACCTCTAATAATATAAATATAAATACCTATCATTAAGACAATAAAAGCTAATATCCAAGCCATTGAGTCTGAGAAACAAACAGCAACGAATGCTTTATCGCTATATGGGTTAGCTCTATCAACTAAAGAAGGCATAAATTCAGCAATTAAAACTCTAGCGACAAGTTCGCAAACTCCAGCGAGGAATGGATATAATGCCTTGCCAAGTCCTTGAAGATAGTTTCTACCAATAAATAATAAACCCAAAGAGAAATACATACATGAATCAATTGTCATATAAGCTGAAGCGTAGAATCTAACTCTATCGTTATTATTTTCACTACTTAAAAATAATGAAGTATAAGCCCCATTAATTGAACATAAAACACCAATTACAAGTAATATTAAATAAATTGCAAGCATTAATAATAAGGATTGTTTTAATCCATCTTTAAGTCGCTTGACATCTTTTGCGCCATAGTTTTGACCTGAATAGGATAAGCAAGCAGTTCCTAAAGCACTAAGTGGACACATTAAGAAGTCATTAAACTTTACTGCAGCTCCATAAGCAAGTTTACAGTTAAATATTTCGACTCCATCCATAGCAGAGTTACCTATATCAAATTTAACCATAGCTTTTTCTAATGTGATTAAACCAATTGCTAAAATTGAAAATTGGAAAGCTAATGGAAGACCTAATTTTAAATGTTCATAGATAAAGCGGAATGACATTTTAAAATCACTTAATTTAACTCTAAAGAATGGATATTTAACAAGTGAATAAATTAAACAAGCAATAAATGCAACAAATTGAGAGAAAACAGTTGCAATAGCAGCTCCTCCAACACCCCATTTAAATACTAAAATACAAACAAAGTCTAAAATAATATTTAAAATAGTAGAACCAATTAAGAATAATAAAGGAGTTAATGAGTCTCCAATACTTCTTAAAACACTAACCATTAAGTTATAAAAGACTTGTGTAAATAATCCTAAATATATTACTAATAAATATAACTTTGCATATTGATAGTCACCATCAGTTGGTTTTAATTCGATATAAGAAAGTAATGCAGGGATTAAAGCAACAGCCAATATTGTTAAAATAACAGAAATAACAAGTGATAAAAGAAGTTGAGTAGCAAATGACTTTCTAATACCTTCCTCGTTTTTTTCTCCAGCAAAGTTACTTGTGACAACACTAAATCCACTAGAACAGCCAAAAGCGAATTGGAGTACGATAAAAATTAATGAATAAACAACATTAACACCACTGACTTCAGGTGCTGATAAGTATTTTCCAACAATTGCTGCATCACTAATTGTGTAGACTTGTTGAAAAATATAAGAAATTAAAATAGGTAGCATAAAAATCAAGATTTGTTTATATGGCTTCCCTTTAGTCAGATCAACTGGTTCGAATAATTTTTTTGCTTTAGTTAAGAAACTACTTTTCATAAATAATTCTTCCTTAGAAGAATCATTATATTTATTTTTATTTACTGGTAAATAAAATTTTAAGAAATAAAAAATGATAGCGTTTTCATATAAAAAATAAGTGAGTAATTTTTAACTCACTTATTTACTAAAATAACTTTTTGCCATCTGAGAAGGCTGAACCAACAACCTCTCCAAATTCATAATACTTGTGATTTGATGGATCATAGATTATTGGTTTAAATTTGGCTAAATTGATTCTTCCGTTTTCTTCTAAAATTTCTTCGTCAGCAGTGACATTAATAATTTTTCCATACATAAATTCATTTTGGGTATCATAAGTTATTAATTCACATTCAATTGTTAATGGCAATTCATTAATTAATGGAGCGTTAACAAACTCTGATTTAGTAGTAGTGAAACTACTATGTTTTACTTTATCAACTTTATCATTAGCACTTACTATGCCTAAATAGTCTTCATTAACTACAAACTTTTTAATAGCCATACTAATAGTAAAGGCTTTAGTTTTTAAAATATTTTGAGTGGACTTATGTTCTTTACTGATACTAATAAAAACTTTATCAAAGTCAGCCATTGATATCCAAGCTGCTACCATAATATCAGGAACATTATTTTCATCATAACTACCAATTAAAGCAACTGCTTGAGGATAAAGCAATTGTTTAACACCTAAATTCTTTCTCATAATTAAACTCCTTTTTTAATGCTTTTAGCACTTACTTTAGTAACAAAATTTCTATTAAAGAAACGTGTTATAAATATCGTTAATTTATTTTTTAAACCAACTATTGCAAGGTTTTTACCTTTTTTAGACATCTTATAAGCATATAAAGCAACACTTGAAGCCTCAACTGGTTTAATTTTTGAAAAGGTAAAATCATTATGTGCAAGTTTAACAAAATTTGAATTAAATGGACCAGGACATAATGTTAATAATTTAACGTTTGTACCTTTTAATTCATATGAAATTGATTCACCGAGTAAAAGAACAAAACCTTTTGTAGCGTGATAAGTGCACATATATGGACCAGGAATAAATCCGGCAATAGAACTTACATTTATTATATGACCTTCATTATTTTTTACCATTTCTTTTACATAGACATTAGTTAAATATAATAAAGTATTACAGTTTAAATTTGTCATTAATATTTGCTTATCAATATCCATTTTAATAAAGTCTTCTCTATCACCAAATCCAGCTGCATTTATTAAAGTAGTAACTTTTAAATTTAAAGAAGTAGTGTATTCATATACACTTTTAACTTCTGCAATATTAGTTAAATCTTTTATTAATAAATGTACTTTTAAATTTGAATTATTTTTTAATAATTCTTCTTTTAAAACATTTAATCCGTTTTCATTTTTATCAACAAGTACTAAAACGTCATTTTCTTTAGCGTAAAGTTTAGCGAACTCTTTTCCAAGTCCACTTGCTGCGCCAGTAATTAAAGCAACACTCATAAAGTTACCTCTAAAAATTATTATCGATTTTATGTGCGACTTGATATGCACCAAAGTCACTAATTAACGAAGATAAAAATCCTACTAAAAACATACATGGAATGTTTATTAACCAGTTCATAAAACATTCGTATACTGTCATATCGTGCAATATAAAATAATTAAGAACAGTTAAAGAAGGATTAATTATAATAAAAAATATAAATGAACTTATTAAAGTTGCAAGTAAACGATATTTTATGTTTCCTTTATATGTTTTATTATCTACTTTAAATAAGGCAGTAAACCATCTACCAATTCTAGTTAAAGGAATAAATAATCCAATTGCCATTGCTAATATAAAAGAAACAAGATAATTAATTCCAAAATTAACCCAATCAATAGTAGGTGAAGCTAATAAAGCAGCTGCTAAGCATAGAAAGAAGCAAACAAAAACATTTGTAATTACGTTATAAATTATTTTAGATAATAAGGCTCTCATCGAAATTATTATAATAGAAAATATGATACTCTTTCAATTAAATATAAAAAATAAAACCCAGGTTTCCCTAGGTTTTATATTAAATGTAGTATCTTTTTTGCTCTTAGGATTTCTTCCTCGGATGGTTCTTTGATGCCCATTAATCTATAAGGCAAATTAAGTTCTTTATATTTATAAACTCCAAATGTGTGATAAGGTAATATTTCCACTTTTTCAACATTATGTAATTTATTAATAAATGTATAAATTCCATTTAGATTATCATAGTCATCAGTAAATGTAGGAACTAAGACATGCCTAATCCACATTTTTTTGTTATGATCATCAAGATACTTAATGCCATCTAAAATATTTATATTAGGTTTAGAAGTTAATTCAATATGCTTTTTATTATCGATATGCTTTATATCAACTAAAAATAAATCAGTATATTTAAGAAGTTCATCAAACTTTTTTAAAAATTCATGATCGTTTTTAAATGGTTCAAGGCTTGTATCAATACAAGTATTAATGTTTTTATCTTTGGCTAATTTAAAGAGTTCAATTAAGAAGTCTATTTGAAGTAGTGGTTCGCCTCCACTAATAGTGATGCCTCCATTATTTTTCCAATAAGTGCGATATCTATAGGCTTTATTAATTAAATCCTCTGCAGAAACTGGGTTATTTTTATTAAAACACCATGTATCAGGATTATGACAATACTTGCATCTAAGGTTGCAACCTTTTAAAAAAATTACAAATCTAATGCCTGGGCCATCAACCGCGCCAAATGTTTCAATTGAATGAAGATTACCTAATGACATAATTAAAGAACTTTGTGGCAGGTTCTAGAAATAACATCAAGTTGTTGTTCTTTAGTTAAATCAATAAACTTAACTGCGTAGCCACTAACTCTAATTGTAAAGTTTGCGTATTCTTCTTTTTCTGGATGATTCATTGCATCAATTAATTTTTCTGTACCAAAGACATTAACATTTAAATGGTGAGCACCTTGATCAAAATATCCATCTAAAATATTTACAAGGTTATTTGTCTGCTCTTTTAAATCATGTCCTAAAGCACTAGGAGAAATTGTTTGAGTATTAGAAATTCCATCTAAAGCATATTCGTAAGGAAGTTTAGCAAGTGAATTTAAAGAAGCTAATAAGCCACTTTTTTCTGCGCCATAACTTGGGTTAGCACCTGGAGCAAGAGGTTCTCCAGCTTTTCTTCCATCTGGTAAAGTGCCAGTAGCTTTTCCATAAACGACATTAGATGTAATAGTTAAAATTGATGTTGTAGGTTCAGAGTTTCTATATGTATGATATTTTCTAATTTTAGTCATAAATGTTTTTAATAACCAAACTGCAATATCATCAGCTCTATCATCATCGTTACCATATCTAGGGAAATCACCTTCGATTTCGAAGTCTTTAGCAATTCCATCTTCGTCTCTAATAACTTTTACTTTTGCATATTTAATAGCAGATAATGAATCAACGACATGACTAAATCCAGCAATACCAGTAGCAAATGTTCTTCTAACATCTGTATCAATTAAAGCCATTTCTGCGGCTTCATAATAATATTTATCATGCATATATTGAATTAAGTTTAATGTATTAACATATAATCCAGCTAACCAATCCATCATTAAATCATATTTATGCATGACTTCATCATAGGATAAATATTCACTTGTAATTGGAGCATATTCTGGACCAACTTGCTTTTTATTAAGTTCATCTTTTCCACCATTAATTGCGTAAAGTAAACATTTAGCAAGGTTAGCTCTTGCTCCAAAAAATTGCATTTCTTTGCCAGTTTGAGTAGCGCTGACACAGCAACAAATTGAATAATCATCACCCCAAATTGGTCTCATTACATCATCGTTTTCATATTGAATTGAAGAAGTTGTAATTGAAATTTTACTAGCATACTTTTTAAAGTGTTCACTAATTTTTGAAGAATATAAAACTGTTAAGTTTGGTTCTGGTGAAGGACCCATATTTTCTAAAGTGTGTAAGAATCTGAAATCATTTTTAGTGACCATATCTCTTCCATCCATACCTAAACCTGCAACTTCTAATGTTGCCCATACAGGATCTCCAGAGAAAAGTTGATTATATGAAGGAATTCTAGCAAATTTAACCATTCTAAACTTCATAACAAGATGATCAACTAATTCTTGAGCATCTTTTTCAGTTAAAGTGCCTTCTTTTAAATCTCTTTCAATATAGATATCTAAGAAAGTAGAAATTCTACCAACTGACATTGCAGCACCATTTTGAGTTTTAATAGCGGCTAAATAACCAAAATATAACCATTGGAAAGCTTCTTTAGCATTATTTGCTGGCTTAGAGATATCAAATCCATAATCGCTAGCCATTACTTTCATTTCTTTTAAAGCCTTAATTTGGTCAGTAATTTCTTCTCTTAATCTAATGACCTCATCAGTCATTATGCCACATCCACAATTAGCAAAATCTTCTTCTTTTTTACTAATTAAGAAATCAATTCCATATAATGCGACACGTCTATAATCACCAACAATTCTTCCTCTACCATATGTATCTGGTAACCCAGTAATAATTTTTGAGTGACGTGCTAATTTCATTTCAGGAGTATAGGCATCAAAAACTCCTTGGTTATGTGTTTTATGATATTTAGTAAAAATTGTATGAAGATCTTGACTTGGAGTATATCCATAAGTAGTGCAAGCTTCTTCAGCCATCTTTATGCCTCCAAAAGGCATAAATGCTCTTTTAAGAGGTTTATCAGTTTGTAAACCAACAACTTTTTCTAATGATTTATCACTAGTCATATAACTAGCTTTATAAGCTGTAATAGAAGAAACAACTTCGGTTTCCATATCTAAAACGCCACCTTTTTTTCTTTCTTCTTTTTGCAAAGCTTTTAAGGTGTCCCATAATTTATTAGTCGCTTCACTTGGTCCTTCCAAAAATGATTCATCTCCTTCGTAAGGAGTATAGTTTTTTTGTATAAAATCTCTAACGTTAACATCACTCATCCAGTGGCCTTCGTTAAAGTTACGCCATTCTTTATTCATAATTGTTACCTACTCTTTCTATTTATATTTGTCATATAACGATAGTATATTAAATTAGTTTTTAAATATAATCAATAATAATAATTTTTATTATTAAGGATAAAAATACTGAATTAAAAATATTGCATTTATTTAAGATGATTTAACAAATATTTAGAATAATTAACCTGCTTTCACTGAAAGTGAATTTTTTGATATAATATTTATTTGGAAGTAGAAAGGGTGTTATGAGTTTTTATAAAGTAAGTGAAAATTCAACTATATTTATTCTTAGTGGCGATCAAACTATGTTCAAGAATGTTGTCAATTTTCAGAAAGTTATGCTAGTTTTGCATAATAATCAGATAATTTTTGATACATTTGAAGAAAGATACGCTTTGAGTGAGAAAGATATTTATAAAGTAGAATTTTCTAGAATTGGTAGTACTTTAATTACAAAAATAGAAACTAGAAGAGGCAACTTTATCGGAAGTCAAAGTTATAAATTTTACAAGTCAATTAACTCAAGAAAAATTTTTACTTTTTTAAGATGTAAAATTGAAAATCCTGAACTTTATGATAACTTATTAAAGTCCAAATTTGAACTGATTTACGCTCTTTTTGGAAAATGATTAAGGAGATATTATGAATAGTTTAAACGAGTATTTAATGGAGAGTTTAGATTTCTCACATAGTGAATATCATAGTGTTGAGAAAATGAAAGAAACATTAATTAAAAATAACTTTATAGAACTTCATGAAGGCGAATCATTTAATTTAAAAGCTGGTCAAAAATATTTTGTTATAAGAAATTTAACTTCGATAATTGCTTTTAAGTTACCTTCTAAAATAGATGGTTTATATTTTAAGGTTTTTGCTAGTCACACCGACTCACCAGCTTATAAAATTAAGGAAAACCCTGTTTTAATTGAAAATGGGTATGAAAAATTAAAAGTTGAAGGATATGGTGGAATGATTATTTCCTCATGGCTAGATAAGCCTTTAGGTATTGCTGGAAGAATTGTTGTAAAAGAAGATAATAAGATCAAATCTAAATTGATTGATTCTTTTAAAGATGTAGCAATTATTCCTAATGTAGCAATTCACCAAAATAGAGAAATTAATAATGGCTTTAAATATAATAATCAAATTGATTTATGTCCAATAATTGGAGATGCTTTAAAAGAAGGAACTAATTATGAATCCTTTTTAAATAGCTTTATATCTAAAGATGAGAAGCTTCTTGCTACTGATCTATATTTATATAATAGAAATAAAGCAACTTATGTTGGTATAAATAATGACTATATTGCAAGTCCTAAACTTGATGATTTAGCTAGTGGGTTTATTTCTTTAAAAGGATTTATTGATAGTGAAGACTTTAAAGGTGTACCTGTTTTTGCTGCCTTAAATAATGAAGAAGTTGGAAGTTTATCTATTAGTGGAGCTGATTCAACATTTTTATATGATATATTAAGAAGAATATCTTTATTCTATTCTTCAAATGAAGAAGATTATTATAAAGCAATTGCTAACTCATTTTTAATTAGTATTGATAATGCTCATGCAATTCATCCAAATCACCCTGAATTAAGCGATAATAAAAATCAATGTTATATAAATAAAGGTGTAGTTATTAAACATAATTCAAATATGCTTTACACTACTGATGCTTTAAGTAGCGCATTAATAAAGTCGATTAGTGAAATAAATGAAATTCCTTATCAAGAATTTTTTAATAGAAGTGATGCTAGAGGTGGTTCTACATTAGGCAATATTTCTAATAGTCACGTTTCTTTAGTAAGTGTTGATATTGGTTTACCTCAACTTGCAATGCATTCAAATTTTGAAGTTATCGGAAGTAAAGATACACTATCTTTATATAACTTAGTTAAAGGAATTATTAATACACCAATTACTTTTAGTTGTGGTTCATTTATTTTAAAGTAATGATATCACTTTATAAAAATTTTTGGTGACTTATAATAAATAAGGTTTAAGGAGGGATATATTTATGTATGGAAAATACGCCTATGAAAAATATGAAGGCGAAGCAATGAAACCAGTAACAGAATTTAATGATTGCTATATTGATTTTTTATCAGACTCTAAAACAGAAAGATTAGCAACAAAAAATTCCGTTAAACTTGCAGAAGCCAAAGGATTTAAAAATATTACAACTTTTAAAAAGCTCCAAGCAGGAGACAAAGTTTATGCAGTCAATAGAGACAAAAACATTGCTTTATTTGTAATTGGAAAAGAAAAAGTTGAAAATGGTATTAACATTTTAGGAGCTCATATTGATTCACCAAGAATGGACATTAAGCAAAATCCTTTATACGAATCTACAGGATTTGCTTTATTAGATACTCATTATTATGGTGGAATTAAAAAATATCAATTTGTTACTATTCCATTAGCATTATATGGTGTAGTTTGTAAAAAAGATGGTACAAAAGTAGATATTAATATTGGCGATAATCCAAATGACCCAGTAGTTGGTATTAGTGATTTATTAATTCACTTATCACAAGATCAAATGACAAAAACTGCTAGTAAAGTTATTGAAGGTGAAAATCTTGATGTCACAGTTGGTTCTTTACCACTTAAAGGTGAAGAAAAAGATGCTATTAAAGCCAATATATTAAAGATTTTAAAGGACAAATATAATATTGAAGAAGAAGACTTCTTAAGTGCTGAAATTGAAGTAGTTCCAGCTGGAAGAGCAAGAAGCTATGGTTTAGATTCTTCAATGGTTGCTGGCTATGGTCATGATGATAGAGTTTGTGCTTATACTTCATTAAGAGCAATTCTCGATTTAGAAGAAGTTCCAGAAAGAACAAGTTGCTGTATTTTAGTTGATAAAGAAGAAGTTGGTTCAATTGGAGCAACAGGTGCTCAATCAAGATTCTTTGAAAATATAATTGCTGAAATTCTTTCACTTAAAGGTGAATATACAGATTTAGCATTAAGAAGAACATTAACAAATTCAAAGATGCTTTCAAGTGATGTTAGTGCTGGAGTTGATCCATTATATTTAAGTGTCAATGAATTAAAAAACAGCGCATTCTTAAATAAAGGTATTGTCTTTAATAAATATACTGGTAGTAGAGGCAAGGGCGGCTGTAACGATGCAAATCCTGAATATATTGCTCATTTAAGAAATATTTTGGATGAAGATGGAGTTTACTATCAAACAGCTGAACTTGGTAAGGTTGATCAAGGTGGTGGCGGAACAATTGCTTATATCCTTGCAAATTTAAACATCGATGTAATTGATGCAGGAATTGCAGTGTTAAACATGCATTCTCCAATGGAAGTTGTATCAAAAATTGATGTTTATGAGGCTTATCTTGCTTATAAGACATTCCTTAAAAAAGCATAAATTATTATATATAAAGAAAAAGGCTAGGCTCAATTGTCCTAGCTTTTTAATTATGAAAGTATTTATAGAAAAGAAAAAAACATGGCTTTTGCCATGTTATTCGGTTCAGATTGGTGGGTACTGCAGGGATCGAACCTACGACCTTCTGTACGTCAAACAGATGCTCTCCCAGCTGAGCTAAGTACCCAGCGCTTTATTATGATATCATAGACCTATAGTGAGTGCAAGTACTTTTTTAATAAATTCTAAAAAAATATTTTTACTAAAAAAGTAAAAAAGTTTACCTTAATTAACAAATTTACATAATTTAACTATTTTTACTTTAAAATTTGAAAAAGTGCTTAAAATCTTATTAATTTTTTAAAAAAAGTTTATTTATTTATGTTTTTCCTCTTTATAAAAAGCAAAATATTATTTAAAATATAACCATGAATATCGCAGATGTTATCTTATTAGTATTCATCGGTTTTGGACTCATAATTGGTCTTGTTCGTAAATGGTGGAGACTTATTATTGGGTTAATTGTTTTTGGTGTCTTAGTATATGGTTTTTTATATCTTGGACCAGCTGATTATATTTCGAATTTTGTTAGATTCGATTTAATAAATTGGCTCGTTGATAACAAGATAATTCCTCCAATTGAGATTAATTTACAAGAACAATTAGGTGTCACTTTTAAAATTGAAACAGTGCAAGAAGCTTTTCTTTTACTTCAAAACTTTGATTTAGATCCACAAAATCTTATTAGTATGAGTGATAACTTTTGTAAGATGGCATCCGTAATTGTTATTTTGCCTATTGGTATTCTTGTTTCTTGGTTAGTCAGTACTTTGCTTTATTGGGTCTTATTAAGATGGATAATGCCAAAGTTCTTAAGAAAAGGAATTATCAATATATTAATTGGTGGAGTAGTTGGTGCTATCGGCTATGGAATCGTTGGAATGATTGTGATTTGCGCAATTTATTCTCCAGTTTATGGAATTTCAAATAATATTATTACTCCATTATTAGATAGCAATTCTGAGTTAAGTGTTGCTATCACAAACTTTGTTGGAACTAGTAGTTTTGACCAAATTCAACAAGTTTTAAAAACAGTTAATGGTTATATAGGAAATTTTAATCCATTAGCTGATTCGTCTATTTTATGTAGACCTATGATTAATTTATTTGGCAGTATAGGACTTGATCCTTTCTATATTATTAGTACCACTCCTAAAGAGGGTGGAGAGAGCGTTTCATTTTTAGAGTCTTTTAATAATTTCCTTAAAGATGTTACCAACGCAATTATAGAAAAATCTGGTTCTGTTGCTGGAGCTTAATTTATGCGATGGGGGGAGGAGATTATGAAGAAGAAAAACCACACGCTTAGATCCTTCGTAATAGTTACCGTTGTCGGTTTAATTGTTACTTGGATATTACTCGTTTTAGGAACAATTCTTTCCGGTAGTCTTAATAATGGAAAAGATGTCGTTCCAGTTTCCGTTGGATGGTTCAATGAATTTGGAACTTATCTAGCTGCACTTTTATCACTTGGGGAAGGCACAATTTGGGATTTCACCCATGTTTATGGTGATATCATTTGGTATGTTGTTGTAGTTGGTACAGTTTTAACATTCTTAATTCCATTCATTATTGCTTGCGCTAAAAAAAGAGGAAAATATGTTTTTGTTAGTATCTTAAACTTAGTTTTTTGCTTAGGCCTTGCATATGCATTTGTTGGATTCTATTACACCAATTACTTAAACGAAGAATATGTCGCACTTGGAAAATTATTCAACGAATTTAAAGACATGTTAGTCTTCAAAACAGGAAGTTATAACTTCGGATGGGCATTCTATCTTTATGGAATCATGGTTGCTTGCTTATTAACATTTATTGGTATTGTTGGAATTTTCTTCACAACACTTTATAGATTATTTAAGAAAGAAACTGTTGAAGTTAAAGAAGAAGTTAAAGTTGAAACTGCTCCTAGTGTTGCAACTGAACCAGTTGCTGCTGCTCCTGTAGTTGAAGAACCTAAGAAAAAAGGTGTTCTTATTATTAGAAGATATAATAAGTTTGGTGCTAACGGACCAGTCATTGAAAGTCATGACACATATGACAAACCAATTGCTGTTAAATCTTTAAGTGCTGAAGAAGTTAGAAGCGTTATTAGAGATGAATTAGATAGACAAGAAGCTTTTCGCCTTGCAGAAAAATACAAGCAAGAAAAAAATGCTCAAATGATTGCTGAAGCAATCGTTAAAGCAACAAACGCTAATAAGGTATCTGAAACTGCTCCTAAAAAGGAATGTGAAGAAACTTGCGCTTGTGAGAAAAAAGAAGAAAAAAAAGAGGATAAACCTATTTATCCCTCGCCAATAGTGTTTGCAATGCCTTCCAGCACACGCGATGAATTCTATCCTAAAGAGGAAAAAAAGGCACCTGTAAAAGTCGAAAAAAAGCCAAAGCTTAGCGAAGATACAGTAAAATCAATTATTAGTGAAGAAATTGCTAAAGCTTTAAAGGATTTCGTCATCACAAAAGAAACAATTATCCAAAAACCAGTTGAGGTTACTTTGCCTAAGGCAAAAGAAGAAGAAAAGCCTGAAGAGGAAGAAACTAAGCCTGTTGAAGAAGTTACAACTGAAGAAATTAAAAAAGAAGAAGCTGTTTTAGATGAAACAGTAAAAGTAGAAGAGCCAGTTGCTGAAAAGGAAGTTGAAGTTGCTCCTGCTTATGAAGAAGAAGCTAAAAAAGAAGCAAAGGAAGTTGCTGAAGAAGAAAAAGAAGTGGCAACTGAACCTGTTTCAGCTACTGAAGTTAGTGAACCTGTAGTTGAAGAAACAAAAGCAGAAGAACCTACAACTGAAACACCTGAGACTGCTGAACCTGTTGAAGAAACACCAGTTACTACAGAAGCTGCTCCTGAAGAACCAGCAGCTGAAGAAAGTGCTCCAGTTGAAGAAACACCTGCTGTAGAAGCTACTTCAGAAGAACCAAAAAAAGAAGTTCTTTTAACAAGTAACGGAACTCCAAAAATTATTAGAATTCCATTTACAACTAGAATGGCTGCTGCAGATGATTCATTAAAAGCTGCATATAATGAAATTAAATCATTATTAAAATCTTATGGGTTAAATAATAGGGTTTCAAATAGTGGAGATTCATTTAGATTACATAGAGTTACCTATTGTAAGATTACAATTGCAGGTAAATCACTAAAATTATATTTAGCTTTAAATCCTGAAGATTATGCAGATACAACTTATCCAGTTAAAGATGCATCTTCTAAAGCTATTTATAAAGAGACACCATTAGTCTTTAAAGTTAAGAGCGGACTCTCATTAAGAAGAGGTGAAGAACTTATTAGAGATTGTATGGATAAACATGGTCTTGAACAAATTGATCAAGTTCAATTAAAAGATTGGGCGAGTGAATTGCAAAACGCTCAAGTTGAAGATGATGGTCAAGATGCTGAAGATGATGAAGAATAATCGGGGGTATATTTATGACTAAAGGGAGAATATTTAAAGGGATAATTTTAACCGTTATATTTGGTGCAATTCTAACTATCCTTTTCTTACTAGTATTTTCAACAACAACACTTTCCCAAGTTGGATTTAATGATTTAGTCTTTGGCGGTCAACCAGTTGCAATGACAGCATTATTTAGTAAAGATTTCGCATCTGTATTTCTCGATGCTTGCAAAAATACTTGGTTAGTTGCCTTAACTAATTGGGGAAAAGAATTTATTAATTTCTTTAAGCATTTAGGAGACACTAAATGGTGGGCTAGTGATACCTTAACAAATTCAATTGTTTTCTGGGCATTTGCATTAGTTTTAGTCATTTATGCTGTCTTAGCTTTATATTATTTAATCGGTGGATTATTTGTTTATAAGAAGAAAAAATCTGCAGTTTTAAATATAATTTGGACCGCAATTCCAACAGCTGTTATTTTATGGTTACTTGTTGGTATTCATGGTGCACTTTACGGAAATGCTGCATTTGCAAATATTAATGCCGGTGGATTTAAAGAAGGACCAGCTTACTTATTATTTGCTCAAGCTGGATCATTCTTCCAAAATGAATCAATTGGAATGGCTACAAAAGCTAAATTAGTTGGTTTCTATGTTGCTCTTCTTATTTATGTCATTTTACTTATCGTTGTTTTATATCAAACAATCGGTAATGTTTGGATTGGAACACCAAGATATTTAAGCGCTCATAAATATGATTATCTTGAAAAATTAGAAAGAAAGAGAAGAGAAAAATTCTACAAAACACACGGATACGAAAATATTGCTAATCAACCTCAACCTAATGGCAAAAAAGGCAAAAAAGGTACTGAATACGCAAGTAATAATCCATATGTTCAACAACAACAAGCTGCTATGGGTGTTAATGGACAACCATATCCATATGCCGCACCTTATGGATATCCATATGGTGGATACGCAGCTCCTACTATGACTTATCCTCCAATGGGTGGAAATACTGTTCATACAGGAAATAATGCACCATTAATCGTTCAATATATTACTAATGGTAGTGAAGGAAACGGATTAAGAAGTACAAGAATTGATGATAATACTACATCAATTTATGGAACAAGCAGAGTTCATACTGAAGAAAAGCCAGTTCAACCTGCCGCTGCTACTCCTCAACCACAAGTAATTCCTCAACCAATCGTTGTCAATAGTACTTCTGCTGAAAAAGGATTAACAAAAAACGATATTAAAGATGCTATTTTAGAAATTTTAAAAGAAACAAACGTTATTATTGAAGACGAACCAGAGCCAGTTAAAGAAGAACCTAAAAAGGGAACTCTTGAAGACCAATATGATGTTTTATCTTTAGATGACTTAAAAACTTTAATTAAAGATAGCGTTTCGGAGTTATTACCTAAAGAAGAACCAAAAAAGGTAGAACCTGAAGTTAAACCTGAACCAGTAGCCGAAGTAAAACCAGATGAGGCAGTTGCTGTTAAAGAACCACCTCATGCAGAACCTGCTCCAACTCCTGAAAAACCATTACCTCCAAAGGAAGAAGATAAAATAATTCCTCCAATTGTTGTAGCAATTCCTACAAAAATTGAAAAAGAAGAACCAGTCGAAGAAGAACCTGAAGAGGAAGAAGATGAAGGATTCGATGAAACAGCTTTAAGAGAAATGATCTCAAAACAACTTCTAGAAGCTTTAAAAGATGTTAAAGTTGTTGAAAAGGAAACTGTTCAAGAAGTACCAGTTTACGTTAAAGAAGTTGAAAAACCTCAACCTGTCATTAAGGAAGTAATTAAGGAAGTCCCTGTCGTCAAAGAAGTCGTCAAAGAAGTTCCAGTTGAAAAAAGAGTTGAAGTTGTTAAGGAAGTCCCTGTAATTAAGGAAGTTCCAGTTGTTAAAGAAGTTCCTGTCGTCAAAGAAGTTCCAGTTGTTAAAGAACCTGAACCGGTTGTTGAGGAAGCTCCAGCTCAACCAGTTAAAAGACCTTTAATTAAACAACCTGAAGTTAGAGGAAAGGAAAAAGAACTTAAAAAAGTTGAAGCTGTAAAACTTAACTTTAACGAAAGACTATTAACTAGTGGACCTGAAATCGTCTTAGCTTATAATTCTCTTAAAAACTTATTATTAAGTTATGGATTAAAAGATAGAGTTTCAAATAGTGGTGATACATTCAGATTACATAAGAATACTTATTGTAAGATTACAATGGGTGGATCACACTTAAAGATTTATCTTGCTTTAAATCCTAAAAATTATTTAAATAGTGCTATTCCAGTTGGTGATGCATCATTTAAAGACTTATATAAAGATATTCCACTTGTCTTTAGAGTTAAGAGTGATTTATCTTTAAGAAGAGCAAGAGATTTAATCAATGATTGTATGAATTCAAACGGACTTACCAAAGTCGCTGAAGAAGGCAATGTTGATTACGCTAGCGAACTTAAAAATCTTTAATTAAGATTTAATTAAAAAGACATTAAGCCCCTTTAAAAGAGGGGCTTTTTGTATTATCATTTTATGGTTGAGGTTTATTGATTATGGGAAATGAAGAATTAGCATCTGGTACAATTGAAGTAATTTGTGGACCAATGTTTGCTGGAAAAAGTGAAGAATTATTAAGAAGAATTAATAGATTAGTTTACGCTAAAAAGAAATTTTTAGTTTTTAAACCATCTATTGATAATAGATATAGTGAGACTGAGGTAGTTTCTCATAACCAACATAAATATAAAGCGATTGCGTTAATGGATCCTAAGAAGATTTTAGATTATTATGAAAATGATTTAGATGCAATCTGCATTGATGAGGTTCAATTTTTTGATGAAGCAATTATCGATGTAATAGATTTTTATGCTAATCATGGGGTAAGAGTAATTGTAGCTGGTCTTGATATGGATTTTAAAGGTGACCCATTTATGATTACAGCTAAATTACTTGCTAAAGCTGAATATGTAACTAAATTAACTGCTATTTGTACAGTTTGCGGAAAGTCAGCAACAAGAACTCAAAGATTAATAAATGGTGAACCTGCTTCAATTAATGATCCTGTAGTTTTAGTTGGTGCTAGCGAAAGCTATGAAGCTAGATGCAGACATCACCATATTGTCAAAAAATAGTTCCTGACTTTTACACCTAAAAATGAAAAAAAGCGATAACCATCGCTTTTTTCAGTGCTTCACTTAAAAATTTTTGTAGCGAATTATTTAAATTTCTTAAGAATTTTTCCTCTTATTAATGATTTCGATAATGTGATCCCATAAGTTTTTCCTAAGGCATCTGTAAGTTTTGTTCTTGTAAATGAAGGAACAAAGATCTCTTCTTCGACGTTTAATTTTGTTAAGTTCATACCTCTTAAAGTATCTAAAATTGTATTTAAAGTAAGCCATTCATAATCTGGATCTTCATCATCTAATTTTCCAATATC
>CALVXH010000024.1 GCA_944368945.1 uncultured Bacilli bacterium
ATCGTTTATGTGTTTCATTTGGTTTGGCCATAAAATAAAATCCTCCTAAGTTTTTACACCTAAGAGGATATCTTTTTGCTGACTTTTTGTAAGAGTGTTAAATTTTGACGTATACCCTAAATTTTGCCATTTGTAAAATATTGGCGTTTACTCAAATTAAAATTGCAATAAAAAAATCTGATAATTACTTATCAGATTAAACAACTCAAATTGGTTGCAGGGGGAGGATTTGGACCTCCGACCTCCGGGTTATGAGCCCGACGAGCTACCAGACTGCTCTACCCTGCGATAAAGTACATGGCGGAGAAAGAGGGATTCGAACCCTCGCTGGACTTGCATCCACTATCGGTTTTCAAGACCGACCCCTTCAGCCAACTTGGGTATTTCTCCATGATGGTGGACTCTACAGGACTCGAACCTGTAACCGATCGGTTATGGGCCGATAGCTCTAACCATTGCGCTAAGAGTCCATCCGGTTAAATCAAGTTCTGGTAGCAGCGAGTGGACTCGAACCACCGACGCGCCGGGTATGAGCCGACTGCTCTAACCAACTGAGCTACGCTGCCATACAATTCAAATTGGTGGACCCTAGGAGAATCGAACTCCTAACTTAAGCTTGCAAAGCTAACGTTATCCCATTTAACTAAGGGCCCAAAGAATTTTTCGGCATACGCTAAACGCGCTTTAATAATATAACATAGTGAGATTAATTCAGCAAGTATTTTTTTAAAAATAAATTTTGTTTCTTTCTTAGCAAACATCACCTATGTTTTTATTAATTTTGATTTATTTAATAAATAATTTTAACAATATGATTATTTACTATAATTATATTACTTTGCAAATGTAAAGAAGACAAATGTTAGTTTTTGTCTAATATTTTAATATATGTATATTCATGAAAAAATTTTCATTTTTACGCGTTATTTTCATGAAAAATATTAACATTATGCTAATTTTGCAATGAATCGTCATTTTTTTACTTTTTAAATAATGAAAAGTAACATGAAAATATGTAAAATATTTACATGGAGAATAAGTTATCTGAATCCTTGATAAATTATTTAGAAATAATTTACGAGGAAGAACTTAAATCTTCTTTAGGGGTACAGCCTAATATAATCGCACAAAGGCTAAAAGTTACAAAAGCTGCGGTTACTAAAGCAACAGAAAAACTCGCATCAAGCGGATACTTGAAAAAGATTTATTATGGCGATGTGAATTTAACAGATAAAGGTAAAGAAATTGCCAAAAAAGTCTATGAGAAGCTAAACAGTATCTGCAAGTATTTAATTAATTTGGGGGTAGAAAAATTAGATGCTGAGATTCAAGGCAGGAAGCTAGTTGGCGTTCTCAAAGACGAGATTTATCTTAAAATAAAGGATTCATTAAAGGTTTAATACAAAAAGCACTCAATAACGAGCGCTTTTTGTTTTTAAGGTAATAAATTACCAGTCTTTCTATATAATGTGTACCATTCTCCTTTTGTTAATCTAACCTTTGTTCCGTCAATAGATTCTTGAACATGTTTAGGATTTGTTGAACCTGTAATTACTTGAATATCATTTCCTAAAGCTAACAAAAATGACGTAGCAATAGCACATTTTGATGTTTTATATTTCCTAGCAAGAACGTCTAAATATTCATTACATTCTTTATATTTAGGACTATCAAAAATTGATCCTCCAAATAATCCATATTGATAAGGTGACCAACATTGTAAAACAATATTGTATCTTTTCATATAGAAAAATAACTCACCAGTATGCTCTGCTCCTTCTTCATTATTTACATTCAAATTTAAAACTTCTCTTACTAAATCTAGATGGCCTAAGCCAAGTTGAAGTTGATTTACTGAAATTGGAATATTTGTATGATCTTTTAAATATTTTAAGGCTTCATGAGGAAAATTAGATACTCCAAATGAAAGCACTTTTCCTTCTTGAGATAATGTAGCAAAAGCTCTAGCTACTTCAGGTGCACTGAAAAATACATCAGGTCTATGAAGCAAGAACGAATCAATATATTTAATATTCATTCTTTTTAATGAATTATTAACAGATTCAATAATGTGATCATAACTTAAATCATAGTAAACAATATCATTTTCTCTGTCTTTAACAATTCCGCATTTAGTTTGAATGATCATTTGTTCTCTTAATTCAGGGTGTTTAGTTAAAACTTCACCTAATAAAGATTCACATTCACCATCATTATAAATGTCGCTAATATCGAAAAAATGAACTCCATGATCAAGGTCATATTTGATTAAGTTATATAAATCATCTGCGCTCATACCTTTTAAGCGCATCAATCCTTGAATTATAGGATGATTTGAAGAATTAAAAGCCATAAATTACCTCTTGTTTCTTTATGATATAATTATACAAAAGGAGATTAAAAAAATATATGAAAGTATTAACTATCATTACAAACGGCTTTGAAGAAATCGAAACTCTAGGCACGATAGATATATTGCGTAGAGGTGGCGTTGATTTAGACATATATAGTTTACATGGAACTGAAGCAACAGGAAAACATGGTATTGAGATTAAAAATCTATTAGATATTAAAAATCTTGATTTATTAAAATATGATTTCTTATTTATTCCTGGTGGATCACAATATGTTGAACTTGGAAATAGCGAATTCTTTAATAATGTTATTTTAAATTTTGCTTCAAGAAATTGCTATATCGCTGCCATTTGTGCAGGACCAACTTTGCTTGGCAAATTAGGCCTATTAAAAAGCAAAAACTACACTTGTTTTAAGAGTATGAATCAAGATTTTGGTGGAAACTATATTGAAGATTATTCAGTTAAAGATGGAAAATTAATAACTGGAATTAGTGCTGCCGGAACTCTTGATTTTGCTTTCAAAATTCTTGAAGTTATTAAAGGAAAATATATCGCTGAACAAGTTAAAAATTCAATTTATTATTACTCTAAAAAATAAGTATTAGATGATAAAATCACTTGGCTAGGTAAATAAAATAACCACATTAAGTAATAAAAAGCAAAAGTTAATGTTTGATTATTAAAAGTTAAATTATTTAATCCAACAAAGATATCACAACAAATAAATAAAAAGAGTGCTATTGAAAAAATGGCATTCTTTTTATTTTGCTTAATTAAAAATAATGAACTGATAAAGTTAATAAATAATTGACTAAAATATGATAATGCAATAGTCGTTAAAGCATTTTGTTTTATAACTATGCATATGATCATAATTAAAATAATTACTGATAACCTAATTAATAACTCAAGCTTAAACTTATCAAAGTTTCTTCTTTTTAAGATTATTAAAAAATAAAAAATTTGCACTATAAAGAAAGTAAAAACTCCTAAAATATATGTTGAATTATCATGCGCCAGTAATAAAAAATAATCACTTACACATGTAAAAACTAGTGCTAAAAATGTAAAAAGTGCGCAAAAGTTAGATTTTTTAAATATAAAAATAATTAATGATGCCACTAAACATAATAAAATAGAACTATATTTTATATATTCCGCAACACCAGTATTATAAAAATCAAAAGCTAAAAAAGAGGCATATAAAAATGCCTCAATTATATAAAAACAAATTAGCAAATAATTTTTTCTTAAAAAAGATTTCATCCTAATCTAACTAAATAATAGTTCTTCTTGCCTCTTCTTAAGATGATATATTTACCATAAAGAGTAAATGAGCTATCAATTAACTTTGTTGATTCTTGAACTTTTTCGCCGTTAATACTTACAGCACCATTTTTAATAAATTCTCTTGCTTCTCTTTTTGATGAAGCAGCTTTAACTTTAATAAGTAAATCTTCTAAAATTAATGGTTCATCAAGCTTAACTTCCATAGCGCCAAAAAGTTCTTGAATTGATTCTTCTTTTAATGACTTAAAATCATTTGAGAATAAAGCTTCACTCATCTTTTTAGCTTCATCTGCTGCTTCTTGTCCATGAATTACTTTAGTAACCTCATAAGCAAGCTTCTTTTGACCAATTCTAGCTCCAAGATTTGCTAAATGTTCTTTCTCAACTTCCATAATTTCTTCTTTAGTTAAGAAAGTAAAGACCTTTAAATATTTGATACAATCTTCATCACTTTGATTGATAAAGAATTGATAAAGTTTATAAGGCGAAGTTAATTTAGGATCTAGGAAAAGAGCTCCATCTTCACTCTTGCCAAACTTTTTGCCATCGCTTCTAGTAATAAGGTGAGCAGTCATACATTCAACTTTGGACTCATCACCTTCAGTTTTTCTAATTAAGTCTAATCCAGCAGTTAAATTTCCCCATTGATCGTTTCCGCCAATTTGAATATTAACGCCATAATTATCATGTAAAAATTTAAAATCAAATGATTGAAGAGTCATATAGCAAAATTCTGTTAAAGAGATACCAACTTCTAGTCTAGACTTAACTATATCTTTATTTAACATATAGTTTATTGGGAAGAATTTTGCTGTATCTCTAAGATATTCAAGTAATGAAATTTTACTTAACCAATCATAATTATTTAAAATCATACCTTTATCTGGATTTGATAAGTCTAAAAATCTTTCGAGTTGTCTTCTAATAGATTCAGTATTTTCTTTTACTTTATCAACTGTTAAAAGATTTCTTTCTTTACTTTTTCCACTTGGATCACCAATCATTCCTGTAGCTCCACCAACAACAGCGACAATTTTATGACCTGCTCTTTGGAGTCTCATTAAAATTGAGATCATTACAAAGTTACCAATATGCATACTTGATGCACTTGGATCGAATCCACAATAAATCGTTTGCTTACTTTCAAAAAGTTTTTTAACACTTTCTTCGTTTGAATATTCTTTAATTAAGCCTCTCCAATTTAATTCATCTATAACGTTTTCCATAAAAACCTCACTAATCACGATATTTAATATAGGTTAATCTTCCATTTTTCTCAACTTGAACAATTGAAATAATCTTATTTTTGTGAATTATTTCAGTGCTTCCATCTTGGAATTCAACTTCAACATCATTTTCATTAATTTTTGATTTAAATTTAGCCATCGAACCTTTTTTAGATTCAACTTGTAATAAATCATTAACATGTAAGCCATAATTAACAATGCTAATAACAGGAATACCTAACTTTTTATAGCCAGACAAACTACGTAATTCAATTAAGAATAAACCCATAATCGGAACTCCACCAGCTTGTCTAACTAAATCAACCATCGCTTTAGCGCTACCGCCAGTAGCAATTAAATCATCCATAATGATAACTCTATCGCCAGGTTTAATACTATCCTTTGGAATTTCAATAGTTGCTTCGCCATATTCTAATTTATAAGTTTCACGATATCCGACAAGTGGTAATTTACCAGCTTTTCTAGCTAAAACTAAACCTTTACTATTAATGCTAGCTAAAGGAGCTGCAAATATAAATCCTCTACTTTCAGCAGCAATAATTTTATCCCAATTATCGTAACTTGGTAATTCCTTATTTAAATCCATTATTACTTGATGGAAAGCATCACCATCTGACAATAAAGGTGTGATGTCCCTAAACTTAATTCCTGGAATAGGGAAATCGTTAACTGTTCTTATGAACTTTTCATATAAATCCATTGTAAAACTCCTATATAATTTAAAATTTTGTTGAATTTTTCTTAATATAAACACTTTCAAATTTATATTCTTTTTCAATTAAATTACCATTAATTAGATCAATTAACATATACATTGCTCTTTTCCCAACATCTTGGAAATCAATATGTAAATTAGAAATCGAAGGTCTAATAATTGATGAATATTTTGTTCCAATAATAGATAAAACTTCAATATCATCAGGAACAGAAAGTCCACTATCAGTAGCAGCATTTAATACAGCAGCAGCAATTGAATCACGATAAGCAATAACATATTCTTTTCTAACATATTTAAATCTCTCTAAGAAATCTTGATATGTTCTTTGATAACTATCATCACAATTAACAATATTGTATTCTCTATCGTTTTTCATATGAACTTTAATAAATTGATTTTCGACACGTGATAAAAGTCTACCTGCATTATGAACATGAAGGAAAGTCATCTTTTTATCACCCTTAATAAAGTTATCTTCAATAATCTTCTTGATTAAATGTTCATATCCAAAAGGAATACAACCAATTTTACTAGCTGTAATGCTATTATTAACATCAATTACAGGGACTGCATAATTATTAAATACTTCTAAGTCTTCACCATTTAATTCATCATCAAATACAATAACACCATCGACATGCGATTTAATAACTCTTTCTAAGCAGTTTAAAGCATCTTCTCTACTATGAGAAGTTGTATACAAACTAACCGTGAATCCTTTATCTTTACAAACTTCAGTAATACCATTAAGCATATTACTAATATAAACATAATTTGCACTAGGTATAATTACCCCAATGTTTGTTGTTTTATTAGTTGCTAAAGCTTGAGCAAGTCCGCTAGGTTTATACCCTAACTTTTTAATTACGGCTAAAACTTTATTTTTGGTGTCTTCTTTAACTGTACCCGAATTGTTAATAACTCTTGAAACAGTAGCTAAAGACACGCCACTTGATTTTGCTACTTCGTAAATCGTTACACGTTCCTTTAAGTTATCCATAAAAGCATCCCTTTCTAATATGTATTTTATCACATTAAAATTATTTTAAAATCAAAATGAAAATTTTTTCAAAAATATTGACAATTAACGTGTTTACTTTTTATACAATAATTAAAAAAGTGCGATTATATCGCACTTTTAAACTTTAAAATAAAATTATATTTAAGAAAATATTTACATTCTATTTCAAAAAGTTACATTAATATTTCCAAAAATCAGTACCTACTTTATATTCATCAGATAGTTCAAGTAAACCTCTTTTTCCTTCATATCCTTCAAGGTTTAATTCTCTGCCTGAGCAAAGCATCCCATTACTTTGAATTCCTAATAGTTTATTTGGAATAATTTGCTGTCCATTAGGCATAAATGTAAACGGCGTAGCACAAACACATACTAAATCTTTTCTAGCGTTACTTGCTCCGCATACAATTTGTAAAGGATCCTTATCACCAATATCAACCATGCAAATATGTAAGTGTTCACTATCAGGATGTTCATCAATATCAACAATCTTCGCAACTCTAAAACCACTTTCAATTTGCATAGGCAATTTTACTAAATTAGCATTTTCTAAGATGTGATTAATAACATTTAAAATGTCTTCATTAATTAATGGTATTAAACCTTTAGCTTTAATTTTAATAACTTTAGATATATTGAAAATATTAATTCCAATAAGTTCATCTTTATTATATAAAGCTACAACATCATTAATTTTAACTTCTTTAGTAGGGATAATAGTTGGCTCAATTACAACAAGTAGGACATCACCTATAGTTTCATAATCATAATAAAGTGCATATTTCATAATTTATTCCTCAATAACCTTTTTTATTGTATTACAAGTCTTTCTTAAGATTAATCTTTTTATTTTGATACCTTGATTTTTGTAACGAGTTTCAAACTCGGTTGGTGCATCAAATTCATCAAGTACATTATAGTCTAAGGAATTTAAAACAATTTCCCAATTGTATTCTTTAAACTTTTCTAAACTATATTCATATAGTCCATCATTGTCTGTTTTAAAATAAACAAGAGCATTATTTTTTAAAACTTTAGCATATTCTACTAAAAATAAATCTGAAGTAAGTCTTCTTTTTTCATGTCTTCTTTTAGGCCATGGATCGCTGAAATTTAAAAATAATCCACTAAAGATATCTTCAGAAAGAATATCTCTTAATTTATAAAAATCGCCATAAATAAGTTTAATATTTGTTAACTTACTCTCATCGATCTTTTTTAAAGCAATTCCACAAATTGTAGGATTTAATTCACAAACAAGAAAATTAAATTGAGGAAATTTTTGCGCCATATTTAGAATAAATTGACCTTTTCCAGGTCCAATTTCTAAATATGTTTTTTTATTAAGAACAAACTCTTTTAAAGCCACTTTAGAAGTTTCATCATCAATTTTAAATTGATTATCAAAATGAGTATTTAAATATTCTACAGCTTTTGGTTTATATTTAGTTCTCATTATTTTAAATTTCCTAAAGCATAAATTGCATGAGCATAAATAGGCATTGAGCCATAGAAGTCTTCTAAATCAATCTTTTCATTAGCTTCATGAATATGGTCTACTTTTCCAGGGAAGCAACTTCCAAAAGCAACAGTATTCGCTGCTTCTTTAGCATATGTTCCTCCACCGATTGCCATAGGTTTATGGGTTAAATCACCAGTTTCTTCTTTATAAACTTCATATAAAGCTTTAATAAATGGGGTAGTTTCTGGATTGTAATATAAATATGGAGTTTTTGATAAAACTTTGATTGGAAGAGGTGAACATGCTTCAACTTTAGCTAAAACTTCATCTGGATTACAATTTTCAGGATGTCTAAAGTTAACTGTCATTGAGAATACACCATTTTCATATGAAATTAAGCCAACATTATATGTTGTTTTGCCCATATCTTTTGATTCATATTTAACATGCATATTTTGTCCAAATGGATCACCATATTCATTACATAATAAAGTTAACATTGGATTATTATAAACATCACCTAAAACACCTAATGCAATAATTCCACTATTAACTCCTAATTCAGGTAATGAACCATGAGCAGCTTTTCCAATAAAATTAAAAGTATCATCATTAACTTTTTCATATTTAATAACTGGATGATTTACTAAATATTCTTCTAACTTCTCTGGTTCACTAACTTTAACTGTTGCCTTATCAATTACACTATTAGAAACGACACCAGCCTTAATAGAAATAACATTATTTAAAGGTAAGTGTCCTTCGTATTTATAATTAACAATACCTTTTTCTCCATAAATTAATGGGAAGTCTCCGTCAGGAGTAAATCCATAAGTTGGATTTTCCTTCTTTAAAGTGTGGAAATAATATGCTAAACAAGATGAACCTCTTTCTTCATCTCCACCTAAAACTAATTTAACTCTATAATTTTTAATTAATCCATTGTCTTTAAGAGCTTTTAAAGCATAATAAGATGCAATAGCAGGACCTTTATCATCACTAGTTCCTCTACCATACATTCTATTTTCTTTTTCATCTACATATGCACTAAATGGTGGATGTATCCATTCTCCGCTAACAGGAACGACATCTTGGTGGGCAAATATACAAATTAACTTTTCACCTTCACCATAACCAATTTCGATGCATCTACCATCACACATATCAACAGTAAAGCCATCTTTTAAAGCGATCTCTTTTAATAATTGAAAACAATCATGAACACCTTTACCATAAGGCATAGTTTCGCTTACTGTTGAAGCGTCATATACACTGTTTATTTGAATATCTTTTTTTAATGTTTCTAAAGCTTCACTTTTATAATTTTCACAAATCTTTTTAAAATTTATCATAGTACCCTCCAAGTTTACTAAGGAACTCATTTATTATATTACATCAAGTAATATAAACATAATACTAAGGCGCATAAACCAATTGCAACAATACTGAATAAAGCAACAAGAATAATATCTAATTTTCTTGAAAAAATAGTTTCTCCATAACCAATCTCTTTAACAACACCAAGCTTATAGAAATTAGTTGGCAACTTGTGATAAGCATATAAAGATGAGATGCTAGGAGTTAAGATAATTGCTGCTGCACATTCACAAACTGAACCAGGAGCAATAAATACTAAAATAAAGTTTCCAAAGCTGCCGAATAAAGCTTCATTTGCTTCAATAATATCACTCATTCCTAAAGCTTGGCTGATTCTAAAGATATCTAAATAGCCAAATACGTATAAGCAAATTAAAGTTAAAAAAGTATGCATAATAGTTAAAATCCCTGCAATTGGAGCAGAAATTATTAAAAAATTAGCTTTATCTGTATGCTTTCTAAAGAAGTCAAAAACGCATCCACTTATAAATCCAAATAAAATTCTAGGAAGAACGCTAACAAATGGATTAATGAATAAATAATTTACTGTACCTGGATATTGGAACGAAATTATTAATGAAAAAATTCCAAAAAATGTTCCATAGACCAACCCGAGCCATTTCCCAAAAATCATAGCACCAATTAAAACAATAATATGAATTGTAGTAAAACTAATAGGACCTAATGTTATATATCCTAAATTAGGGATATATGAAAAAACTATAATAAGTGCCAAAAATATAGCACTCACACTAATTGTTAAAATACTCTTTCTATTTTGCATATTACTTTACCTCATTAATTTTATAAATGTTATATAAACCTTTTAATACCAAATATGGTTCGTATTGAAAACAAACTATTTCATCTTTAATTTCTTTAGAAAATCCACCTGTGACAACTCTATTTAGTTCATAGCCTAATTCTTTTTCAATTCTTCTAGCAAATTCGCTGACCATATAAGCTTGGCCAAAAACAATTCCAGATTGAATCGAATCTTTAGTATTTGTCCCAACAATTTTATTTGGAGCAACAATAGGAGTTTCCAAAAGTTGAGCGGTATTACCAACTAAAGCTTTTAATGAAATTTGCATTCCTGCAGTGATAATACCACCTATAAAATCACCTTTTTTATCAACTACATAAAGTTTTGTAGCTGTACCTAAATCAGCCACAATAAAAGGAAATGGTACGATAGCTTTTGCACCAATCGCTCCAGCTAACATATCACTTCCTAATTCACTAGGATTATCTATTTTAATTGGTAATTTTGTTTTAATCTTTTTGCCTAATATTAAAGCATCAACATTAAAGCAACTTTTAATAGCATCCTTTAAAATTAACGTAAGTAATGGAACAACACTTGAAATAATAGCACCATCAATTTTTTGTTTAATCAAACCATTAATTGAAAGCGCATATTCATCGCTTGATTTGTTCCTATCGGTTTTTAAGGTATAAACTTTAACTAAAGTATCATCCTCAAATAATCCGATTTTAATCGATGTGTTTCCACAATCTAAACATAAAATCATAAAGTCTTCCTTTCTACAGTCTTTAAAAAGTACCGTGAATAACAAACTCGAATATTAAACCATTTATGTTAAATAAAATCAACTTTTATAAGATTAAGCAACAACAATAGAGACAATCTTATTTTTAACTACAATAATCTTTTTAATTGTTTTGCCTTCAATATTTCTTTTTACATTTTCACTAGATAAAGCAACTTCTTTTACTTTCTCATCGCTTTCATCTTTATTAACAGTAATAGTATCTCTTAATTTACCATTAATTTGAACGCCCATTTTAACTGTAGATAATACGGTCTTACTTTCATCATAGGTTGGCCATTGAGCATAAGTAATCATTTCATCATGCTTTAAAAAAGTATGATAAATTTCTTCGCCAACAAATGGACAAATACAATCAAACATCTTAATGAAGTTTTCTACATATGGTAAATAAATTTCTTTTGCTTTATATAATTCATTTACAAAAATCATCATTTGAGCGATTGCTGTATTAAATTGTAGGTTAGTAAAATCATTAGTAACCTTTTTAACAGTAGAATTATAAATAAAATCTAATGAACCATTATTCTTATCAGTGAATTTAGCACTAAATGTTGGATCTTCAAACATTCTATAAATTCTATCAATAAATCTTCTAGATCCTTCTAATCCAGTAGTTGACCAAGGCAAACTTGCTTCAAGAGGTCCCATAAACATTTCATAAAGTCTTAATGTATCAGCGCCATACTTTTCAACAATTTCATCAGGATTTATGACGTTTCCTCTAGATTTAGACATTTTTTCACCATTTGGACCTAAAATCATTCCTTGGTGGAATAATTTTTTAAATGGTTCTTTTGAAGAAACAACACCATTATCATATAAAAACTTATGCCAGAAACGAGCATAAAGTAAATGTAAGACAGCGTGTTCTTGTCCACCTATATATAAATCAACTGGTAACCAGTGATCTAATAATTTTTTATCACCAATTGCATTATCATTTTTTGGATCAATATAACGGATATAATACCAACAACTTCCAGCCCATTGAGGCATTGTATTAGTCTCTAAAGTTGCTTTTCTACCATTTAATTCAATATGTAACCAATTAGTTGCATTAGCTAAAGGACTTTCACCTGTACCACTAGGTTTATATTCATCAAGTTCAGGTAAAGTTAATGGCAACATATCATCAGGTAAACGGACAAGTTCCTTAGTATCATCATAAGTTGCAACTGGAATAGGTTCTCCCCAGTATCTTTGTCTTGAAAATAACCAATCTCTTAATTTGTAATTAACTTTAAGGCTACCTGCACCCATTTCTACAAGTTTTTCAGTAATTTTCTTTTTGCCTTCAACAATGTTTAAACCATTTATAAAATCACTATTAATGTGTTTTCCATCATCAACATATGCTTTTTCGGAAACATCACTTTCTATAACTTTTTTAATTGGTAAATTATATTTTTTTGCAAAAGCATAATCTCTTTCATCATGAGCAGGGACTGCCATAACAGCCCCACTACCATAACTTGCTAAAACATAATCAGCAATAAAAAGTGGGACTTCTGCACCATTAATTGGATTAATAGCGTATCTTCCTATAAATACACCTGTTTTGTCTTTATTTAATTCTGTTCTATCTAAATCGCTCTTATGAGAACATTTTTCAATATAAGCTTCAACTTCAGTTTTATGTTCTGGAGTTACTAATTCTTGAACTAAAGGATGTTCTGGAGCAAGGCAACAATATGAGCAGCCAAATAAAGTATCAGCTCTAGTAGTAAAAACTTTAAAGGTCTTATCACTATCTTTAATTTTGAAAGTGATTTCTGTACCTTCACTTCTTCCAATCCAATTTCTTTGAAGTTCAATTGTCGATTGAGGCCAATCAAGACCATCAAGATCTTTAGCTAATCTATCTGCATATGCAGTAATTTTAAGCATCCATTGTCTCATTGGTTTTCTAATGACAGGGAATCCACCTCTTTCACTTTTACCATCGATAACCTCTTCATTAGCTAAAACTGTTCCTAATTCAGGACACCAGTTAACAGGTTTATAATCTACATAAGCAAGACCTTTATCAAACATCTTAGCAAAGATCCATTGAGTCCACTTATAGTATTTTGGGTCACATGTCATTATTTCTCTATCATAATCATATGAAAAACCTAGTGATTGAATTTGTCTTCTAAAATTAGCAATGTTCTGTAATGTAAATCCTTCAGGGTGCTTATTCATTTTCATTGCATATTGTTCAGCAGGTAAGCCAAAAGCATCCCATCCAATTGGGTGTAAAACATTAAAGCCTTGCATTCTTTTCATACGGCAAACAATATCTGTTGCTGTATATCCTTCTGGGTGACCAACATGGAGTCCTTGTCCACTTGGATAAGGGAACATGTCTAGAGCATAGTATTTTGGTTTTGAAAAATCACTTGTATCACAACGATATTCTTTTCTTTCAAGCCAGATTTTTCTCCACTTTTCTTCAGTAGTTTTGTGGTTATACATATAAATGTCCTCCAATCAAAAATTTTACAATAGAAAGTACTAAAGTACTTTCACACTTACTTTGAATATTATAGAGAAATTTTTACACTCTCACAACTGCAATAAAAATTAAACTTCGTTTGAAATAATACCATTAAAGAATGAACTTTAATTTTTATTCATAAAAGTTTAGAAAATCGAAAATTAATACGATGTAATCATTACTTTTTTGCATTAAAAAACTGCTAGGCTTTTATTTCCTAGCAGCATTCAAGTTTATATTTAAAACTTAATATGATAAACAAGTCTTATATAACTCAACGTATTCTAAACAAGATTTCTTCCAAGAGTGATCGACAGTAATTGCATTATTTACCATTCTTTCAAACTCTTTTCTCATTGTTTTATAAATCATCATAGTTTGCGCAACGACAATTAAAGCATCAATAACAGAATAGTTATCGAAGCCAAATCCATCAGCAACATCACTATTTTTAAGATTAAAGTTGAATGGAATTACACTATCTTTAAGACCACCTGTTCTTCTAACAATTGGTAAAGTCCCATATCTTTGAGCAATCATTTGTCCAAGACCACATGGTTCAAATGCACTAGGCATAATGAAGAAATCACTAGCAACATACATTTTATGAGCAAGTTCATTATTATAGCCAATATAGACTTTACAGTTATTTGGATATCTTAAATATAAGTCATTGAAATAATCTTCAGCGTATTTTTCACCACTTCCTAATACACAGAAAATTCCACCACTAGAGCAAATAAATTCAGCCATAGCGAAGATTAAATCTAAACCCTTTTGATCAGTTAATCTACTTACAACACTATAAATAGGTTTATTTGTATCTAAATTAAATTCCCTACAGAAAGCTACTTTGTTAGCTCTTTTACCTGTTTTTCTATTTCTAGTATTAAATTTTGTATAAATTAATGGATCTTTGCAGTGATTAAATTCTTTATAATCCATTCCATTAAGAATACCTACAAAATCATTTCTTCTTAATGTTAAATCATACCAAAGACCTTTACTTCCCTCTGGAGTTAATAATTCTTCAGCGTGAGTTGGTGAAACTGTAGTAATCTTATCAGCAAAATGAATACCAGCTTTTAAAGTAGAAACTTGATTATCAAGTCTTACTAAGCCTTGATCATATAAGTAATAATCTAATTCATACAAGTCATAGAGACTTCCTGGATTAAAGTATCCTTTAAACATAGGGTTATGAATTGTTAAAACAGTTTTAACTTTCCCAATTTTAGGATCTTGAGAATATTTAACTTTTAATAAGCATGGTAACATGCCTGTTTGCCAGTCATGAACATGTAATATATCAAGTTCATAAGGCAATCTTTTCATTAATTCTATGACAGCAAGATCAAAGAAAGCATATCTTTCTCCATCATCATAATAGCCATATAATCCACCATTTCTTCTAAAATAGTAATCATTGCCTACAAAATAATATTCAATACCATCATGAACAAGATGAAAAATATCAGCCTTTAAATGTCTCCAGTTCATTTTGACATCTAAAGTATAAAGATATTTAATTTTTGATTTTTTATCGAGTTCTCTATAATAAGGGACACAAATAGAAACATGATGTCCTAATTTAACAAGTTCAGCACTTAAAGCGTAACTTACATCAGCAAGTCCACCTGTTTTTGAGTAAGGTAAGCACTCACTAGTTGCCATTAAAATATTCATAAACTATACATTGACTCCACGTGGAAAATATAATGGATTTTCTTCTGTTCCTTCAACATCACTCTTTGATTTGAAGGTAACACGTTTATCACAAATAACGTTTTTAAGGTAAACACCTGATTTTACGACTGAGTGTGTAAATAAAATACAATTCTCAACAATAGCACCTTCTTCAATAGTAACGTCTCTAGAAATAATTGAATTTTTAACTACACCATTAATAGTTGCACCATTAGCAACAATTGAATTAGTTACTTTAGAATTTGGTCCATATAAAACTGGTCTAGAGTTATGTGTTGTTGTATAGAAATTCCATTCAGGATCTGCTAATAAATCTGTAATTAAATCAGGGTTTTTAATAAATTCCATGCTCCATTTGAAATATGTTTGAAGTGAAGCAACATGTCTTACATAACCATCAAATTTAATAGCATGAATCTTTGCAACATATTTAATACAATAAGCAACAAGTTCACCTAAATTGTATCCAATGGAAATATTGTTACTTAATTTTAAAAGTTCAATTAAGAAACTCTTATCAACAATTAAAGTATTGAGTAAGATATCGCCTTCTTTAGCTCTATCATCATCATAAACTTTTTGAACATCATTTAAACTATCGATAACTAATTTTTGAGCATATGGGAAATCACTTGCATCATCTGCATGTGTATATAAAATTGAAGCAAGTCTTCCGCTCTTTTTATGTTCTTCAATTATTGGTCTATAATCAACTTTCTTAACAAATGATGGGTCAGTAATAACAACATATTTAATTTTTGAATCATATAAGAAATAATCATTTTCCTTAATATTATTCAAATCTGTGTTGAAAACAGGATTAATAATCCCTTTTTCATTGATAAATAAACTTAAGAAACCTGTTTTTGGATTAGATAAATAAGCATTTGGATTTGAAATATGCTTGTTAATGCTATTTGGATGATCCTTAACTAAAATTCCAATATTATCAATTCCACTATTTGAAAAGTTTGATAATGAGAAATCGATAAATGCATATCTAGCAAGGAAAGTTGTTGAAGCTAAAGGACGATCTTTAGTTAATAAATCGAGTCCTCTAGAAGAATATAAGTCAATTAAAGCAACAACATCGTTCATTTTTGAAGGCTCCTTTCATAATCAATTAAAACAACCGTATCTTTTCCTTTATTAATTTCTTCGCCATCTTTAATTTGGGTCTTAGGACCAATAATGGCATTATTAACATAAGCGTTTTTACCAATTCTAACGCCAGGCATAATAACAGAACGATTTACATAAGCACCTTCTTCAATTACAACTTCGTTTGAAATAACTGATTGAATGACTTTACCTTTAACAATTGCGCCTTGATTTATTAATGAGTCAGTGACGACTGCTTTTTTACTTATGAATTGTGGAGCACTATGAGTATCTTCGCTATAAACAATTGGATATTCATCAAAGTTGATGGTTTCTGCAGTTCTATTTGATGGAAGTAACTCCATATTTGCAGTATGTAAACTGTCTAAAGTTCCGACATCCCTCCAATATCCATGGAATCTATAAGCAAATAATTTTTTATTATCTGCTAATAAATTTGGAATAATATTCTTTCCAAAATCGTGTTCACTCTTTGGATCTTTACTATCAGCAATTAATGCTTTTCTTAAGTCTTTATATGTAAAGATATAAACACCCATTGAAGCTAAGTTGCTCTTTGGTTCTTTTGGCTTTTCAACGAACTTTGTTATTTGATCTTTGTCATCAACCTCAAGAATACCAAATCTAGAAGCTTCTTTCCAATCAACTTCTAAGACACTAATTGTACAAACAGCATTGTTTTTAATATGGAAATCAATCATATCTGAATAACTTGTTTTATAAATATGATCTCCACTTAAAATAAGAACATATTGTGGATCTTCTTCATCAAGAAAATCTAAATTTTGGAAAATTGCATCGGCAGTACCTTCATACCAGTTAGCACCCTCTTCTGTTTGACGTGGAGGTAATGCAGAGCATTTTCCATTAACGCCATCAAAACCCCAAGTACTTCCGTTACCAATGTAGTTATTTAATGCAACGGACTCATATTGAGTTAAAACACCACAACATTCGATGTCACTATTTGCAACATTTGAAAGCGAAAAATCAATAATACGATATTTACCGCCGAAATAAACTGCAGGTTTTGCAATCTTTTTTGTTAATGCATGGAGACGAGTTCCTTTACCACCCGCGAGAATCATTGCAATAACTTTTCTAGCCATAAAATTCCTCCCTTAATTTATATAATAATTAAATTATTACCTAATTAATGTTTATTTAGCCTCATCCTTTTCAAATAAACCTACACAGCTTCTGTTCTTATCACGTAAAACAATTAATGTTTCATCAACTAATGGAGAAATATCAGGAACCTTATCACTTGGAGCACTTAAAATAACTTGTAAATTAAGTTTCTTTAAAAGTCTAATAGCTTCAGTCATTCTTGCCTTATCCATTTTTGAGAAAGCCTCATCAAAAATAATAAGTCTGACTGTATTTCCTAATTCCCCTTCACTATTAATATGATAAAGTTGTGCAAATGAGGCGAGAACTGAAATGTAGAAAGGAGTTTGTGTTTCACCACCACTCTTTTTCTTAATCATTTTAGATAATCTTTGTTCATCTCCTGTATCTTTATTATATACTATTAAATCAAAATCTAAATAGCTGCGGTAGTCGGTAAACTTTCTAACATTTTCTTCGAGTAAACCACTCTTAGTACCATCACCAACATCAACTATTTGTCTAAATAACTCTTCCATTACATCTTTATATTTTTCAATAAAGGCACTATCATCTTTGCCTGTTTCAAGAATTAAATCATCTTTTAACATATCATAATAACGACGATAGACAACGGAAGGCTTAACTGTAAATCTATATAAATCCTTACCAAAACTGGATTGTTTTAATGCTAAATTAAGATTCTCAATTTGGTCTTCAACATCACCAATTGCTTCTCTTAAATTAAAGATAAAGTCGTCTTTAAATTGCTTTGTTGCTTTTTCATAAGAATCCTGGATTTTTTCACGATATTCAGGAAGTTTTACATCTCTATATTCTTTTAATTCTTCTTCAAAGCGAGTATTATCTTCACTTTCAGCATCATAACTTAAATGATAATCTTGCAAGTAATCTCTTCTTAATTTGATTACTTGATTTTTCATGTTATTAACTAAGTATTGTAAACGTGAAAATTCAATATTGTATTCTTGGAAAATTTCAAAAATACGTTTACCTTCTTTTAATTTACTTTCATAAAGAGGTAAAGCAACATCATTAACTAAGAATGGATCATAGTTAGTATTAATTGAATCTTCTTTATCTTTAGCAATCTTTTGTTCATTTAAAATCTTTTCATTAATGATTTGCTCATTATCTTTTAAAAGATTAGCTTTTTCAACGATGACACGATCTTTTAATTCATGAACTGATTTAATATCATCTTCAACATCTTTAATTCTATTGTCTAAGGATTCACTTAATGGAGTATCTCCACCATTAAGTTCTCCTTCGATATAGTCATAGTTCTTTCTTAAACCAGGTAAATCACTAATACCACTAAGTAAAATGAAGTAGTTATCGATTTCTGTATAAGTAAATACTTCGAGTTTATTTACTTCATCAACAACATTTTTAATCCTTCTTAAATATTCTAAATTGCTAGAAAGTTGGCTTAATTGCTTTGCTTTTTGATCAATAAAACGATTATCAACATTTCTACCAATAAAACTTTCTTGATATGTTCTAGGATTTAATCTTGATAAAGCAAAGTTACGATAGATATCACATTCTTTAGTAATACCATTTCCACTTGCTCTAGCATCATTGATGTCTCTTGCTTTATGTAATCTACCAATTAAGAAATTAGCGTAAGCTCTAGCACCATCATGATCTGTAACAATTTCTTCAGCAAGGGATTCACCTTCACATTTGAAGTTTCTTTCAATAATCTTTTCTTCATCGACTAAAGCTGTTCCATAGAACTTATATTGATCTAATAAGTTTCTTAAAATTTTATAAGCTTCATTATAGTATTTTGGTGCAACGAAAAGATTAAACTTTTGAGCATAAAGGAAACCTTCAATTGCATTTGACCAACTTAAATCATCAATATCAATTAAGTCAGCAAAAATGGAAACTTCAATTCTCTTATTGAATTCTCTTTCAAGTTCACTTTCAAGTGCTTTTTTAATATAAACAAGACGAGCATCATAAGGTTTTGTACCTTTTTTCATCTCAACCTCTTGATCTTTTAAACTTCTAATCTTTTTATCTAATTCTTGAATTGCCTTATTTAAAGAAACAGTTAAAGAAGAACCTTTATTTTTAAATAAGAATAAAGAATCTCTAAATTCATTTAAAGCATCTTTATCAAGTTTAGAAAGATCTGAAAGGTAATTTTCTCTAAAAGATACTGTGATATTTTTAATGTCTTTAGCACTATCTTTTAAATCATCAACTTCATTTAAAGTATCTTCACCTAATAAATCTATGTCTAATTTGTCTAAATTATCACTTAAAAGATTTGCAGCATTATAAAAGGAAGTAATGTATCTATTTAAAATAGATTTTACAGTTTCAATATTGGAATTAATTTTATTAATCTTATCGACAACTTCTTTTTTCTCACGTTTTAATTCTTCTGTAACTCTAAATGTATCGTTACTTGCTTTATCAGCGATTAATAAGTTCTTCTTTCTTTCAAAGTCTTCTAAATTAGACTCAAATTCTTTTAATTCACTTTCAATTTCACTGACACGCTTATTATTCTTTTCAATTTGTTTATTATAGTTTTTAAGCTTGTCATAGCATTGTTCAAGTTGACATTTTTCCAAAATATATTTAGCAACAGTCAAGTTTTCTTTTTGCTTACTATAAAGTCCATAAGCATTAGAAATTTCTTCAAGACGTTTTACTCTTTTTTCAATGTTTAAAGCTTCATTTTCAAGTTTTTTGTATTGAACAATATTATCTTGTAAAGTTGCAATATTAATATCTTTTTGAGGATCACAAACATAGTCTGTAATAAATTCGGTAATATTTGAAATTGGTGAAAATGAAGTAGCACGTTTAAATAAATCAAAATAACGTTGCTTCAAGCCACCAAATTTTCTTTTCAGGAATTCTTGATAAAGTTTATTTGTATCAAAGAATTGGAATGAATTTTTATCATAATTCTCATTAAAGAATTTCGACAATGTTTTATAGTCCATTGGAACATTATTTAAAATAAATTCATTATCTGGAATCTTGCTTTCTAAGTAGAAAAAGTGATGATCATTACTTCCATCATCGAATGTATCAAAAACACATCCCATGACAAAATTTACATTGTTTAAATCATCATAATATTGTAAAGCGATGTAAGACGTAAATCTTCCATTACGAAGATATTTAAATCCACCATCAACAGTATCACCAAGTTCACCTCTTAAATAGCCTGATAAAGTACGAGCACTTTTTTCACTTGCAGCTTTATTAAAGAAGTTACCTGAAGTATTACCAAGTAAAACAACTTGCAAAGCATCAATTAAAGTAGACTTACCACTACCATTAACACCTGTTAAAAAAACAATAGGCTTAATATCGAAGCACTCATTCCAAAAATAGTGCCAATTTATAATTTTTACTTTAGTTAATAGCTTCATTTAATAAGTCCTCCTTATTAGTTTCTTGAGCTTTTAATTCATCAAGAGCATTGGACATAGCAACGATTTTATCGTTATCAAGTGCATAAACAATTGAAGGAAGAATATAAAAAGAAACATTTCCTTCATCATAACTTCCACTTACTTTAGAAATAATGTTATGGTTATTTAAAAAACGTAAGGAACGAGCCATACCTCTTCCAGTTAAATTTTTATTTTGCAATTTAATACCATTGTCTTTCATTAATTTAAGTAAGCCTGGTGTAGTAAGATAAATTGCTTGTGTTGTTGAATTAGATTCACCTTTTTCGTTTTCATAAATTAATCTAAGTGCAAAAAGAATTAAACTTGTTTCTCTATCAAGTCTAATTCTATTTTCTGTATTTAAATTATTTAACGCGATGACTCCTAAAACATAATCTTTTTCAACAGCCCATCCAGAATACTTTAAATAATCATTTACAATATCAAAATATCTTTCAATAAAACGATAATCAGGATTTATACGAATAATTTTCTCACGGGTATCGAAAACATCCCTTACAATAAATCCTTTCAAAAGTAATTTATTTATAACAGTAGAAAATTCAGATTGATCACTTGGTGGCATTTTTAAGAATTCTTCGCTAAACATTTTTCTACTCCTTCCTTATAAATTTGAAATTTGGAACAATGTATCCACCTGTATGGATACGACTTCTATCAACTTGTTCTACATAATAGAAGCAATTTTCATCGTCCTTTTTAATGATTGCTAATATAAGACAAATTAATGCATCAAAATTTACTAATGGAATATCTGCTACACCAATTTCTTCTTTATCACCGAAAGCTTCTAACATAAAGCCATAAACTTTATCATCAGTGTAAATCGAACTTGTTTGATCAAGGAAATCATTAAGTAAGTCACTTGGGTCCCCGTCATAATCAAAGATTTCCATTGGGACACCCTCTTCTCTAATTTTTCTTAAGATTGGAAGAGTTAATGAATCACTATTTATGTAGCCTTGTTCATAGAAATAAATACTATCTTGCATCTTTGATAAAATTGTTGTGACATTTCTAGTACTATTTGAGTTAATATTACGCGCATAGATTTTCATAATATTCTCAAGATAGCCTTTAATTGTTTTATCGTTATTATTAAGATATAAGATTTTATTTGTACTACTCTTTGTGTAAGCATTATTTTCTTTATCAATGCTATTAATAGTTGCATTTAATTTTTCATAAGTATCAGTAATGTAATTTATTTTTTCAATAACATCACTTTCAACATCTTTTTTGTCGCTATTAGGAGAATTAATCATTCCTTGAGCGATTAACTTATTTCTAATTTCGCCTGTACTTAACCACTTATCTAATATTTTAATAATAGGTCTTTTAAACTTTGTAACACTATCAAAAGTTTTTAATGGGTGGTAATATCTATCACTAATTTTATTTTTATAAACATCAAAATAATCATGTAAAACACGATTAGTATCAAATAACTTAGATAATCTATTTTGGAAGATTCTAATTGAATGAGAGATAGTTATAAGTTCAACTTTTAATTTCTTAGTTGTCTCATAGCATCTTACAAGCGTGCTATACATTAAATCATCTTGTTCTTCATCTTCAAGTTTAAGTTCACTATAAGTTGAATGAACAAAACCAACATAAGGACTCTCTTCATCAGAAATAATGTCCTTAAAAGCTTTTAAAATAATAATCGAATATTGAGGTAAAATAATGCCTTCCTCAAAAGTATCTGGATCCATCATTATGTCTATCCAGCCAGTTTCTTCTAATCTACGAACAATAAATGAAGTTTTGCCACTAAGCGTGTTTAAAAGAAGAGCATCATCTTGGGTCGCGTCGAATTCTTCATCTTCATAAGTGAACGATTCTATGTCTTTAGCTTTATCTTTTAAGGTTTTAATAAAGTCAGATTTTTTGATATAAGATTCTTCACTTTCCAAGAGGTTATATAATACGAGTAAACTTTCAAGGTATACAGCACGATTTTTACCTGCGAATAAAGAAAAATAATTTCCTGGAATGATATCAAATAAATTCATAATTTTACTATAAAAGTATACCATTTATTCATAGTTCTATAAATAATAAATGTTTATATTTTGTACTTTTTTTGCACGAATTTAATGTGTAAATCTTAAATATTATTGCAAAAATAAGAAAAAGTTCGATACTAACTTAATAATTAACTTTGATTAACTTTTGAATAATTGTAAATAAGTTATTTATTAAAGTTTTTTTCAAATAAAAACCCGTTTTTAGACTTTTAACACCACAACTTTTAGGATAATTGAGGATTTTTGATAACTCTTATATATATTTAAATATATATAAGAAATTGTTGAAAATCTTTTTTTGTTGTTGTATATTATATGGTGTTAAGGAGTTATTATATTTATGAG
>CALVXH010000025.1 GCA_944368945.1 uncultured Bacilli bacterium
AAAAGCAAAAAACTGCATTTGGTCTGGCAAACTGCGCATTTGCTTATGAACCTGCATTTAGTTTGTCAGTTGGCGATGTAAAAAATATTCATTTAAACATTAATAATATTTTATAAGACAAAGTTCAAGTAATATTAATAAATATAGTTATAGATATAGTAACTACAATAATTAATGCAAATAAAAATAGAAAATCTACTATAATAAACATTATTAAATTAAGTAACTTAATATATGTGTCCTTCTTCGTTTAAAATAATTGTATTCAATAAAATGAAAGCATTAATTTATTTGATGCTAACTTTAACTTCAAAATTATTCCAAGTCTTCTTTCAATTTATCAAATTGTTCGGTTGGAAATGTAGTCTCTTTCTTTAAAAAATCCGACAAAGCTAAAAAAATTTCATAATCTCCACTTGCGTAAACACCATGCATTATGAAATTTATAAAATTTCTTCCTTGCAACTTAGTAATAAAATATTTCCTTGCTTCTGAAATTTCACTGTTATTAAAATATTCCACAGATTCATTAAAAACTTTTTCAAAGTCCTCTGGATGTGAAATCTTACAACCCATTTTATAATAAGAAAATACTTTGGCCATATCGTCTATGGAAAATCTACTTAAAAAGTCCATTGCTTCTTTATGCTTTATTTGAATGATATTTAAGTCTATTTCTTTATTTGATACTATTATTATAGAATCATCAAAATTGCAAATCGTACTTAAATTTTCTAAGATAAACTTTTCTAACAAATGAATTATTTCAGTTTGTTCATTTCTATTATATTTAATATAGTAAGAAAGCCGTCTGCTATTTTTTATTATGTTTATTATTGCACTTAACTTACATCCTGATATGTTATATTTCTTTCTAATATTGTCTTTTATTAATTGAAATGACGAATCATTCCGATCTTTATAAATCGGGAGTTCCTTTGCAATCATCATTATTTGATTTCTTGAGAACGCTTCATAATATGTACCGAGCTTGTACTCATTAAACAAAGTACTTAATCTATTTAAGATACTATCAGTAACCGTCATAAATTTTTTTGCGGATTTATATACGTTGTCGAAAGATACTTGTACTATATTAGCCATATTCTCTTTACCTTGTCTATCTTCTGCATATCTATAAGGATCTATGTCTCCTTCTGGGATAAAATCCAAAATTAAATTATAAATATTATTAATTAATTCTTTGTCTTCATTACAACGCTCATCTAATTGGAAATAGTTGTTCTTAATAAATTTATATATATATTTCCAATATCATGCTTTAGTTTAATCTTTTCATATGTCTGTTCATCAAAAATAATATATTTATATTTATATTTTTTATAAAAAACATACATGTTGTACATTATAAACTTTAATTGCAACTCGTACACATGTCTTATTGTATGCAAAAAAGGGTATATAAGAATATCTTCATAAGCACCAGAATCATTATTTTTAATACCTTTATATATCAAGTCAGCCGCTTTAAAAAAGCCGTCAATGATAAAAAGATTTCTCATATCACTGCCAATATGACAAACCATGCAATTGAATCGTTTTCGAAATCAATATTTTTAAAAATTAAATTATCAGCCACTTTTTCCATATTAATCTCTTATAAAAATTTAAAATATCTATTTGTAAAAATATTAAATTTAAAATCACATTAATATTTAGTTAGTTGGTTATTTCTAATTCTGGAGGAATGAAAGAAAATTGTATTATAAAAATTAAAATCCTAATTTTGTAAACACAATTTGTATAATCCAAATAGGCCTTAGTTTTGATATACTATAAGTCTAAATCTTTTTTAATATATCTAATAACAGCATCTTTCCAATCAGGAAGCAAATTAAATCCATTTTTTGTTAATGATGCTTTGCTTAATCTACTATTTAAAGGTCTATCAGCTTGGGAAGGTACCATCTTTTTATATTCTTCTGTTGATACAGGATGTACAACTACATCAGCATTAATAACTTCAAAGATGTATTTAGCAAAATCATACCATGAGCAAATTCCTTCATTTGTAGCGTGATATATTCCATATTTATTAGTCTCAATCATATCACACATTAATTTAGATAAATCATATGTATATGTTGGTGAACCAATTTGATCATCTACTACACTAAGTTCTTTTTTACCAGCCTCAGCAAGTTTAATCATTGTTTTAATAAAGTTATTACCATTTTTGCCAAACACCCAGGAAATTCTAATTATCCAATATTCTTTTAAAATACTAGTAACAAAATCTTCTCCAGCAGCTTTAGTTGCTCCATAAATAGATAATCCTTTTTTAGGTTCATCTACCTCAAAGAATTTATCTCCCTTACCATCAAAAACATAATCTGTAGAAATATACATCATTTTTGCGCCGATTTTTTTGCAAGTTTCAGCAATATATTTTGGTCCTAAAGCATTAACTTCATATACTTTATCTTTAAATTTTTCTGCTTTATCTACTGCAGTCCAAGCTGCGTTATGTATTACTACATCTGGCTTATAGTTAGTAATAAACTTTTCTACATCATCTTTTTTAGTAATATCTAAATCATTAATATCAATACCTAAAAAGTTAGTATATCCTCTTTCTTTTAATTCACGAATAACATCATAACCAAGTTGACCATTAACTCCAGTTACTAATATTTTCATATCTTTATTCATATTAAAATTTAACTCCGCTATCTTTTAAGCTTGGATGTTTTTTGTCTTTTTCAGAAAGAATAACTTCTCCTTCATAAGGCCACTTAACATTTACTTCAGGATCATTCCACATGATTCCACCTTCATCTTCTGGATGATAAAAATCATCGCATTTATAGGCGAATGTAGCTTCATCACTTAAAACAACAAAACCATGAGCAAATCCACGAGGAATCATAAATTGTTTTTTATTTTCTGCACTTAAAATAACTCCAACCCATTTGCCATAGGTTTTAGAATCTTTTCTTAAATCAACAGCAACATCAAAAACTTCGCCTTCTAATACTCTAACAAGTTTTGCTTGTGGATGAGTTTTTTGAAAATGTAATCCTCTTAAAACACCTTTTCTTGATTTTGATTGATTATCTTGAACAAAATCATATTTTAAACCTGCATTATCAAAATCTTTTTTATTGTATGTTTCTAAAAAGTATCCTCTGTTATCACCAAATACCTGTGATTCAATAACATAAACACCTTCAATTTCAGTCTTATTAAATTTAAACATATATATATAACCTCTAGTATTTAATCTTACCTGTAGCAACATTAATTAAATGTTGACCATATTGATTCTTCTTCATTGATTCACCAATTTCAAGAATCTTTTCTCTAGTAATCCATCCATTTTTATAGGCAATTTCCTCTGGACAACAAATTTTAATACCTTGATGCTCTTCTAATATCTTTACATAGTTTGTTGCATCAACTAAAGATTCATGAGTTCCTGTATCAAGCCAAGAATAACCTCTACCTAATAAAGTAGCATGTAACTTTTTAGCTTTTAAATACATGTTGTTTAAAGTAGTTATCTCATATTCTCCTCTAGCACTCTTTTCAACTTTCCAGGCTAGTTTACTTACACCTTTTGGATAAAAATATAATCCAGTAACACAATAGTTTGAAGGTGGGTTAGGTGATTTTTCAACGATCGATAATGGCTCATTATTAGGCCCTAAATCAACAATACCGAATCTTTCTGGGTCATTAACATAATAGCAAAATATTGTTGCCTCACCATTTTCAGCTCTTTCTACTGAATTTCTAAGATGTTTAATTAAACCAGCACCATAGAAAATATTATCACCAAGTATCATTGCACATGGTTCATCACCAATAAATTCTTCTCCAAGCATAAATGCTTGTGCTAATCCATCAGGTGAAGGTTGAACCTTATAACTAAGTTTAACTCCAAATCTATCACCATTACCTAATAACTCTTTAAATCTAGGTGTATCATCTTTTGTAGATATAATTAATATATCTTTGATTCCAGCCATCATTAATACACTTAATGGATAATAAATCATAGGCTTGTCATATACAGGTAAAAGTTGTTTACTTGTTACCATAGTTAACGGATATAATCGGGTACCACTACCCCCTGCTAAAATAATACCTTTCATTTCATGTCCCTCACAGAAATCCATTTTTGTTGTTTAAAGTCATAAAATTTAACGACTTTTGCTGGGGCACCAACCGCCACTGAATAGTCTGGTATTGTGGAATTAACAACTGAGTTACAACCAATTACACAATGTTTTCCAATAACACTTCCTGGCAAAATACACACGTTTGCACCAATCCATGAATCATTTCCGATCATAACTTTTCTTTTACTCTTACATATATCTTGATAACAAATTGGAATATTAACGTCTTTATATTCGTGGCTCATATCAGAAATAAATACATTTGGCCCTAATAAAACATTATCACCTATTTCTATATAATTATCGCATGTAATACGACTTCTTTCTCCAATTGTACTGTTAGAGGATATTTTCAATTTGCCATTTTCATTAACTGACAAAAAACAACCCCTATTCACTTTACAATCATTAAGTATTAATGTTCCCCTGCTTTTATTAAAGTTTTTTATTTTGACTCCATTAGAAATTACTGTCTTCTTCGAATATGAAGCATTTTGAAGAATATAATATCTAAAAAAATTTAGTCTTTTAATAAAAAATCCGATCATACAATCTCCTTTTTATGTAGATACTTTTCATCTAACAATTTATCCAAATTATTCACAAAATAATTGTAACAAGAATTTTCATAGTTATAATATTTGATTTTATATGATAGCTTATGTATATCCTCGTTCGCAATTAAAATAAGCATTTCATCTACATGATTATTTTCTAAAAAATAATAATCATTTAATTTAAATATTTTATTAGAATCATATTTGCTAATTGAAATCACACCATCGATTATATTTTTAATCTCATTTATTTTTTCATACCCAAGAGATAAAAAACAATCCAACATTAAATATGTTAAAACTTTGTTGTGATTTTTAAACCATAAATTAAAGCAATCCACCATGTAATTAGCAATTAAGTTATCTTTAGCTCCTCCTATAAAAAAAGAGGTCCATTTTCCATTAATGAAATCAAAATCTTTAAAACAATTTTTAAGTGTAAAAAAGTTGCTATTCTCGATTTCCCTTAAAAAATTATTGCCTGATAAAAAACAAGTAGCATCTATCCAGAGACCGCCACACTGCGCAAGCAAATTAAATCTTAAGATGTCTGCAAAATGAATCTTTGAAATTTTTCCTTTTTTAACTTTTTCAATAATATAATTTGGTAAATTAACATATTTATTATAGTTGTTGAATGAAATCAATTTAAACGACCGCCCGTCTGAATTTTCTACGGCTTTTTTTATAGATTGGATACATTTCTTTACAATCTCAGGAGCATTTTCAGCATCTTGATACCAAAAGACAAATACATTTTTATTAATTGCATCATTCGAAAATATACGTTTCTTTAAGAAAAAATTATTTCCGAAGTCTTTACATATAATGCGTTTGCATAAAGTATGTTTTAAATTATTGAAAAATATAACACCTCTTTTAAATTTAATTTTTTTAGCAAATATGTAAAATACTTGACTAACTTTTAACAAAATATAGTTCATATTATCCCCTTTTAATATTTCTTTTTTTAAAAAAACCACTTAAATAGTATTTTATAAACCTTTCTCTTAGAGTTAGAATAAACACAAAATAAACTACTGCCCCACACATAGCTAATATGAACACAGATAATAGATAACTTATTCTAATATTCACATAACCGAATGTATCTAAAATTAAAATAGAAAAATTTAAAATATATTCTTTTGTAAAATATATAAAACAAAACATTATTAATCCAGCAATAAGGCATCTCCAAATATCATCCAAAAAAGGTTTATAATCTATCTTCCTTAAGCTAAATATAATAAGCAATAAAATCATTATAAAATCAGATAGAACGATGCTAATAGAAGTGCCGACAGCATCAAATAAATAAGTCAATAGAACACTGCCTAATAATGAAAACAATGCATAAATTATATAAATCACATTTCTAATTTTCAATTTTCCATACGGTAAATAATAAATTGCACAAATTATTTCTGATACAGGTTCAAAAAGTATCCTAAAACTTAATATTTCAATAAGAATAATCGTTCCAGAAAATTCTTCTCCTAAAAACCCTAAAACAAAAAAACTGTCAACAGCTATCACTCCAAAAAATAATGGTACAATTGTTAAGGCTAAAAACCATAAAATCTTCGTTCTTTTATTTTTTTCTTCATCTTTGTTGCCTAAAGCACTAAGATACGAAAAACGAGATACAATTACACTTGATATTGAAGTTAAGATAGTTATAGCTATATTAACTATCTTATCTGCATTTTCATAATAACCACTTTCGACAGTATTTTGAGATATGGTTCCTAATAAAGATTTTGATAAAATTGTACATGTTGCACTTGCTATTATCGGAATAAAAAATTTAAATGAACCATAAAAATCACTACACATATCATGCATAGACACTTTAATAGGAGCCCCAATAACTTTAAAAATTGTAGAAATAGTGATTAATCCAGTTAACAAATAAGATAAGGACATTATAAGGACATAGATGTTATAATCATCAATCGTTTTTACAAAAAGAAATATACAAAGTGTAACAGAAATTTTTACAAACAGATTTCTTAAAGACAAAGAAACAAATTTTTCTTCACCTTGAAATAAAAAAGTAACATCAATTATATTAAAAAAAATATCAATAGACATTATTAAAAAAATTAACTTTGTATTTAATGGATAAGAATCACTAACAAAAACACCAGATAGTGACAAAATTAAATAAATAAAAAAAATCGCTGATGAAAAGATTCCTTTAGTATAAAATAATGACCAAAACGTTTTCTTTTTTAACACAATATCATTCCTACATTTAGAGAGTTTTACCGTACCATAAATAGTGAATCCAAAAGCGGAAATTACAATAAAATAATTTGTAATTGAAAAAGAATAAGAATACGATCCTACACCATCTGGTCCAAAAATATTTGCTAAATATGGGGTTGTAAATAAAGAAACAAGTAATGTTGACACTTGGTATAGAGCATTAAAAAAAGTATTAATTTTTAAATTCGGATTTTTAAGATTAAATAGTTTCATCTTTTACTAATTGCCTCAATTTCAAACACACAATCTTCCCCATCAATTGTTGATCACATTCCTTTAAAATATATTTCCTATTGTTATCAGCTAACTCTTTCCTTAGTGCTTCACTATTTAGAAGTAATTGAATTTTTTTTCTTAAATCGAAAAAATCTTCTGGTTGGTAGAATAGACAAGTTTTGCCATCAACACCATAATCAACCAAACTCATAGTTTTCCCTGCGATAATCGGTATTCCTAAATATCCTTGATCTAAAAAAGTCATTTGCGCATAACTAAATTCAAAAGATTTTAAAGGAATAATTGAAATCTTAGATAAATTAATAAGTTCAATCATTCTATTAGATGAGACCTTGTTCATAAAAAGAATATTAGAAGGAACGTTTAATTTATTAAAATACTCCTTGTCTCTACCTAAAACTAAGAATTTATGATTTGAAAGTTCACTACAATCTACTGCCTTAAAAAAAGTTTCCCAATCTCTAAAAGAAGAACCAATGCAAATTCCATCAAACTTCTTTTCGCATTTTTTCATTTTGTTAAAATATTCTAGATCAATCCCGAATTTTACAAATTCGGATTTATTTAGTAACCATGGAAACTCCTTTTTATAGTATTGAAATTGGCCAGAAGAATGGTAAAAAACATAGTCAATACTTTTGCTTGCATATTTAATAATTTTATCTATAGGCCCATTTTTATGACTTCCACTTCTGAAACTACCTATATCAAAGAGCACATGTTTATACTTTGTTTTTATAAGTCTTCTTATAAAAGCCAATACAATTCCAGAATTTGCTCCATGACTAATAACTATGTCATATTTCTTGAATTTAAATAAATTTTTTATAGTTTGAAATATATAGACCTTGAAAAGTTTATATTCAATCTTGGATATAAACGAACATGTTTCGAGTCCAATAACATCAATTTCATCTTCACAAGATAAATTGTTTTTAAAAAACCAATACTCTTTTCCATTAAAAAAATCAGGTTCTTGAAGATTGCGTGTATTGAACGATTTTTTTTCAACACGCCAATTTACAAGCATTAAAATCTTCATTATTTTCTCCTCCATGCATTAAATTTATTATTTCTAAAAACTGAATCACAAGAATATTCAAAGAATTTTTTTCTTTGTTTTTTTTCATTAAAATAATAATCATATAGTTTAAAATATAATGATTTGATATGTAAAAAAGCTTGTGCTTGCAAATCCAAATCTAAATACATAACACGATCAGGAATTGCTATCAAAAACAAGTTAATAAAAGATCGGTATGTAACTTCATCAATTGAAAGTTTCTTATTTATAAAATAATTTACCAAAAATGTAGAAACATGTACCATATCTAAAGTTTTAAGATTATGTTTATTTTTTGTTGTATCCATAATACTGCCACTTCTACGTCGATACAAATAAACTATATTTTTAATCACAGCAACATTTTTAATATATAAAGGTCCAAAAATTTCTAAAGATGTATCCTCATACCAACAATTTTCAAGACATGTAAAATCTGAAAATATCTCTCTTTTATAAATTTTTGCCCAAAAAACACCTCTTAAAAACTTTACTTTATTACAATCTTTAATTGCTTTTAAACCTTCAGGTCGACAAGTGAAAGTAGTAGAACATGTATCAGGGGTAAGAATTAAATGTTTTCCGCATACAACATCAGCATTTGATGACAAAATCGAAGATACTAATACATCAATCGAATTCTTTGCTAAAACATCATCAGAATCAAGAAAAGTGACGAATTCTCCTCTAGCAAATTTTAAAGCTTTATTTCTAGAATAACCTGGTCCGTGGTTGCTTCCATTACGCACTGAAATAAAATTTTCATATTTTTTAAACTTTTGTATTATGTTCCAAGTTTTATCATTAGAAAAATCATCTATTAAGATGACTTCAAAAGAATATTTAGACTTTTGTGTAAAAATCGAATCCAAACACTGCTCAATATATTTCTCAGTATTATAAGAGCAGACGATAATCGAAAGGTTAATTTCTTTTTTAAACAGGAAAGAAATTTTTGGCATTTTAATATTTATTTCAGTTTCATCCATTTCCTTATAACTCAAAAAATCATATGGTTTATAGAAAAAACTACAAATACACTTTAAGAATAGTCTTAATTGATAAATATACTTTCTGTATAAACTTTGCAAAATCTTCATATATACTCCTTAATATTTAATCAAGTAAGTTCTATACGAAATTATATAAAAAGGAAAACACAAAACAGAGCAAAAATAAGTATAGAACATATTAAAAAAAGCATTAAAGAACCATATAAAAAACACAAAAAATAAAAAGAAAAAACTTTGTTTTTTTAGACCGATAGTTCCTTTTTTAAAAAAAAGATAAATTACATATAAATAGAAAAAAAGCCCAACAAAACCATGAGTTGTTAAAATTTGAATAAAATCATTATGTGCCCAAATTAGAGCATTAAAATATATGCTATTAACATCATAAACGAAATTATAGCCATTTCCAAAAATTAATCCTATCAAATCTAATTTAAAGAACTCTTTCAAATCATATTCCCAAAAAACTGTTCGACCATTTGTAAAGGTTCCTAAAAAATCATATAAACCTGTTCCGCTTGTAAATAAAAATTTTTGATAGATTGAACTACTTAAAAAAATAGGGATTCCAATAATAGCAAGGGCAAATAAAATTAGTATAAATTTTTTATTATTATGAATATATACGTATAAAAGTAACAATTCAGACATTGCACCTATAACGAAGTAAGTTCTAGAACCAGCAAACAAAAAACAAAACAAAGGAACAAAGGACATTAAAATATAAACTATACTTCGTTTTTGCGAAACTAAATAAACTAGACATGTTATTTCAAATAAAGCTGTTGGTGTTAATCTAAACGTTCCTCCAGCAAACGAAACAAAACTAATACTATTCCACTCCAAAAGATATGATGACGGAAACAACATAGAAATAATAATAATAACGCACCACAAAAAACATAAACCGGATATTATGTGCGAACATTTTTTAAATGTTAATACAAGGTTTTCTAATCTAAATAAGAAGAAAGAAAACAAAATAACAAAAATAGGAAAATAGAAAAATATATTTTTATTGTACAAAGGAAAATCTGTAAAAAATAATGATATAAAAGAAATTAATATGCCAATCATATCAATAAGTAATTCTTTTTTCTTAAATCCAAAATTCAAGAAATAAAGCCAAAAACAACCAATTAATAAAAAAACAAGAAATATATTTATAAATCCAAAATACCCCTGAAATAATGTCGCAATTGGAAATAAGCAAATTACAACTAGGAGCGCCTTTAGAATAAAATTGTTTTCACTACAACTTTTCCTACTAATACTAGTACAAATATTTTTACTGTTATCAAAATTATTGGACATCATTCTATTCTTTTAAACCATTAGAAGCTACACCACTTTCTTCACATGTTGATAATTTATCTAGTTCGCTCGTAGAAACCTTACCATCTCTATAATCCCTTACAATTTTAAGTTCATACATACTATACTTTTTCTTTTTAAAATATCGCAAAAACTTATGTCTAAGAACCCAAAAAAATGGAACCCGAATATATTTATGCATAGCAGGAGAAACGGAACCAATCATCCAACAATTTCTATCACAATGTCTTACAACATTTCTAACTTTGTTAGCTTGATTTGAATTCCAAAGTTCTTCCCAAGAATTTGCATCATTTAAATTGCCCATTACTTCTTTATCTTTAGTTCCATTGCAAGGCATTACATCACCATATGGATCAATAAAAAATGTGTCAAAACTCATATCGCAAGGTAATAATCTCTTTTGACCAAAAATATAGTTAATTAAGCCATGGTTAAAATAAGCTCTAAACCATTTTTTTGGCGAATTAGTATTAAGTAATTCATTAATTAAGTCTTCAAAGTTTTTAGCAACCATCAAACGATCATGAATGATATTTTTGCATTCTACAAAGTAAAATGAGTTATGTAAAGATGCTGTAGCAAACTCCATACCAAGTTCTTCAGATTTTTTATATAGCGGCACAAGATCCTTTGCATTACAATCTTGAACTGTCATTCCAAATCCGACATCAGGATGTTTCATTTCAACAAGTTTCTTTAATGTTGTATAGCCTCTATTAAATCCATCAGGTAATCCTCTAATCTTATTGTTAGTTTCTTCTAAGCCCTCAATAGAGATACGAATTCCAACATTTGGAAATTCTTTGCATAAATCAATAATTCTATCTGTAAAAAATCCGTTTGTTGAAATTACAATACGATCAGATTTTTTATATAACTCTCTAACAATATCTTTAAGATCTGTTCTAATAAAAGGTTCTCCACCAGTAATATTTGTAAAATACATTTTAGGAAGTTTTCTAATTGTTTCAATTGATATTTCTTCTTCTGGTCTAGAAGGTGCTTTAAATCTAGAACACATCGTACATCTTGCGTTACATCTATATGTAACAATAACAGTTCCATTTAATTTTTTCATTTTTTATTCCTCACTACTTATTAATAAGTTTAATTAAATTTTCATAATATAAATTTGGGTTATACTTATTTCTTGCTATCTTTAATGATTTTTTACATTTATCTAAATATGTTAAGTTATCCAGTTTAAATAACTTTTGTAGACATTCTTGCAATTCATTTAAATTGTTATAAACATATCCATTTTCATTTTCAACAATCAATTCAGGAAGACCACCCAAACTTGATACAATTAATGGTTTGCCCATAGACATTGCCTCAATAGCACTAAATGGTCCGTTTTCATACCATTTAGAAGGCAAAACAACAACTTTCGAATTAAAGACAAGATTCTTAAGTTCTTCGCCTGTTTTATACCCAAAAAATCTAATTTGTTTTTCAGAATTTAATTTACTTACAAGATTCTTTAAATAATCTTCATAAGGACCTGTTCCAACAATATATAACTTCATATTGTTATTAGCACATGCTTTAATTAAATCATCAACACCTTTTTCTTTAGATAGTCTACCAAAATAAAGTACATAATCATCTGGATTTTCGTTTAAACAAAATTTCGTATCATAAGATAGTGGATTAGGCATATAAACAATATTCGATTTTGTAAACTTAGACTCTTCAAGTTTTTCTTTATAAAATTTTGAAGGACATATAAATGTGTCAACATCGTCATAAAATTTATGCTTTCTTATAAACTTAGCTTCTCTATAAGAAAGGAGGCTTTTTAAAGTTGAGTTATCGATACATTTATTTTTAACACAATTAATAAAATCACCTTTTATACATTTTTCACATATATCGCCATTTCCGTTAAGCATGGTATACGAAGGACAAATCATTATTAAATCATGGACAACCCACAAAATTTTAACATTATACTCTTTCAATGCGTCGATAATTGATAAGGTTATTTGTTTATGAACTAAATTTAAAATCGCAACATCAGGTCTTTCTTTCTTTATAAGTTCTTTTATTTTTTTATAAGCTTCTTTTGAATAGTTTAAATTTGTTATAAATTTGATTTTGTTCGCAAAACCACCATTTTTTGACACATTTTCAACAAAATATTCTTCATTTGAATCAGGAAAATTTTTTTCATCTTTCATAGCGAAATGAATAACTTCATTGCCGTTCTTTTTCAGGATATCAGTAAGATTAAAATAGAATCTTTCGGATCCACCTTTTAAATAATGAAACTTATTAACCAGTAAAAACTTCATCATTTACACCCCCTATAAAGCGTAATGGTCTCATTAGTCACATCTTCCCATGTCTTATAAATGTATTGGTTTTGATGAGAAGAGAAATTTATTTGAATTAATTTTACCATTTTATTCTTTAAATCAACAACATCACCTTTTTTAAATGTAACATCGTAATCATTCCTTATTACATCGCTATTTTCAGTTATGTCAGATACAAGACATCTATTGCCAAAACTCATAGCTTCCAATAAAGAAATAGGCATGCCTTCAACATCACTTGGCAATATATATAAATAGGCATTAGAAAATAACTCAACTAGTTTATTACCAGTAACAAATCCAGTCATAATAATAGTTTTATCATTTTTACATTTATTACAGATACTTTCATAATAAGAATCGCTATGGGAGCTACCACCTGCAATCACTAATTTTTTGCCGTTTTTTTCAACATTACTCATAGAATTCCAAGCATCAATTAAATAATCTAGGCCCTTTTCAGGAACTATTCTTGCTAAAAACAATACATAACTATCTTTATCTAAATTATATTCATTTTTAATAATATTAGGTGCTAATAATTCAGGCTTATTTACGCCATTTGGAATAAAAGTAGTTTTTCTATTATAAGTCTTTAAAAAATATTCTTGAACACCTTTTGATAAGACAATAATTTCATCAGCATGTTTAACTGCTTGTTTTTCACCAACTTTAAGTATTTTAGAAGCTAAGCCACCCCATTTCCCTCTTTGCCAGTCTAAACCATGTATTGTTACAACAACTTTTTTATTTTTATGCTTACCTAACATCCATAAAAAGAAACAAGGTCCTTCAGCATGAATATGAACAACATCATATTTCTTAGATCTTGCTTTAAGCGTTGAAAAAAAAGCATAAACAATTGCATCAAGGGATTTTTTATCTATTGTAAATACATCTTTTAAATGAATGTTTTTATAGGTTTTCGGACTTTTAACACCTGTTCTTTTTCTATTAAAGACAGTAACATTATTTGTTTTTGCTAATCTAGAAGCTAATTCTTCAACAACAATTTCTACTCCTCCATCTCTTGAAGGTATTGTTTTTTGTCCAAACATTAATATATTCATAATAATCCCCTAAAATCTATGATATTATAACAATTATTTTTATTATTTGTACTTAAATACTCTAAATTAGGATATAAAAACAAGTACATTCCGAATACTGCGCCAAAAAAATCACAAACTAAAATTGGTATAGACTCAAACATACCATAGAATACTTGTGAAAAAACTAATGATATAAATAATCCAAATACATATGGCTTTACTTTATATGACTTAAAGGCATGTTTAAAAGCAATAGCTAATAAGAATAAAATGAATAATAAATATAATATTCCTCCAGTAGCATAATACTCAACAAACGTATTATGCATATAATAAATATACCCATAAGTTCTTGGAACAATAAATTGTAAACCATACCCTAAGCCAAAAATATAATCAATAGGATAAGCATTTTTATATACCAATCTAATAATGCTAAATCTAGCTTTATCCATATTTTCAAAGACCATTCCGAAAAGATCTTTTAAATAAATAATCTTACCATCATGATTTATTTTTATATTCTTAAAAGCAAAAAGCTCTAGGAAAAATAATAAAATCACTGCAAAAAGCACATAAAAATATATTTTTCCCCATTTTTTGTTCTTTTTATATATCTCATAATCTAAATAAATTAAATATGCTGCATAAAAAATAAGTAAACTTAGAAATGATGCTCTACTACCACTAAATATGGTAAATGGAATAAATATAAGACCAAATACTCCTATCCAAGGTTTTTTAATCATGTAGCCTAAATATAAGAATGTAATAGCCCCACAATAAACTGTATGTCCAAATACGTTACCTATTCCATAAAACGATTTAATCCAATATTCTTGATTATAGTCCTTATCTATTAAGCCACCATTTTCAATAAAGTAAGCATATTTATCTATTTCAGTAGCAAGTGAATATATCACACTACTTAAAGCAAATAATATAATTCCTATTAATACTATTTCTAAAAATAACTTAAGATGCTTAGTTGCTTTAAATAAAAAATAAAAAGCAAAGATCATTAGCATTGATAAATAAAATGTAAATATAGAAAATAGCCTATCATTAATACTAGGTACATTAGGTCTATCGAACCAAGAAGCATATAAATGTGAATTATCTTTAAATGCTATTAAAAAAGTCATATATATTAGCATTACCACTAATATAGATATAAATATAATTCCATTTCTAGATAACTCTAATAACTTATTTTTATATGCTATATATATTGCAAATGCATATATTAAAGTAATAACAATAGGAATTAATATAATAGCATATAAAGGTAAAGGACCACCAAATACCATAAACATAGGGAACTCCCCTATATTAGCTTCTAGTATTTGTCCATATACTAAACTTAATCCTATCGCTATAAATATAATAAAGAAATATATTAAGTCGTAATACTCTTTAAGTTTCTCTTTCATACTTGTTATATATTAATACATTAAATAGATAAACACCAATAAAGAAATAGTCAATGTTATTACATGTCGTTATTTTAAAGTTTAATGCTAAATTAATTAGACGAGTGCTAATATATAAATGATTATCGGGGGATAATATATGAAAAAGATTATATATAATCATATAATTCATTTATTTATAGCTTTAATATACTTTGCCTTACTTTGCTTAGGCATATTAATTCCTGTTAAGAAAGGTAACGCATATTTAATAATGGCTTTAGGAGTTGTTCTAGGAATATTTATAATTGCTAACTTAATATTTATTTATATTAAAAGAAATAAATATAGCGTATCAGAAAAACTTCTTAATAGATTTAAAAGTAAGATTAAAGTTAAAGGAAAATCTTACTTTAGTATCTTAATTTTTATTGGATTTTTTATATATGCTTTAATCTATTTATTCTTATTTATAATAGGATTATTATCTACTAGTTTTGTTAAAGTAAACCTTGGATATTATATAGTCACTGCTATTATTAGTCTTATACTTGCAACATTTACTTTTCAAGAGTTACCACTAAAAAAATTAATTAATCATGATAAAAAAGAATTATCTAAAGAAGAAACCTTAACTTTATTAAATTTAGATGAAGTTAAATTTTCTAGAATTATTATTAATAATGAATCAAGTTTAAATGTTGAATATGATGATAAAATTACTATTAATTTAGGAATAGAAATCTTACCATTTTTAAGCGAAAAAGAAAGACAAATCTTATATAAATATGAAACTTCTTTATTAAATGATGATTTTGGTAAATCAATCATAAACGATGCAAAAAAGGTATATTATTTTAAAGTTTTCTTAAAAAGCTATCTTTTACTTCACTTTTTAAATGTTATCTTTTTCTTTGCTTTATCATATGTTATTAGTGCTTCATTTAATAACTTACTTTTATTATCTAAAGATAAATTAGATAAGATTAAATTAAGTGCCTTAAAAACTGACGAAGATAAAGTTAATTACTTAAACTTAATATATAAATTAACAATTATTAAATATCAAAAAGAATTAAATTTTGAATTTACTCCATATAAAGCTAACCTTCATTGCCCTAGAGAATATTATGAAGATAAAGTTAAATATAAGTTAGATTTTATAAATAATAATTTAACTAGATTAAATGAATTAGTAGTTAAAAATTATCGCTTTAAAGGTGCTAAAGATATTTTAGAAGTTAAGGGCTATAACTTCCCTGTAGTTGATATTCACTTTAATGATTATCGTTTATTAGCTTATTTTGATTTTATTTATTATTTTAAAAATGTTAATAAATATGAAGATGATAGATATATTAATTATGTAGTTTATGAAAATTATGTAAGTAAAAAAGATCATGAAAAAGATTATTTAACTACTATGGCTCTAGCTTCTAGTTACTTATATCTAGGTGATTATTTAAAAGCAAAAGAACTTTATAAAAAGAGTTTAGAATTAAAAGAAAACGCTTATGCTTTATTTCATTTAGGAGAAATGTTAATTAAAGAAGATGATCCTAAAGCTAAGAAAATGTTAATTAAAGCATACACTTTAAATTCTAATTATTTAGAAAAATCACTTAACTTAATTGATAAATATGAATTAAGAAATAATATGTGCTTTGAAAAAGGCATATCAAATGCTTCTTCTACTAACATGATTAAATCTAGATTAGATACTAATGAAAAAGAAGAATTAACTTCTAATAGTGAAATTAAAGAAGATAATTTAACCATGATTAATTATGAAAGAATAATTAATTTAGCTAAAAGATTTAATAGTCTTAAAGAAGTAAAAATTGTCATGCAAGTTTTACCAAATAAAAATAAACATTATGTAGGTCTATATTTTGATCCTAAAGGAGATAAAGTTAATAAAGTATTATGCTTTAAAGCCTTTTACTTCTTACTTGATAACTTTGATTTAGAGCCTAAAGAAAATTACTTCTTCTTATATGAATTAAAACGTAACGATAAAAAGTATGATGTTTATTCATCTTACTTAAATAGTGAATTATCTAAAACTATTTATAAAAAGGAGGAAAAATAATTATGGTTCAAACATTAAAAACACCTATTGAATCTAAAAATACTCTTTTATTATCTATTATTCTTAAACTAGTAATTATTGTATTTTCATTTATTGGCTTTGCCTTAACTATTTATGAAGGTATTACTCAACACACTTTTATTAAATTAACTTACTTCACAATTATATCTAATATCTTTATTTTAATATCTACAATCGCCTTTTTAGTTTCTAGTATTGCCAGATACTTTAATCATTATATTTATGCAAGTAGAATATTCTTTATATTAAGGTTTTGCGCTTTAATTGCTATAACTATCACTGGTTTTCTATTTGATTTTATTATGACTCCAGTAGCAGGAATTAGTTTATTAAGCTCTTTAGATTCAGTATGTTTCCATGTTATTGTTCCATTTTTCTCAATCATTGATTTTTTAGTCACTAATACAGTATATAAAATAAGACTAAAAGATTTATTTTTATCTTTAGTATATCCATTATGCTATTTTGCTTATGTAATGACTCTATCATATGGATTTAATGTTAGATGGGATGATGGGGTATCATACGCACCATATCCATTTTTAGACTATCATGCAAATACATGGTTTGGTAAAGGTGATTATATTGGTGTATTTTATTGGTTTATAATTCTTGTAGCAATATTTTTCGCAGTCGCTTATTTATTTAAATTATTCCAATATGTAGTTAAAAAGAAACATTTGCATATCTTTAGATAAAATAAAGTTCCAAGCAGAACTTGGGCCTTTATTTTGCATTGCTAAGATAAGCAAAATATGTTTCTTTTAAATATGCTACTAAATAAATAGTTAATTCATATTCTTTATTTTCTAATATCCAATCATTAATAGCTTTTAAACTAATAATAACCGCTTCATTTGCTGGATAACCATATACCCCTTGAGAAATTGCTGGAAAAGCTATTGAATGAGCATTATATTTTTTTGCTAATTCTAAAGATTTATAGTAACAAGAATATAAGAGTTTTTCGTTTACTATTTTATCGTTCTTAAGATAAACTGGACCAACAGTATGAATAATATATTTTGCTTTAGATTTAAATCCTGGCGAAATTGTAACTTCCCCAGTTTTTAAATAGCCTCCATTAACTTTTTTATTATATTCAATTAATTCTTTCTCTCCAGCAGCCTTATGGATAGCATAATCTACTCCACCTCCACCCGCTAAATAATTATTAGCAGCGTTAACGTAAATGTCGACAGTTAATGAGGTTATATCACAACGAATTAAGTATACTTTTATTACACCTTTGTCTATTATTTTTTCTTCTTTTTCCATGTTAATATTATACCATATAGCATGAAAACCATGCAAAAATCATATGTTTGAAATAATTATAATTAAGTTAATTTTTTGTATATATAAATACTGTTCATTTTCTTTATATAAATAAATATTATTTTTTTGTTAAAATATGCAAAATCTTTTATTATTAAGCATAAATTATAATAAAATAACAAAGAATATAGATGACAAGGAGGGGTTATATGTTGATTGATATACATACACATATCTTGCCTGGAATTGATGATGGAAGTAAGGACATTGAAACATCATTAGCAATGTTAAAAGAGGAAGAAAATTCTGGTATAAAGGAAGTAATCTTGACTCCTCATACTGGATTTAATACTTCTCAGTGGTATGAAAAAGATGAATTAAATAACTTCTTCCTCTCCTTCTTAGAAAAGGCTAAGGATTATAACGTTAAACTTTATTTAGGTAGTGAAGTTCTTGTTACTCCTTCTTTTACTAAGGGATTAAAAGAAAATAGAATTAAATCTTTAAATGATTCAAAATATCTATTAATTGAATTTAAATTTAAAGAGGAAGAAGAAAATATTTTTAACGGCGCATATAATGCAACTTGCTTTGGATATATTCCAATAATTGCTCATCCTGAAAGATACATGAATATGAGTTTAGATTTAGCTTATAAACTTAAAGAAATTGGTTCATTACTACAGATAAATACAACTTCTATCCTTGGTCAATTTGGCCATCATGTCAAAAGAATGGCCAAAACGCTTCTTAAAAAAGGATTAGTTGACTTAGTAGCAAGTGATTCACACTCAATGGGAATTCGTCATCCAAATTTAAAATCTACTCTAGATTTAATTAAAAAGAAATATCATGTTGATATAAAAAATGAACTTCCATTACTTCATGAAAAATATGAATATAAAGAAAAATAAGAATTCAACAAGAATTCTTATTTTTATAAATAGTTAAATAAACCTAGATAATAAATAATATATGCGCCAACACCTATTAAAATTAATACTAATAATATTTTAAAAATAGTTATTAATATCTCTTTTAATTTCATTTTTATTTTTTATTACCTTTTTTAATTCGTCTATTCATCATCTTAGCATTATGACCTTCATTTTTTATTTCATCAATAGGAACAATAAATCCGGTTTTAGGGTCAATATAACGCTTATGATTAATAACTCTAATATATCCTGGATGTTGGTTATATTCTTTCTTTTGAGTAACTAAGAATTCTTGGAAAGTATAACTATCATTATTAATTCCATCAGCCATTTCTTTAGAAAGAACTGTTTTAACAGTCAAGAATATAATCTTTATATCTAGCATTAAACTATAATTAGCAATGTAATAAAGATCATATCTTAATTTTTGTTCATAGTCACACCCTGGATTAGTCTTAACTTGTTGTAAACCTGTAATACCAGCTTTAACATTAAATCTATATTTATATTCTGGATTTGTTTTTAGCTTATCATCAACATCTCCATGCATAAATGCTCTAGGTCCAACAAAAGACATATCACCTTTAAGAACATTTAATACTTGAGGAATTTCATCTAGTCTAGTTGCTCTTATAATTTTTCCAACCTTAGTAATTCTAGCATCTCCTTTTAATGCAGCTTTATTAGGATCAGCATCTATATACATACTTCTAAATTTAAAGATTCTAAAAGTCTTTAAATCTTTTGTATATCTTTCTTGTCTATAAAATACTGGACCTTTACTATTTAACTTAATTGCAATAGGTACAATAAGCCAAACTGGGAAAGAGCATATTAAAAGCATTAAACTAACAAGAATATCAAATATACGTTTTACAGCACCTTCAACTAAATCTATTCTTAATGGCTTTTGCTCTAAACTTAATAAGCCAGAAACATTTTTAACAGCAGGTGATAAAGAAATAATATCAAAGTAAGATGAGCAAAGATAAACATCTTTATTTAAGCAAGAATTAAAGTATAAAAGGAATTTTTCTTTTGTTTTGCTTTTTAATGTATTAAGTAAAATAACTTGGTTAGTATAATAGAATTTTTTATAAATTCGATCATCAACTTCACCATCAATTTCATAAAAAACGAATCTAACCTTCATTCTTTTATCGTTTTTTTCAATAATTTTTCTAGCTAATGCTTCCGCATCTTTTTTAGGGCCGATAATCATTACAGCTTTTAATTGATAATGATCAATTAAGTTAGCAACTATTCTAACTAATAATAAAAATACTGTATATATACCAGCGCTAAATAAAGCAATATAGAACCATAGACTAGCACCTTCTTTATTAATTAAAGAAATAACACTTCCACCTAAAGCGACAAATAAAACGCTCCGAGATAAACTTAATAAACTAGTTTGAATTACACCTTTATATAATGAAAAGTTTTTAGCATTGAATTCAGTAAACATTAAAGCAAAGAAAACAAAAACCCAAACAAAAACGTAAGTTATACTATTTGCTATTTCATTTAAGTTTAAATATGTATGAAGATCTCCTGGTAAAAAATTACAAACAAAAATACCAATTGGAAAACATAGCAAAGAACTAATTATTATAAATACTTTTTCAATAATGGTAAGTTTTCTTTTATATGACGAGCAGTCATTTATATAATGATCATCGTCATATATGATTGAGTCATTTAATATATCTTCCATAAAAATCCTTCCCCCTAAGTCTATGCTAGATTATTATACAAGAAGCAATGAATAGTTAAATAACAAATCGCTCACTAAAAAGTAAAATTAAAGTAAATTTAAATTTTTTTCCAAATATTTTATAAATTTTTATTTATCATCTTTTGTGAAGTCTATATCAATGTGGTCAATATTATCCATATTCTTATTTATATTATGGATAATATTTTGTTCACGCTTCTCTCTTTTAAATGAATCGAATAATTCAAGTAAACCAAATATACCACTTAAAATAAAGAAGACACCAATTAAAATTGAAACAACATTATTTGCTCCATCATTAAAAACAAATAGAACAATACTTAAAACAACATATAAAATACCAATTAATAAAGTAACCCACCAAGATCTGCCTTTAAATTTTTTAATATCAATTGAATTCATCATTTTACTAATTCCACTAAATAAAAAGTAAAATGCCAAACTAAATGTAACAATTGATAAGGAAGCGTCTTTAAATGCAACTAAAAATATACCAACAGCTAAAGTAATTAAACCTTCTAAAAATAGGAATCCACTACCAATAACTAATCTCGTACTAAATAAGGCAAATAAAAGAATTAAAGCTCCTATTATAATCATAAATGTACCAGCAACTATTCCTAAACTTGCTCCAAATCCAGATGGAGAAGCAATAGCAAATATGCCTAAAGCAATCCAAAGGATATTAAAAAGTATGGAAAATATTTTATTAATTAAACTCTTTTTCTTTATCATAAATTTACTCCTGAAATTATTCTATCACATTATTTTATCTAATAATTATTATAAACTTATTTATTAAACTAAATTTCAGTTCATTATAAATATTTAATTTTAAACATAGGCCATAAATAGATGAAAAAACAGCGCAAATATTAAATAAAATAAGAAAAACTCTAGCATTTATATATAATAACTAGAGTTTTAAAACTTATTAATTTCAAGTGAATTAACCGCGCAAGCAATTATTTAAATTACCCCGTGTCGTATTTAAAACAATTAAGTCACGTTAATAAGTATAGATAAACAAAAATATTTTAATGACTATCTAATCAGCCCCGTTCATTTGAGTTTATATCATTAATCTATATGAAAATTATTATTTTTGCAAGGAAAATATTGAAAAGTTTTTCTATCGCCAACTGACAAACTAAATGCAGGTTCATAAGCAAATGCGGCTTTTAGTTTGTCAGACCTCCTTTTTGTATTAT
>CALVXH010000026.1 GCA_944368945.1 uncultured Bacilli bacterium
ATTGATAAAAAGTTAATAAAAGAACAAACAATTAAAACTTTTATTTTAAATACATTAAAAGTGGTTCTTTATTTTGGTCTAGCCTTACTTGTTTTGGCTACATTAAAAGTTAATCTAAGTGGTGTAGCTACAATTTTTTCAAGCGCACTACTTGCTATAGGTTTAGCTTTACAAGATGTTATTTCTAATTTTGCTAGTGGAATAATTATTTTAACTAGTAAGCCATTTGTAATGGGTGATTATGTTAATATAGGCAATGGGGTTTGTGAAGGAACTATAACAAGTGTTAAGTTTTTAGTTACATGTATTGAAACTGTTGATAAGCAAAATATAACTATTCCGAATAAAACAATAACTTCATCAGTTGTAATGAATTATACGCAAAATCCTCTCAGAAGATTAAGAATTGACATTGGTGTTGACTACGATACAGATGTAAAGAAAGTAAAGGACATCTTAGTTAATATTGCTAATAGTGATAATAGAATCTTATTAGAACCTGCGCCAATAGCTTATCTAACCGCTTTTCAGGCTAGTGCGATAAATATATCATTACGTTGTTATGTTCCAAACGAGGTATATCGGACTGTTTATTTTGATATAAATGAAAAAATATTCTCAGACTTTAAGAAATATGGAATTGAAATCCCATTTAATAGAATTGTTGTATCATCAAGAAATAGTGATGATTTATTAATTAAGGAGGATAAATAATGGTAAAAAAGATATTTTCAAAAAATTTATATACGATGATTGTTTATTTAATTATAACCATTGTTTGTATTGGCATCAGTTGTGCTGGATTAGCTAGTGATTCACCTTTTAAAATTTATCCAATTGTCATAACTGCAATTAGTTTCTTTTTTGGCGGTATTTATTTACTTTTGTCCTTGTTTAGTATGGCAAAAAGAGTAGAGTTAACTGGTAGTAAAGGTCTTGACACAGTTAGAATGATGGGAGGAAACTTTTTAAGATTTAGCATTTTAATAATTGCTATTGCTTGTAATTTTTTATTTATTTATTTTTGTCCACACGAAGGTGAGATTGAAAAGTGGGTTTACTTCCTATTATTAATATCTGGGTTCCCAATGTTTATTAATATATTTTTATTCTTTATGAGGAGTAAGTATGTTGAATAGTATCGTTTTAACGAGCCAATTCGATAGTGTAATAAGCACCGACTTTGAAGACATATTTGTCCCAGAAGTTTTTTCAAGCTTAATAGTAATGGTTATTATTGCTATTTTAGTTTTTGTTATTTATTTCAAATTCAAAAAGGCAATGAAAGATCCATTAGCTCCACAAAAGGGCATTGTTTTAGTTTTTTCTTATTTTGTTGAATTTGTTGAAAAATTCACTGTTGATATAATGGGTGAAAGAAATAGAAAATTTAGTGGTATTGTACTTGGCATTATACTTTATGTATTTTTATCATTTATTTTTGGCTTAACTGGACTTGCTTCTCCAGTTACGTATTTAGGAGTTACATTATCTTTAGGCCTTATTACATTTGTTTTAATTCATTTTACTGCTGCTAGAGAAAATAAATTAGGATACTTTAAAAGATATATTGACCCATTTCCAGTCTTTTTACCAATTAACTTATTAACAATGTGGGCCCCATTATTATCGTTATCACTCCGTATGTTTGGTAATGCTATTAGCGGATATTGCATTATGTCGATTGTCTATTATGGATTAGAAAGTATTTCGGACTTAATCTTTGGCCCACTATTTGTTGGAAACTATTGGGCTAATGCAATGGGAGATGTAGTTAGTGGTGCAAATGGACCAGCGGGAATTATACTTCCACCATTTATTACGCCTGTTTTGCATTTATATTTTGATTTATTCAGTGGGTTTATTCAAACTACTGTATTTACTATGTTAACAATGATTTTTGTTCTTCAAGAACAAAACGAAGAACCAAGTCAAGTTATAGATAGAGTTTCACAAGGTATAGGAGGATAGATTATGTTAAGTTTATTTAGCAACTTAGTGAACGTTTTGGCTAGTGATCCAACTGGAATGGTTTATATTGGCATTGGCTTAATGTCTTTTGCTTTAGGTGCTAGTGGTATTGGTGAAGGATATGTTTGTGGTAAAACTGTTGAAACAATGGGAAGAAATCCAGAAATGTATTCTAAATTAAGAACCTCTATGATTTTAGGATGTGCTCTTACTGAGACTACAGCTATTTATGGTCTTTTAATGTGTATTTTAATGTTATTTGTTGGTTAATTTAAAAATGAAAAAGAGGATAAATAAAAAAATATTTTATTATTTCTTTAGTTTCACCTCACTTTTAACTTTAACTTCCTGCGATATGAATTCGTTTGGAGATGACTTAGCAAGCGGAATTGAAAGCAAACTATTTCCTAATATTTGGGCTTTTTTAGTTCAACTTTTTGCTCTCATTATTCTTTTGATTATTGTTTTTAAATTTGCTTATAAGCCTGTACATAAATTTTTAGAAAAGAGAAAAGAACTTTTAGAAAATGAAGTCAAGGACACAAAAGCAAATAAAGAAAAGTCTAAACAATATTTAGAGGAAGCAGAAAAGAAATTGGCTGGTACTAAAAAAGAAGCAAGTCAAATTATTGAAAATGCTAAAGTAGAAGCTAATAAAGTAAGTCAACAAATTATTGATGATGCTCAAAAAGAAGCTTATAGTATTAAGCAAAAAGCAAATAAAGATATAGAATCTGCAAAGAATAAAGCAAAGAAAGAACTTCATAATGAAATTGTTGATGTTGCATTAAATGCGTCAAGTCAAATACTTTCTCGTGAAATTTCTACAAAAGATAACTCTAAATTGGTTGACCAATTTATCGATGATTTAAATAACGAAAAAGAGAGCAAGTAACTATGAAATCAGAATTAGTTTTTAACAGATATGCAATTGCTTTATTATCCCTTGCTATTGAAAAAAACAAGACTTTTGAGTATAGAAGTGAAGTTAAGACTATCAAAGAAATACTTAAAGAAAATAAAGAATTTATGAACGTTATTGGCGATGTTAACTTAACTGTTGAAGATAAATTTAATATTGTCGATAAAGTTTTTAATAGTGTTAATGAAGATATTAAAAGTTTCATAAAGATAATTATTCGTAATGATAGAACATTTTATCTTTATGATATTTTTAAAGAAACATTGTATAGATTCGATGATTATCTTCATATTGAGGAAGGCGTTATCATTTGTTCAAAAAATCTTTTAGATAAAGATATTGATAAAGCCATAAAAGCAATTGAAAAGAAAACTAATAAAAAATTAGAGTTAACTAAAGTTGTTGATGAATCATTAATTGGTGGATTTATTATAAAGGTAAAAGATAACGTTTATGACGCAAGTGTTAAATCAAAACTTGCTAAATTGAAGGAAAATTTAAAAATTTAGAGGTAGTTTATGGAAATTAAACCTAATGAGATTAGTGCTCTTATTAAAGAGCAAATTAAAGAATTTAAAAATACTACTGAATATACAAAAGATATAGGTACAGTTGTTACTGTTGGTGATGGAATCGCTGAAATTTTTGGTTTAAGACAAGCTATTTTAGGTGAATTACTTGAATTTTCATCTTCGAGTTTTGGTATGGTTATGAACCTTGAAGAAGATAGTGTAAGTGCTGTCTTGTTAAGTAATAATAATGATATTAAGGAAGGTGAAAAAGTAAAAAGAACTGGAAAGATTGTTGAAGTACCTGTTGGAGATGGTTTACTTGGTAGAGTTGTAGATTCTTTAGGTCGACCAATTGATGGCGAAGGCGAAATTAAATTTAACGAAACGAGACCAATTGAAGTTAAAGCACCTTCAATCATGTCTAGAGAAAGCGTTAATTCTCCTATTGAAACTGGAATTAAATGTATAGATAGTGTTATTCCTATCGGAAAAGGCCAAAGAGAATTAATTATTGGTGACCGTCAAACAGGTAAAACTGCAATTGCAATTGATACAATAATTAATCAAAAAGGCAAAAATGTTATCTGCATTTATGTTGCGATCGGACAAAAGAATTCATCAGTTGCTTCTATTGTTGATAAATTAAAAACATATGGTGCTATGGATTATTCAGTAGTTGTAAATGCTTCAGCAAGTGAAATTGCGCCATTATTATATATTGCTCCTTATGCAGGAATGTCTATGGCTGAATACTGGATGCATCAAGGAAAAGATGTCTTAATCGTCTTTGATGATTTAAGTAAGCATGCTGTTAGTTATAGAACCTTATCACTATTATTAAAGCGTTCTCCAGGAAGAGAAGCATATCCAGGTGATATTTTCTACCTTCATTCAAGATTACTTGAAAGAAGTGCTAAGTTAAATGCGAAAAATGGCGGTGGATCAATTACCGCTTTACCAATTGTCGAAACATTAGCAGGTGATATAAGCGCATATATTCCTACAAATGTTATTTCAATTACTGATGGACAAATCTTTTTACAAACTGATTTATTCAATGCTGGCCAAAGACCTGCAATTGATACAGGATTAAGTGTTTCACGTGTTGGTAGCGCAGCTCAATATAAAGCAATGAAAAAAGTGTCTAAATCAATTAAGATGGACTTAGCAAATTATCATGAGTTATTAAGCTTTGCTCAATTTGGTAGTGATTTAGATTCAAATACAAAAAATATTATTAACCATGGTTCGATCGTCATGGAATTATTAAAGCAAGAACAATATTCTCCAATGCCTTTCGATCAAGAAATTATTGAAATTTTCGCAGCAACAAGAGGATACCTTGATGATTTAAAAGTCGAAGAAGTTAAGCCATTTTTGCAAGATTTGTACAAATATTTCAACAATTTTGCATCAGATACTTTAAGTGAAATTAATCGTTTACATGATTTAGATGATAACTTAATTAGCACAATCGAAAAAACAATTCTAACGTTCAAAAAGGAAAGAAATATATAACACATGCCACAAGGTTTAAATAAAGTAAAACGTAGAATATTAACTGTCGAAAACACTAAGAAAATAACTAATGCAATGAAACTAATTTCTAGTGTTAAAGCTAGACAGATTCAAAACGGCTTTAACGCACGTTTAACTTTTTTGAATGACTTAAAAGAAGTGTTAAATATAATTGGCAATGCTAGTTATCCAACTTCAACTAATCCACTTTTAAAAGGATATAAAGATGCTTCGAAAACACTTTATATAGTTGTGTCTTCATCTTTAGGGTTATGTGGATCCTATAATTATAATGTAATTAGATATTTTGAAAACATATTTAAAAATGATGATGAAGTTATTACTATCGGTGACAAAATTGATAAAGAAGTAATCAAAGATCAAAATATTACTTTGTATAGCGATTTTAAAGAAGTTCTAAATAATTTGACTATGTCAAATTGTAGAATACTTCAAAAATTTATTTTAGATAAGTTTCTTAGTGGTAAATATAAAGAAGTGGTATTAGTTTATACAAAATATATTAATCAGATAGCTAGCAAAGTAGAGACTATTAAATTATTACCATTAGAATTTGAAAAAAATAAATCAATGGAATTAGATAGTCCTGATTTTGGCCAAAATTTAGATTTATTATTAGATAAATTTGTGAAAAAATATTTGACTTCTGCACTATATATTAAGTTTTACGAAAGTATTCTTAGTGAGCAGTCATCTAGAAGAAACGCAATGGATAATGCAGATAAGAATGCAGAAGAACTCGTTGATAAATTAAAAATTGAATATAACAAAGCTAGACAAACAGCAATTACTCAAGAAATTACTGAGGTTGTTAGTGGTAGCGTTAATAAGTAGAGGTATTCATATGATAAAAGAAGAAAACTCAAAATTACAAAATGGAATTTTAGTACAAGCTGTTGGACCAATTGTTGATGTTAGATTTTTAAATAACAATCTTCCAGCACTTTTAACAGCTTTAAAAGTTAAAATTGGCGATGAAGAACTTGTATTGGAAGTTGAACAACATATTGGTGATGATACTGCAAGATGTGTTGCAATGGGCCCCACAGATGGTGTTTTTAGAGGTATGGAAGTAATTAACACTGGAAAGCCTATTTGTGTTCCTGTAGGAAACGCAACACTTGGAAGAATGTTCAATGTTTTGGGCAAACCAATTGATGAATTACCTGCTGGAAAAGAATTGAATGAAGCTCCTCTTTATCCAATTCATAGAAATCCACCATTGTTTAAAGACCAAGAACCACATACTGTAATGCTTGAAACAGGTATTAAGGTCATTGACTTACTTTGTCCTTATGTCAAAGGTGGTAAGGTTGGCTTATTTGGTGGGGCTGGTGTTGGTAAAACGGTTTTAATCCAAGAGCTTATTAATAATATTGCCACTGTTCAAAAAGGTATTTCTGTTTTTGCAGGTGTTGGTGAACGTAGTAGAGAAGGAAACGATCTTTATAATGAAATGAAGGAAACTGGCGTTTTAAATAAAACTTCACTTGTTTATGGCCAAATGAATGAAGTTCCTGGAGCAAGAATGAGAGTTGCTTTGAGCGCTTTAACTATGGCTGAATATTTTAGAGATTCATTACATCAAGATGTTCTATTCTTTATTGATAATATTTTTAGATTTACACAAGCTGGAAGTGAAGTTAGTGCTTTAATTGGTAGAATGCCTAGCGCTGTTGGTTATCAACCTACATTAGCTACTGAAATGGGGCAATTACAAGAGAGAATTACTTCAACTAAAGACGGTTCTATCACTTCAATTCAAGCTGTTTATGTTCCTGCAGATGACTTGACAGACCCAGCTCCAGCTACAACTTTTAGTCACCTTGATGCAAAAACTGTTCTTGATAGAAATACTGCAGCTTTAGGAATTTATCCTGCTGTTGACCCATTAGAGAGTAGTTCAAATATCCTTGATCCAAAAGTTATTGGTGAAGAGCATTATCAAGTTGCTCGTGGTGTTCAAAAGATTTTACAAAGATATAAAGAATTACAAGATATTATTGCAATCTTAGGTATGGAAGAACTTTCTGATGACGATAAGAAGATTGTTAATAGAGCTAGAAGAATAAGAAATTTTTTATCGCAGCCTTTCCATGTTGCAGAAGCTTATACTGGTCTTGAAGGTAAATATGTTAAAGTTAAAGACACGATTAGATCATTTAAAGCTATATTAAGCGGAGATTATGATTCATATCCTGAAAGTGCATTTCTTTATTGTGGAAGCATAGAAGATGTTGTTAAAAAAGCAGAAGGACTTAAGAAGTGAAAGATAAATTAGAAATAACTATTACATCTATTGATGGTAAAACATACCATGATTTTGTTGATGCACTTTATATAGACATTCCAACAAGTGGTAGAATGGGTATTTTGCCAAATAGAATACCTTTTGTTTCGATGCTTTCAACAAGTATTATTTATTTTTTGAAAGGTTATGAAAAATATTATTTTGCGCTTACTGAAGGTGTCATAAACTATAGAGATTCTAAAGCAACTATTTTGTGTGATACTTTTGAAGCAGCTGGTGAGCTTGATAAAACTAGAGTTATAAGTGAAAAAGAAAAAGCAGAAGAAACATTGTCTAAGCTTGAAACTACTGATGATGTAATCTACGATGATGCTTTATTTAGCTTAAAAGAAGCTTTGAATAGATTAAAGCTAATAAAATGAAAATACTTTCTTATTTTCTGTAAAAATTTACATTTTTAAAGTTTTATGCGAAGGAAAAATTAATTTTTTCCTTCTTTTTTATTAGAAAAATCATTTTATATTAAAAAATGGAAACATTTATTGCAAAAAAATATATAATAAAATAATGATTAACAATTTAAAAAGTAAAACTTTTTGTTAATAGGGAGCTTTAAATGAAAAATTTTATATTTATATCGCCACATTTTCCGTCAAGTTATTGGCGCTTTTGCCTAGCTTTAAAGAATAATGGATTTAATGTTTTAGGTATTGGCGATGCGCCATATAATGAATTATCAGAAGAATGCAAATATGCTTTAACTGAATACTATTGCTGTCATGATATGGAAAATTATGAAAATGAAAAGAAAGCAGTAGAATACTTTAAAGAGAAATATGGCTTTATTGATTATCTTGAAAGTAATAATGAATATTGGCTAGAAAAAGATGCGATGCTTAGAACTGATTTTAATATTCCTAATGGACCAGATATTGAGTTTGTTAAAAGATACAAATCTAAAGCATTACAAAAACAATATTATGAAAAAGCAGGCTTAAAAACTGCTAGATATATATTAGTTAATGATATTGATTCCGCAAAAAAATTTATTGATACTGTTAATTACCCTGTATTTGCTAAGCCAGATAATGGTGTTGGCGCACAAGATACTTTTAAGATTAAAAATGAAATTGATTTAACAAATTTCTTTGAGCATAAAGATAAGAATAAAGTTTACATCATGGAAGAATATGTTGATGGACAAATTGTTTCATTTGACGGTGTTACAGATAGCAAGAGTGAACCTTTATTTTATACAAGTAATGTCTTTATGAATGATAATTCTGAAATCGTTCATAATTGTCTTGATGACATGTATTATTGTATTCCAGAAAAAAATGTCCCATCTGATCTTGTAGATACAGGAAAAAGAACACTTAAAGCATTTGGAACAAAAAATAGATTTTTCCATCTAGAGTTCTTCAGACTTAAAAAAGATCATCCTTATTTAGGCAAAGCTGGAACGATTGTTCCTCTTGAAGTTAACATGAGACCAGCTGGTGGATATACCCCAGATTTAATAAATTTTGCTAACTCATTAAACTGCTATAATATCTACGCTTATAGTATTGCTTATGATAAGAACCTTGAACCTATGGAATTTGAAACTTATTATGCTTGTGCATGTTCAAGAAGAAATAAATTAAATTATGTACATACATTTAATGAAATTTTAGAAAAATATAGAAATTCTGTGTGTTTTTATGGGGAATATCCAGAAGCAATTAGAGATGATATGGGTGATAATTTCATCTTTGCTAAGTTTAAAACGCTGGATGAAATGTTCGAGTTTGATAAATTTGTTAGAGAAAAGATGTAATTTAGGCTAACTGATGTTAGCCTTTTTTAATAAAAAACTTGAATTAGATATCTCTTAATTCTATACTCTAAAAATACAAAAGGAGATTACGTATGGGAAATCATATTGGTGAAAAAAGATTATTTGCAAGTTTTAGTAAAGACAGTATTACAGAAGATAAATTTTTAGCAATTATTGAGATACCTAAGGGTAGTAAAATTAAGTATGAACTTGATAAAGACAGTGGATTAATGAAAATGGATAGAATTTTATATACATCTACACACTATCCACATAACTATGGATTTATTCCTCTAACTCTATGTGAAGATGGAGACCCTTTGGATGTTTTAGTACTTTGTAGTGAGTCTTTAGCACCATTTACAGTAGTTGAATGCAGACCAATAGGTGTCTTAGAAATGTTAGATGGTGGTAAACGCGATTCAAAGATAATTGCCGTGCCTTTTAAAGACCCTTATTACAATGTTTATTTTGATACAAGCGATATTCCAAATCATATTGGTGAAGAAATTAAACACTTTTTCAATGTATATAAAAGCTTAGAAGGAAAATCAATTGCCACAGGAGATGTAGAAAATAGTATAGCAGCTAAAAAAGTTATTAAGGAATGTATCAATCTTTATAAAGAGTCAGATAGATAAACATCCTTAATTTCCATCATAGAATTTTTAATTCTATTAAATTTATCAAGGGAGATTGAATAGTAAACTTGATCTCCCCTTTTTTTATATAGGTATAATCCCCAATAGTAAAAGAGGATATCTAAAAATTTAATAAAACTATTTACGATTTTTCTTTTTCTGTTTGTATATTTATATCCAAAATATTTTGATAAGAAAAAAGTTTCTTGCTCGTCAGATAAATTGTTTTCACTTATAAATGACGCTAAGTCAAAATAAAATGAATTCATTGAAGCATATTCCCAATCGATAATTGTTAATCCGTTAAATTTAAATAATAAGTTTCCTTTGACTAAATCATTATGACATAAGACCTCATCTTCTTTATTTTGAAGTTTCTGATACTCTTTTATAATCATTTTTTCATATTTTTGATCTAGATAATAATCATTCGTAATGGCTTTTTTATATAATTGGAGTTTTTTAACGGCATTATATTCAAATGGAACTTTTATTTGAGATTTGTGGAGCTTTTTTAGCGTTTTAACGACATTTAATATTTCTTCTTTAGTAGGTGTAGATTGATATTTCATAGGATTATGAACATATTTTGTAATCTTTATACCATTTTTAGGATTAAAATATTCAACCTTTTCACTAATATTTAAAGGTTGAATGACTTTATAAACTTCTTCCTCACATTTTCTTGATATTGTTGGATCACCATTTGGTAAGGGAAGTCTAAGCACATATGCGTCATTAATTAAAAAGTTTTCATTACTAAAACCTTCAAAGATTTGAGTAATATTTCTCGCTTCTTTATTTGTGCACTCTTCAAATATTCGTTTGATTCCTTGTCGCATATTAAATATTATAAAAAACTTTTATAAGTTTGTGCTATGATATTTAACATGTTAGGAATTATTTTATATAGGCCAGAAAAACCAAGTAATGTTGGCAATATTATGAGAACAGCAATGGCAATTGAGGCAAAATTATATATAATTGGGCCATTAACTTTTTCTTTATCAAATAAAGATCTAAAAAGAGCTGGCATGGATTATATCAAGGAATCTGATTTTGTAATTTATGATTCAATTGATGACTTTTATAAAGAGTTTAAGGATGCCGAAATTTATTATGTAACTAGATATTCTAAAAACGTTTATTCTAACGGCAATTTCAGTGATGTGACTAAGGATATTTTCTTTATGTTTGGAAGAGAATCAACTGGCATTCCTCATGACATTTTATTAAAGAATTATGATCACACATTAAGAATTCCAATGACTCCAAGTGCAAGAAGTTTAAATCTTTCAAACAGTGTAGCTATTATTCTTTTTGAAGCTTTAAGACAACGTAAATTCTTTGGGCTTGCTACACATGAAGCAATTAAAGGTGAAAATTTTCTATTTGAAGAAAAAACTAGAAACGAGTAGCTCCTTTTAAATAAGTTGAAAAGTCATATTCTAAATTTTTAATGTAATATGACTCATATTTTGAAAGTTTAACCAAGCCTTCAACGTTGCCTTTTTTGATTGTTTTAACTTTAGCGTATATAACTTCACCATCAGTTTGCTTTGATAAATAAACACAAAACTGAAGCGCAAATTTTATAACTTCATCACTTGGATTAGAGTCAAAAATTATAATATGATTTCCGTGATTGTTTTTAATATGCAAGAAATAATCATCTTTTTTTGCATATTCAAATGTTAAAGTATCATTTTGTAAACTATTTTTCCCAAATCCAATTCTTATCCCGTTAAACACAATATAATAAGGTTTTGCAGCGTTTTTTAAATTTTTAGGTTTTTTCTGACCTTTAATTTTTAATATTTTTCTATTAGTTAATTCTAAAATTAATTCTTGATAATCATCATCATTTAAAATATCTATTGTCGAAAGTATTGAATTCAGATAGGAAATTTCATCTTTTGTTTTTAAGATATATTCTTCAGTTGATTGAATGGTTAATTTTGCTTTTTTATATGTTTTATACAAATAGTTTAAATTATCAGAAGGTGAGTATGTTTCATTAATTTTGACTTTTGTTCCAAAATAGTCAAAACTTGATTCACCGCGTTTAACTTCGTTTAAAATCGTTAAAAAATAATCTCCATAATCTTTATATATTAACTTTCTTTTTGCTTCTTGATTTTCAACTTCAATTTTCTCAAGTTTTTTATTTAAAGATTTAAGTCTACGTTTAATTTCTGTTACTAATACTTTATATTTATTTAATAAATAAGTTTGTTCGATATTGTCGATATAATTTTCATAATAATTAATATCTTTTTCTAATAATTCTTTTGAATTTCCTAATTTGACAGGAGGCTCATAAGTCATATTTTTAACAACTGGATGATGAGTATCAATTCCTTTAAACCTAAAGGCTTCTTCAATCTTATTATCCTTTAATAGAATAAGATTAGAATTAGATTTAAAAATTTCAAAGACTAATTTATAGTGTATTTTGTCATATGTGTCAGTTGTCTTTAAAAATTCTAAAGCGAGAATATTGTCATTGTTTAATGTAGATGCGCTTAATAGACAAGAATTTAATAACTTAGTTTTTAATTTTGTATAAAAGTTTGATACATACGAAAAAGTATATTTTTTGTCGAGGAGATCAACAAATGGATTTCTGACATTTAAAGAAATAAAAATTGATTTTGACTTTGAACGAGAAAATCTAAAAATATAATCGTATTCGTCTAAACATTCAATACGATTTAAGTAACTTCCTTTTAAAGTGTCATTAATTTCACTCACTATAGAATTTAAACGATCAATAATTAACATGTTATTCATTTTAAACTAAAAAAATGACATTTTCATTATGAATAATTATTGATCGTTATCTATATTCATCAGTCCTTGGACTTACTACAACCTAGAAGAGTTTTTCTCTTCTTATTAGTACAACAAGGTGACATAAACAATTTTTCTATTTTAGTATTAAAATTTTGTTGTATTTTAAATTAAAAGTTTGAAAGAGGCTCATAAATTCACTATAATTACAACATTATGAAAGGCTTATTGATTGTTTTAAGTGGACCTAGTGGGGTTGGTAAAGGTACTGTAAGGCAAGTTTTAATGAAAGATGCTTCCTTAGATCTTTGTTATAGTGTTTCGATGACAACCCGTAAACCTAGGATTGGTGAAATTAACGGACAAGATTATTTTTTCGTAAGTAAAGAAGAATTTTTAAAACATATTGAAAATAATGATTTACTTGAACATGCACAATTTGTAGACAATTATTATGGCACTCCGAAAGCATATGTTGAAAAGCTTCGTAATGAAGGACATAATGTTTTATTAGAAATTGAGACAGATGGTGCTAGACAAGTAATGGAAAAAGTAAAAGATGATAATAAGTTTATTTCTATATTTTTATTACCACCTAGTTTTGAAGATCTTGAATCAAGAATTAGAGGTAGAAAGAGTGAGCCTGAAGAAGTTATTCAAGAAAGACTTTCGAAAGCAAGAAATGAGCTTAACTTACAGAATTTATACATGTATCAAGTAGTTAACAAGACACCTGAACAAGCAGCTCTTGAAATTGCTAATATTATAAAATCATCAATTAAATAGATGTATCTACTAAAAGTTTTAGTTCAGCATAAAGTATATTCTTTAAATAGAGAATTTGTTTATTATTCAAATGAAGATGTAAAAGTTGGAGCTAGAGTATCCATAACTTTTAATGAGCAAAAAATTGTAGGTTTTGTTAATGAGGTTGTCGAAGTTAATAGTGATATCAACACAGTAATAAAGGAATATGGGTTTGAAATAAAGAAAATAGATGAAATTATAGATAGAACCCCAATTCTTAACGAAGAGTTATTATTTTTGGCTAAAAAACTTGCTAATTATTATTTATATCCGTTAATTGGAGTAATGCAAACAATGCTTCCTCCATCTTTAAAACCAAAAGATGTTTTGTTCAATGCTCCAAAAATCAAATATGAAACTTTTTATACGTTAAATGATAATCATTTATTAAATAATTTTAGTAAAAATGAATTGAAAATTTTAGATAAATTTAATGGTAGAGCGACTATAAAAACTAGTGAGTTAAATAAGACAAAAGCCTTAGAGTCATTAATTAATAAAAATATTATTCTGTTAAACAAAAAAGAAGTTAATCGCTATAATCCAGTTATTACTTTCTCTTATGAAGATAAAATAACATTAAATGAAGAGCAAACTAATGCTTATAACTCAATTATTAATTCTGAGCAAAAAGCATTTTTGCTTAAAGGCGTTACAGGTAGTGGAAAAACAGAAGTATACATAAAACTTGTTGAATATTATCTTAATAAAGGGAAAAGTGCTATTATTCTAGTTCCTGAAATCGCCTTGACTCCATTAATGATTTCGCGTTTATTAAGCTACTTTAAAGGTGGAGTAGCAGTATTACATTCTTCTTTAACTGATGCTCAAAAATATGACGAATATCGAAAGATTGCTTCTGGAGAAGCTAAAATAACAATTGGAACAAGAAGTGCAATTTTTGCTCCAAATGTAAATTTGGGATTAATAATAATTGATGAAGAAAATGATGAATGTTATAAACAAGATGATCAATTTTTGCTTTATAACGCAAAAGAAGTAGCTTTGTTAAGAAGTGAAGATAAAGATATCAAAATAGTTTTTGGCAGTGCGACACCTTCTATTGAATTAATTGCTAAGGCATTAAAAAAGCAAATTGGTTTCGTTGAATTGAAACATAGATATAAAGAAATTAACTTACCTAAAGTAAGTATTATTAACAGACTTGACCATAATTTATTTAGCGCAAAATCGAGTGTTTTCTCATTGCCAATGATAATGAAACTAAATGAAGTTATATCTAATAACGAACAAGCAATTTTATTAATAAATTCTAGAGGGTATGCAACTTATTTAATGTGTAGAGATTGTGGGCATGTTTTTAAATGTCCAACATGTGGATTACCTTTGCATTATCATAAAGAGGATAATTCTTTATATTGTCATCACTGTGATTATAAAATCAAAAAACCAACTAGATGTCCTAATTGCGGAAACACTTATTTTTCTTATGGGAATTTTGGAATTGAAAAAGTTGAAGAAGATTTTAAAAGGTTTTTTAAAGTACCTTATTTAGTTCTTGATAGTGATAGAACATCGAAAACTTATCAAATTGAAAGAGTTTTGCGTGATTTTAATGATAAAAAAGCAAATATTTTAATTGGAACACAACTTGTTTCTAAAGGTCATGATTTCAAGGAAGTTTCATTTGTAGGAATATTAAATGCGGATACTTTATTGAATTATCCAAACTATAGAAGCAAAGAGATTACATTTAATTTAATTACTCAAACCATTGGAAGAGCTGGGAGAAATGATAAACAAGGCTATGCCATGATTCAGACTTCTTTTGTTAATGACTATGCAATATTAACAGCAGCGAACCAAGATTATGAAGCATTTTTTAATGAAGAAATTAAAATGAGAAAGTTACTTCTAAATCCGCCTTTTATGAGCATATGTTCATTAGAACTTACATCTAAAAATAATGATTTGTTGCTTAAAAAAGGGAAAGAACTTAAAAGATATTTACTTTCATTAAATATCGAACAAGCTCAAATTTTAGGACCTACATTAATTAGAAAAAGTAGAGGATCTTTATTGACATCAATTTTTATAAAATACAAAAAATTATCTTCAATTAAAGATCACATTAATGATTTAATTGATGTCTATAAAACACAAAGCAATTTAAATCTAAGAATTAATTTTAATCCATTTAGTTTTTAAACATATTAATTTTATATAAAAATAAACAATTTTTAGAAGGTTTATACTTTTTAAAATTGAATTTAGAGGTGTAATAATCTATGATTATTAATAATGAGGTAAATGGTTAGATGATTACTATTTCTATTATTGGTGTAGATCCTTATTTAGTAAGACAAATTTCAAAAGCAATGACAGCAAAAATTGCTGCACTGTATGAAGTTAGTACAGATGAAATAAATTTTTATGCACCTGAATGTTTGTATATCCATGATGGTGTAGAGCAAAACACATGGAATGTTTTGGTAAAGGTTAACGCTCCTTTAAAAGTTCGAGTTTTAGAAAAAGATGCTGTGAAGGTCATTAGAGAATTTATGAAAGACGCTTGCATCAATTTAGCAGTCGAATTTTATTATTATTCTTCAGACAATAGATATGAATTTATCGATGACTCTCACCCTAGATTTATGACTGAAGACAACTCTTATGAAATTGTTGAAGATGAGGAAGAGGAAGAAGAGAGTACAGAAGAACCTTATTTAGGTGATATTTTTGAAGATTTTAATAAGAAAATGAATGGAGAAGATTAATATGTCTAGTATTTATGAATCTAGTTTTAAAGTATTAAAAACCATTTTAAAAGAAAACGAGTTTTTTACTATCGCATTAAAGAAGAATTCTAATTCCATCAAAAAAGATGAAATAGTTTCTGTTTCTTCATTATGCGGTCTTTTTTTAAGAAATTATTATTTTATTCGTGTTTTAGTTGCAAATGTATTTAACACAACCGATGTAGAACCAATGATTTACATTGGCTTAGCATATGTTAATAACAGTTATAAAAAAATCGTTGATACAAATGAAACTTTAAAATTTTTAGCAAATAAATTAGCTCTTTATGAAATTAAAGTTACAGATGAAGTGAAAGAAACTTTTAATAAAGTTTTAATCTCTAAAAAGGATTACCTTAAAGAAGTATTTTCTAATAAGCTAGCAAAAGGTGACTCTCAAAAGACTGGGTTTAAATATTTATCAGCAAGAAATAATTTACCTGAATGGGTCGTTAAAACTCTTGTTAAACAATATGGCAGAGACCTTTCAATTAAAACAATTAATGCTATGACAAAGATGCCAAAGCAATTCGGTTATATTAATAGTTTACTTGTTAAAGAAGTTACTGATGATCTTAAAAAAGACTTTAAAGTTATTGATGGTAACTTCATGGAATATACTTTAACATCTAGTATTAGAAAAAATGGCTATGTTAGAAATGGGGATATTTTACCATTGCAAGTAGCTGAGTATGAATTTTTAAAGAGTTTACCAGCAATTAATAATGGCTTTATTGCTTATTATTTTGAAGAAAAAGAAGCACTTTATTCAATGATAAGTAATCGTTACTTACCAACTAATAAGGTTTCTTTATTAACTCCAAGTCAAAAGAATAATTCAGAATTATTTACTAAAATCAACCCTAGTAAACCTGCTAATTTAGATATTTATAATAGTGATGAAAGTGGAATTATTTCACATTTAAGTGAAAAGCAAGATTTAGTTGTTTTCATGCCTAAATCAAGCAACTTAGAACTTTTAAGAAGAACTCCTGAATATGGAATTTTATTTGATACAAATAATTTAGATAGAATTATTGAAAACGAATTAAATGGTCTTTCAGATATCACCCAATATGTTAAAGATGGTGGTTATTTAGCTTATGCTGTTTCTACATTTAACATTAAAGAAACGATTATTTTAGTTAAAAACTTCTTAAGTAAACATCCAGAATATACTTTGGAAAAAGAAAAGATTTATTTCCCATTTGAGAAAGAAAATAGCGTGTTCTACTTTGCTATTTTTAAGAGAAAGTAAGGATGATTAGTCTCTATAATTTTACATTACCAAAACTTGAAGAGCATTTAGTTGCAAGAGGTGAAAAAAAGTATCGTGCGACTCAACTTTTTAAGTGGATTTATGAAAAAAGAGTAACATCTTTTGATGAAATGAGCGATGTTTCAAAAAAATTTAGAGATGTTTTAAATGCTGAATATGAAATAAAAAAGCCTTCGATTTTTGTAAAGCAGACTTCTAAAGATGGAACAATTAAGCTTCTTTTAGAACTGGAAGATGGCAATAAAATTGAAACAGTTTTAATGCGCTATAATTATGGAAATGTTGCTTGTGTTACTAGTGAAGTTGGCTGTAACATGGGGTGTTCATTTTGCGCAAGTGGACTCTTAAAGAAAAAAAGAGCTTTAGAAGTTAAAGAATTAGTTGGACAAATTTTGGTTTTAGATGATTTACTTGCTTTAGAAGGTAATAATGAAAGAATCTCGCATGTTGTTGTTATGGGAACTGGCGAACCTTTTGACAACTATGATAATGTCATGGATTTTATAAGAATTTTAAACCATCCATATGGATTTGCTATTGGAGCAAGACATATTACTGTTTCAACATGTGGAATTGTTCCTAAGATTTATGATTATGCTAAAGAAGGCTTGCAAATTAATCTTGCAATATCTTTACACGCACCTAATAATGAAATTAGAAATAGAATAATGCAAATCAACCATACTTATCCAATAGAGAAAGTTATGGAAGCAGTAAAATATTATGAAAAAACTGCTGGTAGAAGAGTTACTTTTGAATATATATTATTAAAAGGTATTAACGATTCTAAGGAAAACGCAATTAAGTTAGCAAAGTTAATAAAAGGAACTTTAGCTTATGTTAATTTAATTCCTTATAATTCAGTTAATGAAATGAAATATTCTAGAAGTGATGAAAAAAGTGTTCATCAATTTTTAGATACTTTAATGAAAAATGGGGTAACTGCCACAATTAGAAAAGAATTTGGCACTGACATCGATGCTGCTTGTGGCCAGTTAAGGGCAAAAAATGAACAAAAAGAAATTTAATGGTAGTTTTAGTTGTAAAAAGGACATTGGGAAAGTAAGAGTTACTAACGAAGATGAAACAAAAGTTTTAATTAATAGTGCTGGCAATGTTCTTTTAATGGTGGCTGATGGTATGGGTGGCCATAATAAAGGTGACTATGCTTCTAAAGAAACCATTGAAATAATTTCACAAACTTTTAAAGATAAAAAAGGCTTTTTATCTTTGTTTGATGCAGTAAGTTGGCTTAAAAAAATTACAAAACTTGCTAATAATAGAATATATAAGATTCAAGATGAAGATTTAATGTATAAAGGAATGGGAACAACTTTATCATTAGTTTTAATTTATAAAAACAAGTTAATTTCTTTAAGTTGTGGAGATAGTAGAACTTATTGGGTTAAAGATGGGAAATTAATGCAAATAAGTGAAGATCAAACCTATGTTAATTTCTTACTTAAAAGCGGACAAATTACTAAAGAAGAAGCTTTAGTACACCCTGAAAGACATGTATTAACTAATGCGATAGGATTATTCCCTTCAATTAGCATTGATATAAAAATACTTAAATATAATGGTGAAACAGTATTTTTATGTAGTGATGGCTTATATAACAATGTAAGCGAAAAAGATATTTTAAATATTTTAAATACAAACTTAAATACTGAAGAAAAAGTTGAATCTTTAATAAATTTAGGTAATTTTAATGGTGGAAGTGACAATATGTCTATAGCATTATGGGAGTCACTTGATGATTAGAGTTAATGATTTAATTGGTGAAAGATATAAAATTATTAGTGAACTTGGTCATGGTGGAATGAGTGATGTCTTCGAAGCCAGAGACATTATTTTTAAAAGGACTGTGGCTATTAAAATTATTAAATTTGAAAATTCAAATAAGATTGAAAATTTAATCCGCTTTCAAAATGAAGCAAGATTTTCTGCTGCATTTAATCATCCGAATATAGTTAAAATATACGATTATGGCGAACATAATAATTTACCTTATATAGTTAATGAATATATGAAATCTCAAACTTTAAGAGATGTATTAGATTATAAAAAGAACCTTGGTCTAAATGAAACATGCCAAATTATGCTTCAATTATGCGACGCAGTTATTGAAGTACATTCAAAAAATATTATTCATAGAGACATTAAACCTCAAAATATTTATTATTTAAGCGATGGCACGGTTAAACTTAGTGATTTTGGAATAAGTGTTTTATTAAATTCACCGCTTAATGTTAATGAAAACAAAAAAGTTATGGGTACTGTTCAATATTTAGCACCTGAACTTGTGTATGGAAAAAAGTGTTCATTTCAAAGTGATATTTATGCTATGGGAATAACCATGTTTGAATTATTAACTGGTCAAGTACCTTTTGATGCTTCAAAAGTAAGTGATATTGCATACATGCAAGTTAATGATGAGATGCCTAGTGTTTTAACAATTATTCCAACTTTGCCAAAAGAAGTCGATAAAATCGTACAGAAAGCGACAGCTAAAGATGTACAAGATCGTTATAAAACTGTAGTTGAGTTAAGAAAAGATATCTTATCATTATATAAAAATAAAAAATTAATTAAAAAGAAGAGCAACTTCTTTGCTAGACTTTTTGGCTTAGCAAGAAATTAGGAGTTAATCATGAAAAAAGTAGAAGTATCACCATCTATTTTAAGCGCAAATTTTTTAAACTTAGAAAAAGATATTTTAGATGTTTATAAAGGCGGAGCAAAATATCTTCATTTTGATGTTATGGACGGACATTTTGTTCCTAATATTTCTTTTGGAAGTGTAATTTTAAAGCAAATATCTAAAGAACATCTATTAATTAACGATGTTCATTTAATGATAACTGATCCAGACAAATATTTACTTGATTTTATAAATAGTGGTGCTGACATCATTACTTTTCATTATGAAGCTTTAAATAGTGATGAAGAAATTTTTGCTTTAATTAATCGAATAAAGTCTTATAAAGTAAAAGCTGGAATATCAATTAAACCAAATACAAATGTTGATGCAATCGTTAAATTTTTACCTTTTGTTGATCTTGTTTTAGTTATGAGTGTCGAACCAGGGTTTGGTGGGCAAAAATTTATGTTTAATTCAGTAGAAAAAATTAAAAACTTGTTTAAAATAAGAGAAGAAAGTAATTGCAACTTTTTAATTGAGGTTGATGGTGGCATTAATAATGAAACTTCTAAGTTATGTATAGAAGCTGGAGTAGATATATTAGTGGCTGGTAGCTATATATATAATAAGGAAGATAAAAAAGCTGCCATAGAAAGTTTAATTGGGTGAGTATATGACGATGAATGTAATATTTGGTGTTTTCTTAGCACTAGGCATTATTGGGTTAATTTTAGTATATTATTTTGAAGTTAAAGACTTTAATAGAACAGGTGCTAATAAATTTAAAATCTATACATACATTCCCTTTGAAGTTAATAGATTTAAAAGAGATAGAAAAGATACCTATGCTTATCCAATTTTACATGTATTAAGCACTATCATGTTAGTTATCCCAATTTTGATGTTTGCAATAGATGTGCAAAATAAAGCCGGCAACGTCACTGTTCCTTACACTTTATTTACAATAATGACATTAGCTTATTTAACTTATAATATTTTGACATTTATAAAATTATCTAATTATAAGCTTCACATGATATTTACAACTATTTTTGTTGCTTTGACTTTACTTCTTGAGATACTTTATATTTTCTTCTTTAGTACAGATCGTTTTATGTATGGAAGTGGAATTTTAAGTAAAGAAGTGCAAATATCAACATTTGTGGTTTCGATTATTTTACTTATTTTCGAATTTATTTTAATGCTTAATCCTAAATACAAGAACTGGTTTAAGATGGTTAAGGTAGACGCTGAAACATATAATAGACCAAAATTTTGCTACTTAGCCATTCTTGAATGGGGTACTTTATTAAACTTAATATTAAGTTATATTCCAATTATAGTAGTAATGTTTATAAGATAAAAAAAGCTTCCTCTTTCGAGGGAGCTTTTAATTAATTAGCTTTAAGTGATTTGTTGAGGGTACGATAAGCACGAGCACTCATTCTTACTTTACAAAGTTTACCATCAATTTCAACTTTATATGTATGTAAGTTAACATTCCATCTTCTTCTTGTAGCTCTTAAACTGTGTGAACGGTTATTACCACTTAATGGGCCTTTACCTGTTACTGGGCAAAATCTTGACATATTCGTTGGCCTCCTTTCAAATCGCGTGTTTAATATTAACATAAATCAACTATTTATGTAAAGTCAAAATCTTCCTTTTAATTAAAAAAGTTTCTATAAAGTAATTGATATTATATCACAATTTAAAAACTATAAACGAATTTTTGGAAATTTGGCATGAAATTCTTGTCTACTTATTAGATTCTTGGCCCCTTTATTTATAGCATCTAAAACTTCATTTTTATCATCAAGAACTAAAAAGACTGATCTACCGGTGTTTAAGTAGAATAGAATAGTATTATGTTTTTTTGTGTATTCTTCATCAATATATAAAATGCTACTAAATGAATAAGTTACTTCTTGATTGAGTTTATGATGAGTGATATCTACTTTAGTTAATACATAATAGTTTTTAGTAAGTAATATATACGAAGCAATTGAAGTAAGTACAATCCAAATTAAAAGAATGGCGACATCCTGAATAATATAACCACTAATATTGCCTTCCTTATCATAAGCCCAAGCAAACCTGCTTGAAAACGCAGCATAAAGTAAAATTAATATTACGATAGAAAAAATAACAATTGTTTTTATAAGTGATTTTCTAGAAGGATAGATTCTTTTTTCGTTCATGCCAAAATTATAAGTTATCATCTTTTTAAATTCAATTTTTAATACTTATTGTGATAATTTTTATTTGAAAAAAACTTTAATAAATAACTTATTTACAATTATTCAAAAGTTAATCAAAGTTAATTATTAAGTTAGTATCGAACTTTTTCTTATTTTTGCAATAATATTTAAGATTTACACATTAAATTCGTGCAAAAAAAGTACAAAATATAAACATTTATTATTTATAGAACCTGACTTTCGACGATAACACTATTTTGTGGTGTTAAAACTCAACATCTAAAATATTTTTAATATCCTTATTTCTAAGTATTAAATTACCTATTTTT
>CALVXH010000027.1 GCA_944368945.1 uncultured Bacilli bacterium
AAATAAAAAAGCGATAAATATCGCATAAATTTAGATTTTAAGTCTTTATTTTTTATTGGATTCTGTCAAATTCCCGATTTTACTACAGGAAATTTAAATTATTTATTCGAAAGATTTTATAGAAGTGATAATGATTCAAATAAATCAGGATTCGGAATAGGACTTTCAATTGCTAAATCTATTGTAGACAATCATAAAGGAAAAATTACATGTCAATGTGAAGATAATAAATATGTAATTTTTACTGCTATCTTTCCATTAAGTAAATAAGTTTACTTTTAAGTAAAATTAAGTTAAATATTTTCATATATAGAGTATATTATTATCGTAAGTTGAATTCCCGAATCGACTTACTAAAGTTGTAAAATCATTAGAGGTAGTTCCCCCTGCTAATGATTTGACTTTCATTTCACCCTAGCTAACTGAGTTTGCCTTTGTAGGTTAGTAAAATTTAAAAGGTATACCGAGAAAGTTGTAGCAATAATGTGGCTACAGCTTTTTTATTTTATTTAGAAAAATATTTATATATACATTGTTGTACTAGTAAAAGGAAAATTAAAATCACTTAACGCCTCTATTAAGTCATTATTAATTAACATGTAAAGCTAGCTAACTTAAATGTAATGACGAAGTAGAGCAAATATGTGGGATGTCAATATAAGTGTTTACCTTAGTCGTTCATAGGTATGCTTTAATTTACGAATTGCCCATAGTGATATGATTAAGATTTTAATTTCTCTTTTTAGCTTGCCCTCTCTAGAGTTCAAGGGAAGGTGAGCTAATTATATGTAGAGATGTTTCTATATTTTTTATATGGCAAAAATTTGTTTAGTATTTTTACATTATACATATAAAGATAAAAATTAATTTATCGTTATGAATCATTTAATTAATTTTATGATATGAAATCCAATGAAAGTCGAATTTTTTTCTTGCTCATTAAAAATTAGAAATTTTTGCATATAAATTTGTGTAAGAATTGCAAAGTTTATTTAATTATATTTGTTGAAATTACTTTTTTAATTTATTAAAATAGAGGCACAAAAGAAAGACGGAGAAAAAATATGAAACTTACATTTCGTTGGTATGGTCCTAGTGATAGTATAAGTCTTGATTATATTAGAGAGATACCTAATATGAGCGGAGTTGTTACTGCTTGCTATGACGTCCATGTTGGAGGTGTTTGGAAAGAAGAATCAATTAAGCACCTCAAATCGTTAGCTAATGAACATGGTTTAGCCATGGAAGTTATCGAATCAATCCCTGTTCATGAACATATTAAACTTGGTTTAAGTGATCGTGATGAATTAATTGATAACTATATTGAAAATATAAGAAGATGTGCAAAATATGGTGTAAAGTGTGTCTGCTATAATTTTATGCCAGTATTTGACTGGTTAAGAACAACAATGCATCATAAAAATCCAGATGGAAGTGATTCACTTGCATATTCTTATGAAGAATTTTTAAAGGTTGATCCTAAAAATCTTCATTTACCAGGATGGGATGAATCATATTCTCCAGAAGAATTGCAAAATTTAATGGAGATGTATCATAAAGTATCTCATGATGATTTATTTAACAATTTAGTTTATTTCTTAAAGAAAGTTATTCCTGTTTGTGAAGAATGTGATGTAAATATGGCAATCCATCCAGATGATCCACCATGGGATGTATTTGGATTACCAAGAATCATTTCTAATGAAGCTGACCTTGATAGATTATTTGCAGCTGTTCCATCTACAAGAAACGGAATTACATTATGCACTGGTTCATTTGGCGCTGGCAGAAATAACAATCTTGTTCATATGGCAGAAAAATATACTAAACAAGGTAGAGTACATTTTGTCCATTTAAGAAATGTTAAATGGGAAAAGGATGATGGTTCATTTACTGAAGTTGGACACTGTACTAAAGATGGAAGCTTAGATATGGCTGAAATTGTTAAAGCATTAGTAGTCAATGGATTTGACGGATATGTTAGACCTGATCATGGTAGAAACATTTTCGGTGAAAATGGAAAACCAGGATATGGATTATATGATAGAGCTTTAGGCGCTACCTATATAAATGGATTATTTGAAGCGTTTGAAAAAATTTATAAAAAGTAACAAGATAAACTATTAAAAATCAAGAGAAAAATCAATGTATTTACAAAATGAAAAATTTGTACACAAAAATTGTTGCATGATAGCAATCTGTAACAATTATCGTTCTTTGAAAACTTACTTATTTAGCTAAATTTATGTCAAATTTAGAGTTGGTTGAAACTAGCTTGAAAGCAACTCTAAGAAACTTTCTAACAACGTGATTTAAAGCAACTCTATAAGGCTTACCTTCATCTTTTTTCTTAAGATAGTATGTGTGAAAGATCGGGTTATAATTCTTTAAAGAAATGGCAAGATTCATGAGAACATATCTTAAATGAGGTGACCCTCTTTTAACCATTTTCCCATGATAATCTGATTGGCCAGATTGGTATCTAGAACATTCAAGTCCAGCAAACGCAAGTAATTTATCTGCGTCTGCAAAACCATCAAAATTGTTGTATTCACCAATAATTGCAGCGGCCGATATTTTGCCTACACCATCAATAGATATGAGTGGGGTATTCATTCCTAAAAGAATCTTGTTTATTTGGCTTTCAAAATCTTCAATTGCTTCCGTCAAACTTATTATTACTTTAGTAATAGTTTTGACTATAAAACTTATTGATTGATTTGAATGTCCTACTGTAACCTTGGCTTGTGCTATAGCAGTTGAAATCTTATTTAACCTTGTGCCTTTATGTTTCTTTCTAAATTTATCCAAATCTTTAGCAGAAAGTTGACTTATCTCTTCTGCTGAAGGGTATTCATTTAAAAGAAAAATTGCTGTTTTACTGAATTTATCGCCAAAAATTGCTTTAAACTCTGGAAAAATATGATCCATAGCGTTGGTTAAATCAACAAGTTCCTGACTTCTTTTTAAAATAAGCTTATCTCTAGCTCTTGTTAGAGACTTTAGTTGCTCACAGTTGTATGATTTATATTGATAGGTTTTGAATTCTGCAGATTGCAAGTATTCTGCAATCCAACGGCAATCAAGTTTATCGTTCTTTTGTTTTCTTAGTGTTCTAGTTTCAATGAATTTGTGAACTAAGTATGCATTAAGAACGTTTACTCGATACTTATTATCCTCTAAAAATTTGACGAGATTTTTGTGGTAATGGCCGGTAGATTCAAGACCTATTTTGATTTCTTGAGAATGGTCAAGTTTAGATAATGAATCTAAGAGTTCTTTAAAACCCGCTTCATTATTAGAGAATGTTGTTGGGCTTTGAATGATTTCACCTTCGCCCGTAATTATAATGAAATCATGTTTGAATTTGGCTACATCAATGCCAATGAAATAACACATGCTATTACCTCCTATGTGTTTGCTGTGCTCCACCAACTTTTCTCAATTTAAGCTTGTTCGAAATGAAACGTCTAACGTTATCTAACTGATTAAAATTCCAAAAGAAAAGCTGTGGTATGAGCCTCCTTGAACAGTCAAAGCTGTAAATAAATAGAAACAAATCCACAGCGATTTAATTATAAATAAGTAAGGCTCTAAATTCTACATTCTCAGGAAAGGAAATGTTCTAAATTTCATTACTCTAAGATGCAAATTTAGAATACAAGACAAAAATGAAATTACCTTTTAATATTGATTTAAAAGACAAAGTAGTAGTTGTTACAGGTGCAGGTGGAGTTATCTGCTCTTGCCTAGCTCATGCAGTTGCTATGTGTGGCGCTAAAGTTGCTTTACTCGACTTACACTTAGATGCAGCAGAAAAATTTGCTGAAGAAATTCGTAAAGAAGGATACATTGCTAAAGGATATGAAGCAAATGTATTAGATAAAGAATCACTTGAAAAATGTCACGAAGCTGTTTTAAAAGATTTTGGTGCTTGCGATATTTTAATTAATGGTGCAGGTGGAAATAATCCACGTGCTCAAACAGATAATGAGTATGCTGAACTTGATGATTCTAAAAAAGAAATCAAAACATTCTTTGACCTTGATGAAAAAGGTGTTGAATTTGTTTTCAATTTAAATTTCATCGGTACATTATTACCAAGCCAAGTCTTTGCTAAAGATATGGTTGGCAAAAAAGACTGTTCAATTTTAAACATCTCAAGTATGAACGCATATACTCCATTAACAAAGATTCCTGCATATAGTGGAGCAAAAGCAGCTGTTAGCAACTTCACAGAATGGTTAGCAGTTCATTTCTCACACTTAGGAATTAGAGTTAACGCAATTGCTCCTGGATTCTTCTCGACAAAACAAAATGCTAAATTATTATGGAATGAAGATGGAACTCCAACAGCAAGAACTCACAAGATTATTAACGCTACACCAATGGGAAGATTTGGTGAAGTTGATGAATTAGTTGGTGCAGTATTATTCTTATTAAGTGAAGAAGCTGCAGGATTTATCACAGGTATTTGTATTCCAATCGATGGCGGTTTCTCTGCATATAGTGGAGTGTGATGAATGGAACAATTTTTTAACGATAAAATGTTATTAAAAAGTGATACCGCTGTCACTTTATATAACGAAATCAAAGATTTACCTATTATCGACTATCATTGCCATCTTGATCAAAAGATGATTGCTAATGATGCTACATTTAAAGATATTGGCGACCTTTGGCTTAGTGGTGACCATTATAAATGGAGGGCCATGAGAATGTGTGGAGTTGATGAAAAATATATTACTGGAGATTCCACATATGAAGAAAAATTCATGCATTATGCAGAGATTTTACCTAATTTAATGGGTGGACCACTTTATTACTGGACACACATGGAATTAAAACAAGTCTTCGGAATTAATAAACCTCTTAATAAAAATACTGCTAAAGAAATTTATAAAGAGGCTAATGAAAAACTTAAGACCTTAAGTGTTAGAAAGTTACTAAAATTGTTCAATGTTGAATTTGTTGCAACAACAGATGATCCAATTGAAAACCTTGAGTATCATAAAAAATATGATGACACTTTAGTTACACCTACATTTAGACCTGATAAACTTTACAACTTTGATAAAGAATATATTGCTAAATTAGGTGAAACTGCTGGAATTAAGATTAATTCTTTAGAAGATTACAAGAATGCCTTAAGACAAAGACTTGATTTCTTTGTTAGTAAAGGATGTAGAATTTCTGATCATGGATTTAGTGATTTCCCTAGTAAATATGCTAGCGAAGAAGAAGCTAAAGAATTATTTAAGAAAGTAGGCTCTTTATCAAGTGAAGAAAAAGATGCATTACTTGGATATTTATTTATCTTCTTATTTAAAGAATATAAGAAGAGAAATATAATTGTTCAATTACATTTCTCTGTTACAAGAAATATTAATAGTGAAATGTTTAAAAAGATTGGACCAGATGCAGGGTTTGATGTCATTGGTAAAGAATGCGATTTAAATTATTGCATGAAATTTTTAGATAAATTAAGTGATGAAGAAAGACCAGTAGTCATTCTTTATACTCTTAATCCAAATCAAATTGCTCCATTAAGCTGTATCTCTGGCGCATTTAGAAATGTACTTATTGGTGCTGCTTGGTGGTTTAACGATACTTTATTAGGTATTAGAAGAAACTTAGAATTAGTCAGTGAATATGCTTGTATTGGTACAAACCTTGGTATGTTAACTGATTCAAGAAGTTTCTCAAGTTATTCAAGATTTGATTTCTTTAGAAGAATATTAGCTAACTTTGTGGCTGAAAAAGTTGAAGCTGGCGAATATAAATTAGAAGATGCTAAGACTTTAGTCAAAAATATAAGTTATTATAATATTAAAGGACGCTTGGGTATTTAATTATGAAAGGTTATGAAAAATTAGAGGAATTTAAAGTTATTCCTGTCGTAGTCATTAATAAAATTGAAGATGCAATTCCAACAATGGACGCTTTAGTAAAAGGTGGATTACCAGCTGCTGAAATTACATTTAGAACAGAATGTGCACCTGAAGCTATTAAATTAGCTATTGAAAAGTATCCAGATGCATATATTGGTGCTGGTACAGTTATTAATAAAGAACAATGTGAAGAAGCAATCAAACTTGGTTGCAAATTCATTGTTTCACCTGGATTAAGCAAGGAAGTTGCTGAAGTTTGTAAAAAACATGGTATCGTATATCTTCCAGGAGTAGTAACTCCAACAGAAGTTATGGAAGCATTGTCATTAGGAATTAATGTTGTTAAATTCTTCCCAGCTTCAAATTATGGTGGATTAGCTACAATCAAGGCTTTATGTGGACCATTCCCACAAATTAAAGTCATGCCTACAGGCGGAATTAGTGATAAAAATATTCTTGAATACTTAGCATGTGATAAGATTATCGCATGTGGCGGTAGTTGGATGTGCAAAGGTACACCAGAAGAAATTTATAACAAAACAAAAGAAGCTGTTGCATTAGTAAGAGGTAAATAAAATGAAGGCTGTTACATTAGGCGAATTAATGCTTAGATTAGAACCATTTGATTATTTAAGATTCGTTCAAAGTGAAGATTTCGAGGCTACATTTGGTGGCGGAGAAGCTAACGTTGCTGTTTCATTAGCAAACTATGGTATTGATGCTAAATTTGTTAGTAAATTACCAAAACACGAAATTGGACAAGCTGCAATTAACTCATTAAGAAAATATGGTGTTGATACAAGTTATGTTGTTAGAGGTGGAGACAGAGTAGGTATCTACTTCTTAGAAAAAGGTGCATCACAAAGAGCTAGTAAAGTTATTTATGATCGTGCCGGAAGTGCATTTGCTTTATCAGAATCTAAAGAATATAACTGGGATGAAATCTTCAAGGGTGTTACTTGGTTCCATTTCTCAGGTATTACACCAGCTCTTGGTGAAAATGTTGCTAAATTAACTGAAGAAGCATGTATTGCTGCTAAAAAGCATGGTGTCACAATTTCTTGCGATTTAAACTACAGAAATAAACTCTGGAGCAAAGAAAAAGCAAGAGAAGTTATGACAAAGTTAATGAAATATGTTGATGTTTGTATCGGAAACGAAGATGATGCAAACGATGTCTTCGGTATTAAAGCTGAAAACAATGATACATCAGCAGGTAAACTTAATAAAGCAGGCTATGTCTCTGTTGCTCAACAATTAATCAATAAATTTGGCTTCAAATATGTTGCTATTACATTAAGAACTTCAATCAGTGCTAGTGAAAATAACTGGGCTGCAATGATCTATGATGGAAAGACACCATACCTTTCAAAAGAATATCACATGAATATTATTGATAGAGTTGGTGGTGGAGATAGTTTTGCTGGTGGATTAATTTATGCATTAATGAATGAATATCCACTTCAAGAAACAATCGATTTTGCTGTTGCTGCTAGCTGCTTAAAACACTCAATTGAAGGTGACTTTAACCTTGTTTCAGTTGATGAAGTTAAGAAACTTGCTGCTGGTGATGGCAGTGGTAGAGTCCAAAGATAGTTTTCAATTAACTATATTAATCGATAAACAACTTGTCCTTCGGGGCAAGTTTTTTGTTGCTCAAAATTTATATACATAATTAGAAAAAGATTTAAATATTAAGGGAAAAGATTTATACGAAAATGTTAATGCTATCTAAATTATAAAAATATTGCAATAAATACAAACATAATTATAATAATTGCAATACTATAATTTTTTAATTGCATTTTTAAAGTAAAAAATTACTGAATTGATTGTATTAGAGCATATAATTTGTTAATATATTTGCGATTAAAAGCTGTTCTAAAATAGCTATATATTAAAAGGAATTTTAAATATGAGACAAACTATTTTATTTAATAACGATTGGCTATTTCAAATGCCAGGCGAAGAACCTCTTAAAATCAATTTACCACATACTTGGAATGGTATTGATGGACAAGATGGTGGAGACAACTATAAAAGATGTAAATGTACTTACACCAAAACGTTTAAAAAACCAACTTTTCAAGAGGGTGAAAGAGTTAAACTTGAATTCAAAGGTGTAAATTCTGAAGGTGAAGTTTTACTTAATGGAAAGTTATTAACTGTTCATGCAGGAGGTTATTCTACATTTATTGTTGATATTACTGATTACTTATTAGATGAAAATACTTTAGTAGTTAATGTTGATAACTCAAAAACAGAAGAAGTATATCCTCAAACAGCAGACTTTACTTTCTATGGTGGAATATATAGAGATGTAAACTTACTTATCTTACCTAAGAATCGTTTTGAATTTTTAAAAGATAGTTCACCTGCTTTAAAAGTAACAACTAAAATTGAAGGCAACGATGGAGTAATTAATGTTAACGCAGAAGTTACTGGTGATTTAACTCCTGTTATCTTAGTTCTTAATAAAGAAAATGAAGTTGTTGCTAAGGGAACAATTAATGAAGATATTAAAGTTCCTAATGTACATTTGTGGAATGGTGTCAAAGATCCTTATTTATATACAGTTAAAGGCGTATTAAAAGGCAAAGAAATTGAAGATGAAGTTTCAACAAGAATTGGATTTAGAACATTTAAAGTTGATCCTAAAAAAGGTTTCTTCTTAAATGGTAAATCTTATCCACTTAGAGGTGTTTGCCGTCACCAAGATAGACCTAAAATTGGTAACGCTTTAACTAAAAAAGAACACGAAGAAGATATTAAATTAATTAAAGAAGTCGGCGCAAATACAATTAGATTAGCTCACTATCAACATGATCAATATTTCTATGATCTTTGTGATGAATATGGATTTGTTGTATGGGCAGAAATTCCATATATTTCAAGATATATGAAAGTTGCTGATAAGAATGCATTTAACCAAATGGCTGAATTAATTCATCAAAATTTCAATCACCCATCAATTGTTTGCTGGGGAATTAGTAATGAAATTACAATGTTTAAAGTTACTAATGCTACAAGAAAGCATCATAAAGAATTAAATGAATTCTGTCATAAAGAGGATCCATCAAGATTCACAACAATAGCTTGTTTTTCTGTTATGACAATCTTTAATAGAATTGCTCATATTACTGATGTTGCAAGTTATAACCTTTATTGGGGTTGGTATGTACCAATAACAAGAGTTACTGGTTTAATTTGTGATATGTGGCATTTATTCTATCCACATGGACCAATTGGCTTAAGTGAATACGGCGCAGAAGCTATGCCAAATTTACATTCTTCACATCCTAGAAGAGGTGACAATACTGAAGAATATCAAGCAATTTATCATGAAAAAATGATTGATGTAATCAATAAGCGTCCTTATTTATGGGCAACTCATGTCTGGAATATGTTTGATTTCGCTGCTGATGCAAGAAACCAAGGTGGAGAGCCAGGTATGAACCATAAAGGTCTTGTAACATTTGATAGAAAAACTAAAAAAGATTCTTTCTATGCTTATAAAGCTTATTGGAGTGAAGAACCATTTATTCATTTATGCTCTAAACGCTTTGTAAATAGAACTGGTAGTAAAACTTTAGTTAAAGTATACACAAACCAAAAAGAAGTATCTTTATATCAAAATGGAAAACTCATTGCTACAAAGAGCGGAGATAAAATCTTTAAATTCAAGATTAAAATGGATCCAACAAACGAAATAGTTGTTAAGAGTGGAGATTTAGAAGATAAGGGAACAATTATTAAAGTTGCTACAAAAGATCCATCTTATATTGTTAAAAAAGGTGGTAGCAATAAGAGTTGGGAAAAATAGATAATTATTTAGTTTAGCTAATGATTATATAAAAAAGGAGAAACAAAAAAATGAAACAAAAAGGTAAAGTGATAATGTGGTCATCACTTACAGGCGTTTCGCTTGTTTTAATGATTGCATTATCAGTTGGTACCTCTTTAGCAAGAGGTCAATTTAGAAATGTCGTTAATGACACAATGCACACTGAAGACTTCGAACTTGTCAAAGGCGAAGATAGTGGTATTGACACTGAATACTTTAAAAAGAAGGATTTAGGTGGCAAAGACATTAAAGACTATGATAAGGAAATTGCAGAAGAACTTAGTGCTGAAGGCATTACCCTTTTACAAAATGATAATAGTGCATTACCATTATCAAAAGATATTAAAGTAACTTTATTTGGCGCTGGAGCCGCTAATATTGTTGTACATGGTGGAGGAAGTGCAGCTATTAGTTCTATCGATGATCCAGTTACAATGGAAGAAGCCTTAGAAAGTGTTAATATTCAAATTAATAAAGGCTTATATGATGAATTATATAAGCACAATCAAGAAGTTGGTAATATCCCAGAAGTAAGTAGTACTAGCTTTGCAAGAAAGTGTATTGGTGAATTGCCTTTAGAAACATATAAGCAATATTCAAACACATACTCAGAATATATGATGCAGCAATTGTTGTTTTATCTAGAATGGGTGCAGAACTTGCTGATATGAAAGATTACACTGATACTAGTGATGTCCTTTCATTAAATAATGATGAAATCGATATGTTTAATTACGTTAAGTCATTAAAAGATGAAGGTGTATTCAAAAAGATCATTGTTATTTTAAATACAACAAACGCTATTAACTTTAACTATAAATATGAAACTGAAGACGAAACAAAAACAGGAACTTTAGAAGGCGAAGATTTCATTAAAGATTTCGGTGTCGATGCAACTGTTTGGATTGGTTATAGCGGAACTTATGGATTAAACTCACTTGCTAAAATTCTTGTTGGTGACATTAATCCAAGTGGAAATATTGTTGATACATTTGCGTATGATAATAAGAATTGTCCAGCTTATGTCGATTTCTTCGGACTTAATTATAAAAATGCAACTATTGGTCAACCACTTAATAATGGTGTCGAAGGTGCAATTTGGCATAGCCAAGGATTAGATGGAAATACACATTATTCTATTTATAGTGAAGGAATCTACGTTGGTTATAGATATTTTGAGACAAGATATGAAGATGTAGTACTTGGAAACGATCTCGTAGGCAACTATGATTATTCCTCAACAGTTAAATATCCATTTGGATATGGTATATCTTATACAGATTTTGAACAAAAAATCACTGATGTTAAAGAAACAGAAAATAGCTTTGAATTTACTGTAAATGTTAAAAATAGTGGTGATGTTGCAGGTAAAGACGCTATTCAAATCTATTTCCAATCACCTTATACAGATTATGATATTGATAACAAAATAGAAAAATCTGCAATTGAATTATGTGGTTTTGCAAAAACTGATTTATTAGATCCAGGTGCTGATTTTACAACTACTATTTCAGTTCCTAAGAGTGAATTGTATGCATATGATTCATATGGCAAAAAGACATATATTATGGATGCAGGTGATTATTATTTTTCATTAGGAAACGATTCACATGATGCTTTGAATAACATATTAACAGCTAAAGGAATGACTACATCAAATGGTATGACAGAAGCTGGAAATGGCGATACTTCACATGTTTATAAATATGTTCATGATGAATTAACAATTCACGATGAAAGTGCAACTACTGGCAATAAAATAACTAATCAATTTGATAATGCAAATTTAAATTACTATTATGAGCAAGACAATATTGATGAAGAATACACATATTTAACACGTAATAATTGGGAAGGTACTTATCCAAAAGTTACAACTGCTGGTAACGAATTAGAAGCTACTGCATCAATGAAAAAGGGATTATATACTTTAGGTAGCTATGAATCTGATCCAAATACTACTGTTAAAATGCCTAAACAAGGTCAATTCGGCGAATTAACTTTAGCTTCAATGATTGGTCTTGATTATAATGATCCAAAATGGGAAGAATTATTAAATCAAATAAGCATAGATGAAATGGCTTCTTTAATTGATGTTGGATTCCATACAACAATGGCAATTTCTTCTATAGCTAAACCAAAAACAATTGATGATAATGGCCCACAAGGCTTTACAACAACATTGGTTGATGGTGCAAGTAAGGCTTATTGTGCATATACAGATGAAAATATCATGGCTGCAACTTTTAATGTTGATTTAATTGAAGAAGTTGGCGAAGCTATGGGCAATGATATGCTTAATAGAGGTGATAATGTTGCTGGATTATACGGTCCTGCAATGAATACTCATAGAACCGCATATGGTGGAAGAAATTTTGAATACTATAGTGAGGATGGTTTCTTAGCTGGTAAAATTGCTGCTGCTGAAGTTAAGGGTATTCAAAAATATGGTAACTATGTTTATATAAAACATTTTGCTTTAAACGATCAAGAAACACAATGTAGAGTTGTTTCTACATTTGCTACTGAACAAGCTATTAGAGAAATTTATTTAAAACCATTCCAATTAGCAATTGAAGAAGGTGGAGCAATGAATGTTATGAATTCATTTGCTAGAATTGGTACAACCTGGAGCGGTGCTGATAAAGGATTAATGACTAACGTTTTACGTGGTGAATGGGGATTAAAAGGATTTGCAATCACTGACTATAATGCTAAAGAGTTAGTCGCTGGTGATTATTCTGTCTCAGGCTATTCATTTGATGTCATTGCTGGATTATTAGCTGGAACAGATACATGGGATAATCGTTTCCCTGGATGGAATGAGAATTTACTCGAATTTAAAGATGATCCTGTTATTGTCTCTGCTATGAGAGAAGCAACTAAACGTATCTGCTATACTGTTGCAAATAGCCATGCAATGAATGGTATTAGTCCTAACGATAAAATTGTTAGAGTTACTCCATATTGGGAAATCTTATTAATTGTTGTTTCTACATTATTTGGTGTATTAACTGCAATCTTTGGAGCTATGCTTGGCTTAACAATTTATAAAGGAAAAAAAGCAAAACAATAATTAAATCTTAATAAGCTACGTGAAAACACGTAGCTTTTTTAAGAAAACGGTTACATTTTTATATGTAAACGCTTTCTAGTTTTATTAAGTTATATAGGCTTTACAATATACTCGTAAATCAAAGGAGGTTAATTATGATTTCATTATTTAAATCGATTTTAATTCTCGTCAGATTTTACGAGAGAAAAATCTAAAACGAATTGTTAAAAGCAGTGACCTATGTAAGGTCTTTTTTTATACTTAACAACATTTAATTTTAATTATAAAATTTTACATATGTTTAAATCGTATACATTAATTAAAAAACTTATAGTCTCATTACTCACTGGATTACTTGTAGGACTTATAGTTGGTATCTATCAATTTATCTTGCCTTATGTAACTAAGGGTAGTGAGTATATGTTTAATAATCATTCCTGGTGGGTAATTTTATTAAATATAGTTTTAATAATAATGCTAAGCGTTTTAAACTTTTTTATTATCAAAAAAGCTAGTAGTGTTGATTCAAGTGGAATAATAGCTATTAATCTTGCTTTAAGACATAATGAAGATATTTCTTTTAAAAAGGAAATACCATTAATGATTATTAATTCAAGTATATCAACATATGCTCAACTTCCATTAGGAAGTGAAGGGCCATCTATTACTTTAGCTGGTAAATGTGCTTCATTAATTAATCATCTATTTAAGGTAAAAGATGATGACAATATTAAAATAGCTTTTGGCGCTGGGTTTGGTGGAGCTTTTGTTTCACCTTTATCGGGCTTTTTTTATGCTTTTGAAGAAGAGTTACATAAAGTAAATTTTGAATTAATTTTAAGAACACTAGTAACAGCGATTGGCATGGGAGCAATAATCATTTTATTAAACTCACATCATTCATTATCTTTTGATTTCGTTAATTATTTACCAATAACTGAAATGTATGTTTTATTTATTGCTTCTTTATTAATTGTAATAGTTGCTCCAATCTTTTTATTTACTATAAATACTTTTAAAAAGTTTTTTAATAAGTATGAAAATAATTTCTTTGTAAAATATAGAGCATTCATCTTTTTTATTTTGATGATTATTTTTGGATATACCATCATACCTTATTTAGGTAGTGGAGATAAAATAATTGATGACTCATTAATGTATCAAAGTGTCTATTTAATAGTCTTAATTTTAGTATTTAGAATTATTTTAACTAGCATTATGGGCAATGGTAAAGTTACTGGTGGATTAATTGTTCCTTCATTATGTTTTGGCGCTTTAATAGGCTCTTTATCTAGTTTAGTATTTGAAAAATATTTTTCATTAGACTCAAGTTATCGTAGTTTTATTATACTTGCATCAATGTGTTTATTCTTTGCTTTTATTTCTGAAGCACCAATTACAGCAGTAGTTTTATTCTTTTCTAATCTTGTTTATTCTAATGAATCATTTAATGTTTTTAATTACTCAACATGTTTTGTAATTTTACTTATTGTTATAGTATTTTTTATAACAAAAATATTTAATGTAAAACCTCTTTACGATATGTTAGTAGACACTCAAGATGAATTTAATAAGCATAAAATAGTAAATAAATAGGTTTTTGCGTGGTTTTTTAATAAAAAAACTTAATTTAAGCGACAAAATAAAAAGTGGCTATTAAGATTAACTCTTCTTTATTTTAAATATAATATTATTTATAATATTATTGTTGAAAAAATGAGGTCTTTAAGATGGAAAAGTATGATGTAATTATCGTTGGCGCAGGCCCATGTGGAATATATGGTGCTTATGAATTAATTAAAAAAAGTAATAATTTAAAAATTCTTTTAGTGGATAAAGGTAAGGATATTTATCATCGTACTTGTCCAGTCTTGGAAGGTAAAATTAAACAATGTCCTCAAGATATATATGGAAATAGTGGATGTTATCCTTCTTGTTCAATGACTAGTGGCTTTGGCGGATGCGGAGCTTTTAGTGATGGAAAATTTAATATTACTAATGAATTTGGTGGATGGATGGATGAATATATCCCTAAAGAAGAAGTTATAAATTTAATTAAATATGTTGATGAAATAAATCTTAACCATGGCGCACCAAAAACTTTAACTGATCCTAATACAAAAGAAGTTTTATCTATTGAAAAAACTGGTTTAGCTGTTGGCCTTAAATTATTAAGAAGCCAAGTTCGTCATTTGGGAACAGAAGTAAACCTTGCTTTATTAAAGTCAATTTATGAAGAATTAAAAGCTAAAGGTGTAGTAATGAAATTTGCTACCGAAATTGTTGATTTTGAAGAGAAAGATGGTGCCGTTAGCGCTATTATTGATTCAAAAGGCAATAAGTATGAATGTAAATATTGCATTTTAAATGTTGGACGTCCAGGTTCAAAATGGCTTAGTAAAGTTTTAAAGGCACATCATATTAAAGTAAGTAACAATAGAGTTGATATTGGTGTCAGAGTAGAAACAAATGATGTCATTATGGATGAAATTAACAAAAACCTTTATGAAGGAAAATTTATCTATTCCACAAGCGTAGGAACTACAGTTAGAACATTCTGTTCAAATCCTAGTGGACACGTTGTTATTGAAAATAATAATGGAATTATTACTGCAAATGGCCACGCTTATAATTCAAGTGAGCTAGGAAGTCAAAATACTAACTTTGCTTTACTTGTATCTCATACATTTACTGAACCATTTAAAGATAGTAATGAATATGCTCAAGATATAAGTGCTTTGGCTAATAAGCTTAGTGGTGGAACAGTTATTGTCCAAAGATATGGAGATATTAAAAAAGGTAGAAGATCTACTGTTAAACGTATTAATGAAGGTTTCGTTGAACCAACATTAAAAGAAGCTGTTCCAGGTGATTTAGCATTAATATTGCCTTATAAAACACTTCAATCAATTATTGAAATGATAGAAGCTTTAGACCATGTGACTCCAGGAATTGCTAATGATCATACTCTTTTATATGGTGTTGAAGCAAAATTCTATAGTGATAAAGTTGAATGTTCCAATAACTTTGAAACAAAGATTAAAAACTTATATGTTGGTGGAGATGGAGCAGGAATAACTAGAGGTTTAGCCCAAGCTGGTGCTAATGGAGTATATATTGCTCGTGATATTCTAAGTAAAGAAGGCAATTAATATGAATACTTTATCTGTTTTAGTTGATTTTCAAAATATATTTAGTCCTTTTAATTTAAATACTTTAATTGATTTTATTTTGGCGTTTATTGCGCTATTAGTCCTAAATATGTTTGTAGACTTTTTTGCAAAAAGAAAATTTGTACATTTTTCTTTAGCGGCTTTTAGTCTTGTCTATTTACTAGCAGATATCTTTATTTTAACTTCTTTAAAACTTTGCTCAATGATAATTATTGGAGTCATTTCAATAGTTGCAATATTTGTAAACCTTGCAGAAACTCGTTATATTTTTGCAAATAAGTTCTCTCAAAGAACCAATGACAAAGGCTTAAATAAAAAAGTTACAAATGTTGATAACCTTTATTCTCATGAAGACTTGTATAAAACAATTAATGAAACTGTTTTATATTTAAGCAAACATAAAATTGGTGCAATTATTACTTTTGAAAGAAAGGATAATTTAACTGATATTTCTAAAAACGGAACATTACTTTATGCTCCTGTTAATTACGAATTATTAATTACAATTTTTTATCCAGGAACTAGACTTCATGATGGTGCTGTTGTTATTAGAGGTAACACCATTTTGGCAGCAAGTGTTTATTACACCCCATCAACTAAACCATTAATTGGAAAATATGGCTCTAGACATAGAGCTGCTATTGGTATTAGTGATATTTGTGATGCTATTACAGTAGTTGTAAGTGAAGAAACTGGAAGAATTTCTATTGCATATAATGGAGAACTTGAAAGCTTTACTCCAGAAACATTCTATAATTCATTTGTTAATATGATGAGTGAAACAGATGTTTTAAGTGCTGATAAATCAAGTGGAGGAAAAGAACTTGAAGAATAACGATTTTAAATACATTAATTTTTATGATTATGTAATTAAAGTCCTTTCTATTTGCAAGATTGGTAAACTTTTTTCTAAGGACCCATATGCTTTAGAAAATTATGATGAACTTGAAAAAATTTCAATGAAAATGTTAGGCAATTTTGACATTTTAACTTATGATAAACCTAATATTTTTCTTAAGAATATATATCCTACACCAAGCGTTTCTTGTAGATGTGTTATATTTAATGACGAAGGGAAAATATTATTCGTTAAAGAAAGTGTAGATGAAAAATATTGTTTACCTGGAGGATGGTGTGATTTATATGCTTCACCAAAAGAATCTATTTTAAATGAAATATCTCAAGAAGCAGGAGCAGTAGTTAAAGATTTAAATTTTATTGGAGTAATTAATAAAACTACCACTAAAAAAGATTATAAAAATTATGATGCTCCATATGATATTGTTCCTGAATATGCTTTAATATTTAAAGCAAAATTTGTAGAATTTAATAAAGAGCATACTCATGAAACAATAGATATTAATTTTTTTGATAAAGATGATTTACCACCATTATCAAATAAGCTTAAAAAAGAAGATTACTTGCGTATTATTGATACAGCAGTTAATGGAAATATATTAATGGACTAAGGAGGAAAATTTAATGTCAACACATATTAAAGACAGTGCAGTATTTGCTAAAACTGTTTTAATGCCAGGAGATCCATGTAGAGCTAAATGGATTGCTGAAACATTTTTACATGATTATAAATTAGTAACAGATGTTAGAGGTATTTTAGGTTATACTGGCAAAACAAAAGAAGGAAAAGAAATTAGCGTTATGGCTAGTGGTATGGGCGTACCTTCAATTGGCATTTATAGTTATGAACTTTTCACATGCTATGCAGTAGAAAATATTATTAGAATTGGTACATGTGGCGCTTATCAAAAAGAATGTCATGTTGGTGATGTTATTATCGCTACAAGTGCTTATTCAAATTCTAATTATGGTGCACATTATGAAGCAAAAGGAATTCATTTAGCTCCATGTAGTGATTTCTCATTAATGTATAAAGCATATGAAAATTCTAAAAAATTAGGAATCCCAGTTCATGTTGGACCTATTTTCTCAAGTGATATTTTCTATGATGCAGATAAAGAATTCTATAAGACACCACAAGAACTTGGCATTTTAGGTGTTGAAATGGAAAGTTATGGCTTATTTATTAATGCAACACGTTTAAGAAAGAAAGCACTTTGCTTATTAACTGTTAGTGATACATTCGTTAATAAAGACGAAAGAGATTTAACTCAAGAAGAGAGAAGCTCATCGTTAACTAAGATGGTCGAACTTGCATTATCTTTGGCTTAAGGTAAAATAGTACTACATGTATTCTTATTTAATAACTTTGACATATGATTTTTTAGATAAGGAAAATAATCCAAAGGGATTTTTCATTTTTGTGTTATGTGTAGTTTTAATTGCAATCTTAGCACTATTTTTAATAGTTTTTCCATTTATTAGAAGACATTACGTATTTAAGAACTTCCAAAAGATTTATTATAAAAAGATTCGTCAAATAGCTGATATTAACGATTATTACTTAATTAATAACTTAGTTATTAAAAATAATAATCAACTTGTTTGTAGAATTGACCATGTCTTATTTGGAGATAAATATATTTACGTAATTAAAGATCGTTATTATAGGGGTGCTATAAGTGGAAATAAGGAAGATGCTACTTGGATTTTCTATTCAAATGATGGAAAAAAATTTGAAATGGAAAATCCAATGCAAGTCAATGAAAAGCGACTTGAAAAACTTTCACTTATTACCCAAATTGATCCTAGTTTTTTCATATCGATTGTTTTAATTAATGATAACTGTGCAATTAAAAACGCAAGTGAGCTTAATAAAGAAGATAGTTTTATTGTCGCTAGAAAAAATTTAAAAAAGATTATTAAAGCAATTGAAAAGCGTAATGTTAAAAACATGGATCAAAAGCAACTAGAATTTGCTGTACAAGATATTTCTAGATTATATGGTAGAAATAGCAATAAAAATGCTAATGACACTGGTGAGTTCTAAAGGAATTATTTATGAAGAATATTAAATCTATTTATAAAAGATTTTTTAATGACTTTTCATTTACTCTCCTATGTTCTTCAACGATAATCATAGGAGTATTTTTAATATATTTACTTTTTGTATTTATATTAATGCAAATGAATTTAAGCGAAATAATGAGTTCCTTTTTTGGAATGATCTTACTTTTAATTTGCCTTTCTCTTATTTTAGGAATATTAACGCCATTTATTTATAGTTTATTTGCTTGTAATGGGGTATTACATACTAAAAAAAGAGATGATGTAAAATATAAAAGTTTCTTAAAGACTTATTTTATTGGATCTAGACCTCCATTTAAGGGGCAATTACAAGTTTGGAATACATTAATCAATAGTTTTTTAATTTATGTATTAATTGAGTTTATTGTTGTTTTATTACTTAGTGCAGTGGCTAGTAATGAATCTTCAGCTTTTAAACCATTATTTGATGAATTAATGGCTTTAGATTTTTCTTCAGCAGAATGGTATAACCAAATGGATGCTGTCTTATTAAAATATCAGGATTTAATAAGAATAACCTCGTTAATTTCAACTTATTTCTCTTTATTCTTTGCTACTTATTACTTTATGCATACAATAGCAAGAAATACATTAAGATATTATTTAGCACCAACTTTATTAAATGCTCCTAATAGACTTGTAAGTTACGTATTTAAAGGAACAATGCGTTTACATAAAGCTGAATATATGAAAGGCTATTATCAAACTTTATGGCCACTCACTGTAATTTATGTATTAGCCTTTACATTAAGTTATTTCTTAATTGGATTTTTTGGGCCATCTTATATTGATATAGGTATATTAAGTTTAACTTCAATCCTTATCTCATTTGCCTTATTAATTCCTTTATTACCTTTAGTATTTAATTATCATGAACTTATTTGGAACAAGTTTGCTATTTACTTTATGGAATTATTCTTAACTAATGCTAGTAAAGAAATAAATACAATTAAAAGCTCAATGACTAATGAATCAGAGTTAAATAAAAGAAATATCGAACTAGCTGAGAAAAATATTGAAAAGATTCGTCAAGCCTTTGAAGAAAATAAAGATAAGTTTAGTGAAGAAGATCCTTCTAAAGATGATGATTCAAGTAAAGAAGAATCACAAAATAATAATGAAGATAGAAACGACAATAAAGAAAAAGACAATAGTGAAGAAAATAAATAAAAATAGGGTTTTGCTACTAAATTAATGCAAAACCCTATTTTTTTATAATAGTCACTTTCCTTAAAAGAAGTGATTTATTGACAAATGAAATTTATAGTATTATTCTTAACAAGCAGTTTTATATAATAAAACTGGCTCATTTATCTAGCTTGTTCTAGTTAATAAAAAAACCTCGACACGCAATCGAGGATTTAATTAAGACTGGAGCAAGTGACGGGAATCGAACCCGCATAACCACCTTGGCAAGGTGGTGTTCTACCACTGAACTACACCTGCGTGCTTGATTATTATATGATAAAAGAGAAAATCATGTCAATAGGTAAATTTTAAAAAAGAGAGGAAAATTTCAATATGGATTCAAGACAAGAATTAGCAGACCTTATATTTCCAAATATTAAAGAAACAATTGAAGATTTAGAAAAAAGATTTCCTGAAAGAAATTTAGTTGAAGGCGCTAAAGTAACTAGATTTGCACCTTCACCAACAGGCTTTTTACATACAGGCAGTTTATTTACTTCAATGATAGCTTCTAAGATTGCTTATGATACTAAAGGTGTATTTTATACAAGATTAGAAGATACTGATACAAAACGTGAAATTGAAGGTAGTGACAAACTTTTATTAAGACAATTAAAAGAATTTGATATTGTTCCTAATGAAGGATATTTTGGAGATCATGAAGAAGGAATCTATGGTCCTTATGTTCAATCTAAGCGTAAAGAAATTTATGAAACTGTTATTAAAGAGTTAGTTGCTAGAGGAGATGCTTATCCTTGCTTTTTAAATGAAGAAGATTTAGGTAAGTTAAGAGAAAAACAAACTGCTAATAAAGAAATTACAGGTGTTTATGGAAAATATGCTATCTATAGAGATTTAGACCCTCAAGAAGCTATAAAAATGATTAAAGAAGGTAAAAGCTTCGTTATTAGATTTAAATCGAATGGTAATCATTTAAATAAGATTAAAGCTCATGATGAAATTAGAGGCGATTTACTTTTAACTGAAAATGATCAAGATGTAGTTATTTTAAAAGGTGATGGACTTCCTACATATCACTTTGCTCACGTTGTTGATGATCATTTTATGCATACTAATTTAGTTACTAGAGGAGAAGAGTGGCTTCCATCTTTACCAATTCATATTGAAATGTTTAGACGTTTAGGTTTTAAATTACCTAAATATGCTCATTTACCAGTTATTATGAAACTTGATAATGGCAATAAAAGAAAACTCTCTAAACGTAAAGATCCTGAAGCTAGTGTTGATTTCTTCTTAAAAGAAGGTTATGAACCTAAAGCTTTATTAGTTTATTTAATGACTATTGCTAATTCAAATTATGAAGACTTCATTGTTCAATCAAAAGATTATGATTTAACTCACTTTAAATTTCAATTAAAGAAGATGTCTTTAGATGGTGCTTTATTTGATAATGATAAATTAAATTTCTATTCTAAAGAAATCTTAGGTAAGATGACTAAAGAAATGATTGGTAAAAAATCTTATGAATGGGCTAAAAAGTATTCTCCAGAATTAAAAGAATTTATTGAAAAAGACTATAACCGTTATCTAGAAATCTTAAATATCGAAAGAGAAAAGAAGAATCCTAGAAAAGATTATGCTAAATATAGTGATATTTATCCTATCATTGCTTTCTTTGACCATGATACATTCTTTAATAAGATTAAAAAGGAATCTTATAACGAAAAGATTTCTAAAGAAACTATACTTTCATTCTTAACTAAGTATTTAAATAACTATGCCTTAGATAATGATGAAAATACATGGTTTAGTAATGTAAAAGCAATTTCTAGTGAAGTAGGATTCTGTGCAGACAATAAACTCTATAAGCAAGACCCAACTAAATGGGCAGGAAATGTTAATGATGCTTGTGAAATTTTAAGGGTAGTACTTGTTGGTAGAAAAGTTACTCCAAATTTATTCTCTATAATGAAAATATTAGGAAGTGAAGAAGTAACTTCTAGAATTAAACTTGCATTAAGCGAATTAAAATAAATAATTATTAAATTTAAATAAAAGTGGCTGATTTTGATAAGTATGTATTATTATCATTTTAAAAAGGCCACTTTTATTCTATTTGATTAAATACTTACTAAAATATCGTTTATTAAAGTGATATAAAATACCTGAAATTAAATAATTATTTATTTAATTATTATTATTTGATAAAACCTGACTTTCGACGATAACCCTATTTTGTGGTGTTAAAACTCAACATCTAAAATATTTTTAATATCCTTATTTCTAAGTATTAAATT
>CALVXH010000028.1 GCA_944368945.1 uncultured Bacilli bacterium
GTTAGTGGCAATATTGCTATGACAGGTGAAGTTACTTTAAGAGGCAACGCTTTACCAATTGGTGGATTAAGAGAAAAATCTCTCGCTGCTATGAGATCTGGCGTTAAAAAGATTATTATTCCTGAAGGTAATAAACGTAATGTTTCTGAATTGCCTAAAGAAATAACATCAAATTTAAAAATTGTATACATGAAGAGCGTTGATGACGCATATAAGGTAATTTTTAATTAAAATGGATCAATTCTACTTTAAAAAAGCTAGTTTCGTTAAAAGTGTCGCTGACATTAAGGACGCTCCTTTAGATAATCTAAAGGAGGTTCTTTTTGTCGGAAAGTCAAATGTCGGGAAATCATCTTTGATTAATGCTTTAACTAATATGAAAAAACTAGCTTTTACAAGTAGTAATCCAGGTCACACTAAACTTTTGAACTATTTTTTAATCGACAATATGTTTTATCTTGTTGATTGTCCTGGATATGGATATAGCTCAAAAAGAGATTATGACTATGAATTTTATGGAAAATTAGTTGAAAATTACTTTAAAGATAATAAGAAATTAAGTTTAATTATCTTTTTATTAGATTCTAGACACGAACCAACCAATGATGATTTAGATTTTTATCAATTTTTGCTTTCATATAATTATCATTTCGTTATTTGCATGACTAAATGCGATAAATTAAATATGTCTATGAAATCAAAAATTACTAAAAACTTAAAATATAAGTTTGGTGATGCTGTTTTAAATAATAAGATATTTCTTTGCTCGACAAATGATAAACAAAGTATTCTGTTATTAAAAAACTACATCGAGACATGCGTAAAGGAAGAAAATTAATATGGCACTTGAAAAGAAATATGATTTTAGAGAAGTAGAGGCAGGAAGATACGATAAGTGGAAGAAAGCTGGTTACTTTACTGCAGGAGATAAGTCAAAACAAAAATTTTCTATGGTTATACCTCCACCAAACGTTACTGGTAAACTCCATATCGGACATTCTATTGATAATACCATTCAAGATATTACATGTCGTTATAAAAAAGCTAAGGGTTTTGATGTTTTATTTTTACCAGGCGTTGATCATGCTGGAATCGCTACTCAAGCAAAAGTTGATGCTAAGTTAGCTAGTGAAGGAACTTCAAGATTTATTATTGGTAGAGAAGAATTCATGAAGCGTGCTTATGCTTGGAAAGAAGAGTATACAGCTAAAATTCATGAGCAATGGGCAAAAATGGGTATAATGGTTGATTATACTCGTGAAAGATTTACTCTCGACGCTGGATGTTCTAAGGCAGTTAATGAGGTTTTCGTTACTTTATATAATAAAGGTCTTATTTATAGAGGACAAAAGATTGTTAACTGGGATCCAGTAATGAAAACCGCTTTAAGTAACATCGAAGTTATTTATAAAGAGGATGATGGAAAATTTTATTACTTTAAATATCCATTTGTAGAGGATCCAACTAAGTTTTTAACAATCGCAACAACTAGACCAGAAACAATGTTTGGTGATAGTTGCATTGTTGTTAATCCAAAAGATGAAAGATATAAAGATGTAGTAGGCAAAAAAGTTATCAATCCTGCTAACCATGAAGAAATTCCTGTTATTGCTGATGAATATGTTGATATTGAATTTGGAACAGGTGCTATGAAATGTACCCCAGCCCATGACCCTAATGACTGGATCATAGGTCAAAAATACAATTTACCACATCCAATCATTATGAATGTTGATGGTACAATGAAAGAAAATTGTGGTAAATATGCTGGTATGGATCGTTTTAAATGTAGAGAAGAATTACTTAAAGATATAGATGCTGAAGGTAATTTAATTAAGATAGAAAACATTAAACACCAAGTTGGTCATAGTGAAAGAAGTGATGCAGTTGTTGAACCAATACTTTCAATGCAATGGTTTGTTAAAATGAAACCATTAGCGAAACTTGTTTTAGAACAACAAGCTTCTGAAGGTAAAATTAAATTCTTTCCTGAAAGATTTGAAAAAGTCTTAGAACAATGGATGGAAAAATGTGATGACTGGTGTGTCTCTAGACAATTATGGTGGGGTCATAGAATTCCTGTATATTACCATAAAACTACTAAAGAAATACTAGTTTCTGCCCAAAAACCTACTGATATGGAAAATTGGGAACAAGATGAGGATGTTTTAGATACTTGGTTCTCAAGTGCCTTATGGCCATTTGAAACATTAGGTTGGCCAGACAATACAGATGATTTTAAGCGCTATTATCCTCTTGATTGTATGGTCACAGGTTACGATATTATCTTCTTCTGGGTAGCAAGAATGGTCTTCCAAGGATTATATTTCACTAAGAAGGTTCCATTTAAGAATGTTATTATTCATGGTATCGTTAGAGACTCTCAAGGAAGAAAAATGTCTAAATCATTAGGCAATGGAATTGACCCAATTGATGTCATTAATAATTATGGTGTAGATAGTTTAAGATACTTCTTAGCTACAACAGCATCCCCAGGATTAGATATGCGTTATAGTGAAGAGAAGGTTAAAGCTGCAAATAACTATTTAAATAAGATTTGGAATAGTGCTAGATACATATTAATGAACATACCTGAAGACTATAAAGCACAAAAAGTTGATTTAAATAAGTTAGAAACTATTGATAAATTCATTCTTACAAAGTTAGAAAGAACCATTAAAAATGTAACTAAAGCAATGGACTCATATGAATATGGTGTTGCTAGTACAAATCTTTATAACTTTGTTTATGATGATTTCTGCTCATTCTATCTTGAAATGAGTAAAGTAACTTTAAAAGATGAAAATGCCTATAAAGAAGGAACATATTTCGCATTATTAAAGACTTTACAAGCTATCATTATGATGATTTATCCATTCTCACCATTTATTGCTGAAGAGATTTATTTATCTCTTCCAGAACATAAAGAATCAATTATGCTTGAATCATATCCAGTTTATGAAATTGAATATGAATTTGATGAAGCAGATAGAAAAGGTGATATCTTAAAAAATATTATTGAGCATGTTAGAGAGTATAAAGTAAAAAATTCTTTAGCTCCAAATGCTCAACTTGAATTATTTATTAAGACAAATCTAGACTTAAAAGATATTTATCCTTACATTTCTAGATTTAGCTTTGCTAAATCTTTAACGGCAACTGATAAAGAAATTGAAGGTGCATCAAGTATCATTCTTGATAATGTTACAATATTTGTTAAAGATGGTATCGATAAAGGTGAATTAAAAGCAAGACTCGAAAAAGAGCTTACTCAAGTTCAATCTGAGATAAAGAGAAGTGAAGGATTATTAAATAATCCAAACTTTGTTTCTAAAGCTCCAAAGGCAAAAATTGATCTTGAAAAACAAAAATACGAGAATTACAAAGATAAACTTTCACAAATTTTATTAAAATTAAAGAATATTTAGAAAAAAGTGTATTTTGTCTATGTTGTACTTTTGAAAGGAGGAAAATATGGATAAAATACCTTTAATGACTAATGAACTCGCTAGTATCAAATGCGGAGAAGCCATTACTTTGGCTGCCGTTATGTCAATAATGGTAATTGCAATTATTACTGTTGTGATTTACAAGTTATATTCATCTGGTGATGGTACTGTTCAATTACCTGGTGGTTATAAATTTCAATGGAAATAAATAAATTTTATTTATACGTTTGACTATCATTTATAAATATGATAACATTACACGCGTTGTAACCTATATTTGTTACAACCGCATTGAAAAGGTCACTAAATTCTTTATAAGAATACCTTAAAAGCGAGTAATTAATGAGTTTAGGAGGGGACATATGTACGCTATAATTTTAACTGGCGGTAAACAATTTAAAGTCGAAGTTGGCCAAAAGATTTATGTCGAAAAATTAGATGTAGAAGTTGGTAAAGAATACACTTTCAAAGATGTATTATTAGTCGGCGATAAAACTGTTACCACAGGTAGTCCAACAATTGCTGGTGCTACTGTAGTCGCTAAAGTTGAAAAGCAAGGTTTAGGTAAAAAGATTCATGTATTCAAATACAAAGCTAAATCAAATTACCGTAGATCAATTGGTCATAGACAACCATATACTTGCTTAACAATCACAAGCATTAATTTAAAATAATGATTGAAGTTAACTATTTAGAAAATAATAGTGTCATTTCAAAATTAGAAATATCAGGGCACGCAAATTTCGATAAAAAAGGTAAAGATATTGTTTGTAGTGCAGTAAGTGCAATAGGAGTTGGAGGAATTAACGCCTTAATTAATATTGATAAAATTGAAGTAGTTATTAAAGAAGGGTACATTTTAGTAAATGGAAGCGGCTTAAATAATGAATACAATCAAATCGTTTTAAAAACAATGCTTACTCAACTAAAAACTATTGAAAAATCTTATTCGAAATATATTAAAGTTTCTAAATGGTAGAAAGGAACGGTAAATAACATGGAACTTAGATTTAATCTTGATTTACAACTCTTTGCATCCCATAAAGGTGTTGGTAGTACTAAGAACGGACGTGATAGTGCTGGACGTAGATTAGGTGCTAAAAGAAGCGATGGCCAATTATGCAAAGCAGGTGCAATTATTTATAGACAACGTGGAACAAGAATCTATCCTGGTGTTAATACTAAAAAAGGTGGAGACGATACAATTTTTGCTACAAAAGCTGGTATTGTTAAATACGAAAGAGTTGGCAAAAATAGAAAACGCGTTAGTGTTTACGAAGTAGTTGAATAAATAAAAACCACTTGCTTATTTAAGTAGGTGGTTTTCTTTTAAAAAAATAACTGGAGTTTGTATATGTTTATTGATAGAGCGATTATTGAAGTAAGAAGTGGAAAAGGCGGTAATGGCGCTATTGCTTTTAGACGTGAAAAAAATGTACCTAAAGGTGGACCTAGTGGTGGAAACGGAGGACGCGGAGGTAGTGTTTATTTACGTGCTTCAAAAACAACGACCACTCTTATGAACTATAGACATTCAAAAGCTTTTATCGCTGATGATGGTGAAAAAGGTGACATTAAGATGCGCTATGGACATGCTGCTGAAGACATATATATTGATCTTCCTATCGGAACAGTTGTTTTTTTAGAAGAAAACCATCAATTTTTATGTGACTTGTCTCATGAAGGTGATACCTATCTTGTATGTAAAGGCGGTAGAGGCGGAAGAGGGAATGCTTGTTTTAAAAATAGTAGAAACAAGGCTCCTAAAATCGCTGAAAATGGCCTTCCTGGTGAGAAGAAAAGACTTATTCTGGAATTAAAACTATTAGCTGACGTAGGTATAATTGGTTTACCAAGTGTTGGAAAGTCTACTTTTATTAGTTGTGTAACTAATTGTAAGGCTGAAATTGGTGATTATGATTTTACTACAATCGTTCCAAATTTAGGTGTTGCTAAAGTTGATGAATTCCATAGTTTTGTTATTGCTGATATGCCTGGTCTTATTAAAGGAGCACATTTAGGGAAAGGTCTTGGATTATTATTTTTAAGACACATTGAAAGATGTAGAGTTTTAGTCCATATGGTCGATATGAGTGGAACTCGTGATCCTTATCAAGATTATTTAGATATTCGTAAAGAACTTGAATTCTATGGAATGCATTTAATTGATCGCCCTGAAATTATAGTCGCTAGTAAAATGGATGAAGAAGGCAGTGAAGAAAGACTAAAGGAATTTGAAGCAAAAGTTGGAAAAGAAGTAATCCCAGTCTCTTCACTAACTGACAAAAATTTAGATTTAGTTTTATATAAGTGCCAAGAATTACTTGAAACAGCACCTACTTTCCCAGTTTACGAAGAAAAAGATCAAGAACAAGTATTTAATTTAGACGATGATAAGATTTTTGAAATCGAAAAAGTTAAAGACCATGTCTTCGAAATTAAGGGTGAGAGAGTTGAAAGAACATATAATCTTATTAACTTATCAACTGATGAAGGTATGATGAGACTTATTACTTATCTCAATAAGATTGGCGTTGATGCAAAACTTCATGAAATGGGCGCTAAGGATGGAGATACAGTAAAACTCTGTGATTTTGAATTTGATTATTTTGAATAATTATCCATATTAAATTATTTTGGTTTCTTATTTAATTGGTAATGTCGAAGAAATATATAGTGATTCGATCCTACTTGTCACTAATAGTGGCATAGGATTTACTATATTTGTTTTAAGTAGTGATAAATTTGTTAAAAAATCGTTAGTAAGACTTTATATTTTTAGTTTTAATAAAGACAATAACTTTCTTTTTTATGGGTTCAATAAAAAAAATTATTTTTAGCATTTAAGCTTTTAAATGATGTGCAAGGTATTGGGCCTAAAACAGCCATGCAAATCTTAAAAAATATCGATATTGATCGCTTATTTTTATATGTTGCTAATCATAAAAGAAATGAATTGTCTTTAATAAGTGGAATAGGCAAAAAAGCAGATAGATTAATATTAGAGTTAGCTCCAAAAATTAATAAAATTACATTGAATAATATTCCTTACGAAAATGTTTATAACGCTTTATTAACTTTAGGATATGACGCAAATTTACTAGGCAATTTTTTTAATAATGTAAAAGATAATTTAGATGAAGGTGAAGTATTTAAACAAGCAATTAGGAGTTTAAAAAATGCCTAAATCAATAAATTTTAGACCTAGTAGTTTTGATGAATTTTTTGGTCAAACACAAATTGTAAAAGAGATTAAAGTTTATATTTTTAGTGCTAAGCAAAGAAAAGGAACGCTTGATCACTTACTTTTTTATGGACCAGGAGGAACAGGAAAGACAACTTTGGCATTATTAATAAGTAAAGAATTAGGAAAAGAAATAAGAGTTTTAAATGCACCAATTATTCAAACAATTCAAGATTTAGTCGACATTTTAGCTACAATCGAAGAAGGTGAGATTCTTTTTATTGATGAAATTCATCGTTTAGATAAAAAGGTCGAAGAAGTTTTATATAGCGCACTCGAGGACTTTAAACTTAATATTCCTTATAAAAGTAAGGAAAACTGTAAAATCATCTCAGTTAATTTACCAAAATTTACAATGATCGGAGCAACAACTATTGATGGAATGATTACGCCTTCTTTAAGAGAAAGATTTGGAATTAAATTTTATTTTGATTCATATACTAAAGAAGAGATTACTAAATTAGTAATTCATAATGTAAATAAATTAGATTTGTCTTTTGTTAATGAAGAAATTGCTCTTGATTTTGCGTTAAGAACAAAATTAAATCCGCGAATTGCTAATAATTTAATAAAAAGATTAGATGATTATTGTCTATATAAAGATGTGAAAGTCATTGATAAAAATCTTTTAGAAGAATTTTTTAACTTTATAAATATCGATAAATATGGTCTAAACGAACTTGACAAAAAGATTATAAAAGTAATGTATGAAAATTTTTTAAATCAGCCAATAAGTATTGAAAGTTTATCAAGTATATTAAACGAAAATCCGATTACTATTAAAGAAGTTTATGAACCATATTTAGTTACAATAGGTTTTATAAATAGAACTAGAAGAGGAAGAATCTTAACAAAGTTAGGACAATCATTTTATTATGCTAATATCTTGAAATGAACTTTAAATTTCAAATATTGCTTATAAACCACTAAAAAGAAATTGTTTTTTTAGGTTTTTTATAGTAGTATAAGCAAAGACATTTATAAATTATATTTATAAATAAGAGGTTATATATGAAAAGATTTATTGGTTATATTTCAATGTGTACTTCATTATTAGCAGCAGTACTCGTAGGTGTTGTTCCTACAATTCTTAGTTCTAATGGCAATAGTGATTATTCCACATCAAGAAATTTTATTTTCAAGATTTCTGAAAGAAAAATAAATAATGACTTTTCAAGTGGTACTGAAAATCCAGCACCAAGTTTAAATCCTGACTCTACTCCATTAGAAGATGTAGTTGAAACGTTTAAAACTAGACTCGATAATGCCGAAATCAGTGAATATAAACTTGAAACAATCGGAGATGATACTTTAAGTTTAACATTTAAAGATACCTTAAACGATTATGATGATGTTATTAATTATTTGACTTTTAGTAATTCGATCATGCTCAAAAACTATGATGAAACATATAACATTGGTAGAGATGCTACTGAAGTTATGAGTGGTGATACTACTAAATCACCTGTGTTTGAAGAAAATAGTGCAAGAGTTGAATACTTAAATGGTTATCCTTATGTTGTTGCCACTTTAAGCGACCCTGATACTTTTAAAAATACAGTTGATGAATTAACTGGCACAACAAATATTTCAACAGATTCAACAACTTCAAATGCAAGTTATGATAAGTTTAGTTTTAATCAAAAAGTTCAAAAAGCTGATGATACTAGTTCTACAACCGGTGATTCAACAACTAGTACAGATACAACAACAGACACTGATTCAACAACCTCAGATGGTAGTGGTGATGCTGAAGAAGTAACAAAACTTGATAAGTCTAAAGTATTATTTGTTGTTAATAACTGGTTATCTGGATTAGATTTAAGTGATATGTTATCTAATAATGATAATAATATCGACGATAGTAATTTATCTGAATATGTTGTTACATTCTTTGACTTAAGTGCTCCATCAAGTTTTTATTGGAACTATGATTCAACATTAAGTGAAGAAGATCAAAAAGCAAAAGTATATGATGAAGTTTATTTCCAATATTATAACTTAGGTGCTATTAATGATGGTGATAAACCTATTGATGTTGAAACAAGTTATAAGATTTATAACACTTTGGAAACAGATGATAGACTTGCTTATAAAAAAGCAAATTTATTAGCACATGAACTTAATTCTTCTAATTTACAATACGAAGTAACTTTAATTAATGAAAATCAAGTTACTGATGGCACTAATATTGTTGCTCCATTTATTGAGTTTATTAATAGAGCAGGAGAAATTAATTATCAATCAACAGTTTTAATTGCTACAGCAATAGCTATTGTTATTTGTGCATTATTCATTTTATTAAACTATGGGTTATCTGGTTTAATGGGCATTATTACAATATTTGGCAATCTCGTTGCAAGTTTAGGTGTATTTAATGTTTTAGGTAATGAATTTAATATTGGTACTATTTTAGGTTTATTAGTAGTTGCTTTAATTTCAACATTTGGCACATGCTTATGGTTATCAAAAGCAAAAGGCGAAATATACGCAGGAAAAGTACTCAAAAAAGCGTATCAAGAAGCTAATAAGAAGACAAATATGAATATTATTGGTTTCTCAGTAATTGGTGCGATTATTGGCTTAACATGCTACTTAATACCAAATTCTGTTCTTACATCATTTGGTGCAGTTACTTTATTAGGAAGTGCATTTATAATTGTTATTAATTTTGTTGCCTTTAGAGGCGTTAACTGGTTATTATACAATTCAACATTCGCCCAAAGACATCCTAAGTTATTTGCAATTGATACAAAAGTAAAAGCAGATTTATCAAAAGATGTTAAATCTACTTATTTAGAATCATTTAAAAAGAAAACTCCAAAATCAACATTTAAAATTGTAGGAATTATTTCAAGTATTTTATTTGTTGCTAGTGTAGTTGGATTAATTACTTTCCAATCAATTAATGGAAAAATATATAATTCAACTTCCAACGAATTATCAACTAGAGCAGTAATTACTTATAATATTAAAAATAGTAATGGTAAATACGATATTGAAGGTAACGCAATCAAAATTCAAAATGCTTTCAGTCAAATTTATACCGATCCTGACTTAAAAACTAAAGCTTTCAAAGGAACTCCTGAAATTGATTATTTCTACTATGATTACATCTATAGTGAAGGATCAAGTTCTAAAGTTACAAATAGTGAAGTTTATTTCGTTGTTGATTTAGGTACAATCATTAATGATGCAAATGCTGAAATATATTATCTTGATGGATATACAACAAATGCTTTAACTGCTAGTGAAGCATTTAGTGTAGCAATTCAAGAAAAAGAAAATTTAGGTACTAACTACCTTGTAAGTGTTGACGAAACTTACGATGTTAGAGATGATAGCATTAATTTATATGTATTAATTGCTGCCGCAATTACATTTGGAGTTACAACTGTTTACTTCTTATTAAGATATGGCCCATCAAAGGCTTTAAGTGGTGTGTTAATTATTGGAACTACATTAGTAAGTGTTGTAGGTATCTTCTCATTAATTAGAGGACCATTTACAAGTGAAATTACATTAGGAATTCTTTTCTTAAGTGTATTAGGTTATATCATGCTTGATGTTTATTATTCTGCAGAAAAATTATTCTATAAAGAAAATAGACATAAACTTGAAGAGTTAGAAACTAGAGAAGATGAATATAATTATTTAGATAACTTACATTATAATTATATTCTTATTGCAACTGCATTAAGCGCATTCTCAGTTATTTGTTTCTATTTCTCAACAGCCTTCAGCCAATACACATTAGGATTAATTCTTGTTGGAATTATTCTACTTTGTATATTTGTAAAATCAATGCAATTACCTTTAGAAATTGTATTTACTAAAGAATTTGCTGAACTCAAAACCAAATTTGCTTCTAAAAAGAAATTCGACAAGAAGAATAGAAAAGTTGCTCAAATTGAAGAAGGTCCAGAAGAAGCAATATTCAGTGGAATTAACGATTAAAAGTAATGAGGGACTTCGGTCCCTCATTTAAATTATTATGAAAACATTATTTGAAAGATTATTAGATTATTATTCATTAACTAAAGAAGAATATGATAAAAGTTTAAAGGAAAGTGAAAAAGACTTACCTAATTTTTCTGTGTTTCCACAAATTAATGAAGTAGTAGATTTTTTTAAAGAATGTATTGCTAAGAATACTAAAATGCTTGTTTATGGCGATTATGATTGTGATGGAATCATGTCAACATCAATTATTGTTACATTATTTAAAAAAGTAAACTATCAAATTGGATATTATATTCCTAGCCGTGAAGATGATGGATATGGTTTAACAATTGATAATATAAATAAATTCCATGCCTTAGGCTATAAAGTTATATTATGTGTTGATAATGGAATAAGCTTATTTAAAGAAGTTGAATATGCTTCTTCATTAGGTATTGATATAATCATATTTGATCATCATACCATTCAAGAAAAAGTCCCTAATGCAAAATTCATTCTTCATCCAAGTTTAAGTAATATTGGAGAATATAATATAAGTGCTGGAGCAGTTTCTTTTTACTTTTCATGGGCATTTTTAGGCTATATTGATCGCTATTTATTAAGTTTAGCTAGTATTTCGACAATTAGTGATATGATGGTTTTGAAGTCATACAACAAATTATTAGTTAAATTAGGCTTAAAATATGTTAATGAAGATAAGTTTCCATCTATTTATAATTTAATTGATAAAAAGTATGAAACGATATCTGAAGATAACTTTGCTTTAGAAATAGCACCTAAAGTAAATTCTATAGGTAGGTTAATTAATGGAAATACGCGTTTTAATATTGTTAAATATTTTGTTAATGATGATGAATTAAATAATAAGCGTCTTCTATGGATTAACGAAACAAATAAAAAACGTAAATCTTATATTAATGAATGTAGTGCTAATTTAGATATTAATTACGATGATAATTCAGTTATTACAATAATCGATCATTCTGAAGGCTTAGCTGGCTTAGTTGCTAATAATTTATTAAATAAATACAATAAGCCGGTTGTTGTCTTTTCAACCACTAAAAATGAAGATATCTTAAAAGGAAGTGCTAGAAGTAAAAATGGATTTAGTATTGTAAAAGCTTTTGATGAACTAAAAGACATTTTATTAACATATGGCGGACATGAATGTGCTGGTGGATTATCCATTAAAAAAGAAGATTTTTATAAGTTCTATAATGAATTTGATAAATTAGCATTAAACCATAAGTTTATTGATGATAATAAGAAGACATTATTATTGACTTTACAGGAACTAAATATTGAAGATTATAATCTATATAGAAGTTTTGGACCTTTTGGAGAAGGTAACAATAAGCCATTATTTGAAATCAAGAATTTTCCTGTAGCTTCATTTATTAAATCTAACGATGATAAGCACCTATTTTCTCAATTTAATAAAAGTAGTAAACTAGTTTATTTTAATTATAATCATGACATTTTAAGTTATCGATTTGTTAATATTAAAGGCGAATTAACACGCAATGCATTTAATGGATTTACTTACGTTCAATTTTTAATTCGAGATTTCGATGCAAAATAATTTTTTTGTTGTAATATTTACTTAAGGATGTGAATTATGGAAGAGATTAAAAGAGATGGGGTACAACAAGAAGCTTTAACTATTGTTCCAAATAAAGAAACAACTGTATTACAAAATGGCGGGTATGTAATGCATACTATTGAAGATGTCCAAGAAATATATTTTGCTTATATTCACGACACCAAAGATCGTGATTTAATCATGAAAGCGTATGAATTTGTTAAGCAAAAACATGCTGGTATCTTTAGAAAAAGTGGTGAACCATATTTACAACATTTAATTGAAGTTGCATATATTTGTGCATCTTTACAAAGTGGGCCTGTTACTCTTTGTGCAGCTCTTTTACACGATGTTGTTGAAGATACAGATACTACAATTGATGATATAAAAAGACTTTTTGGAGATGATTGCGCAAGAATTGTCGATGCTTTAACTAAAATTCAAAGATTAAAGTTATCAAAAAGAACTGAAGAAGAGTTTGCAGCTGAAGACCATCGTAAAATTTTCTTAGGAATGGCTAAAGATGTCCGTGTTATTATTATTAAATTAGCAGATAGATTACATAACATGAGAACTGTAAAAGCCTTAAAACCTGAAAGACAACATGCTTTAGCTAAAGAAACACTTGAAGTTTTTGCTCCAATTGCCCATAGATTAGGTATTTATAAGGTTGAAAGTGAACTTGAGGATTTGTCTCTTGAAATTGAAAAACCTGAAGAGTTCCACCATATTGTAGAACAACTAAATGAAAAGATAGCTAATAGAACTAAAGCACTTAATAATCTTAAAAAGAAAATTGCTGATATTATAATTGAGCAAAATATTAAGTTTGAAATAGAATCAAGAATTAAATCTGTATATTCAATTTATAAGAAGATGTTTATTAAAGGGCATGCTTTCGATGAAATTTATGATTTTTTAGCTTTAAGAATTATTACAGAAACAGAATTAAATTGTTATGAAATATTAGGTTTAATTCACGCTCACTTTAAACCTATCCCAGGTAGATTTAAAGACTATATAGCAATGCCTAAGCCAAATATGTATCAATCCTTACATACTTCAATTATTGCTGGAGATGGAAATATATTTGAAGTCCAAATTAGAACTAAAGAAATGGATGAAATTGCTGAAACTGGTGTTGCTGCTCACTGGAGATACAAGGAAGGTTCACATTATAGTCCAAAACAAGAACAACACGAAATTGAAGAGAAACTTCATTGGTTTAGAGATTTCTTGGATATCAATAATAGTTCACGCGATAAGAGTGCTAGTGAATACATGGAATCATTAAGTAAAGATATTTTTGAAGCTAATGTTTATGTCTTTACTCCGAAAGGAAAAGTTATTGATTTACCTAATGGATCAACCCCATTAGATTTTGCTTATAAGATTCATACTAAAGTGGGTGATACAGCAGTTGGCGCAATGGTCAATAATACTTTAGTCCCATTAAACACAATATTAAAAACTGGTGATATTGTTGAAATTAAAACTTCAAAAACTGCACCTGGTCCAAATGAAAACTGGCTTAACATAGTTAAAACTAGCAGTGCTAAAGGACATATTAAAAGATTCCTTCAAAAGAAAAATAGTGATTTAGTAAAAGAAGAAAAGATTAATAGAGGAAAAACAATTTTAAATGATTTCTTTAAGGATAGAGGATATGATGAAAATCAAATGTTATCCTTGATAAATACTGATAAAGTACTAAAAAACTACCAATTATCTACTTTAGATGATTTATTTATCGCTGTTGCTGCGCATAATCCAACTCCTGCACAAATTTGTGATTTCTTAAAAATTAAGCGTAATGATACTAATGAATTAAAGATTTTTAAGAAAGAAAACTTTGAAGATGATAATTGTCCAGTCACAATTGATAATCAAACAGGTTTTAAAATTACTCTTGGAAATTGTTGTACACCAATTCCAGGCGATAACATTATTGGATATGTTACAAAAGGAAATGGAGTAACAGTACATAGAATCAATTGTCCTAATGTAGCAAATGTTAAAGGTAGACTTATCGACGTACATCGGAAAACAAATTTAGGAATTAAATCCTATCCAGTTGATATTGTTATCGAATCAAGAGATAGAAATAATCTTTTAGCAGATATTCTTAATGCTTTTAATACTAATAAGGTTAAATGCACTGAGATAAATGCAAAGATTCATCAAGAAAACATGACTACAAGTGTTTATTGCCAAATTTATGTTAGTGATGCAAATGTTTTACAACATGTATTTGACATATTAAAGGGGATGAAAGACATTTACGAAGTAAAAAGAGTTATCCATTAAAAGTTCGATAATTAGTCGATTTTCTTGAATGTCTAGATAATAATTATTTATAATTATTAAGGTTAAGAGGTTATTTATGTTTAATTTAGTTAAAGGAACTCATGATGTCATATTAAAGGATGCTAGAAAATACTCTTATATTGAAGTTGTCTTAGAAAGAGCAGCTGAATTATATGGATATAAAGAATTTAGAACTCCAATAATTGAGACTAGTGAATTATTTTTACGAAGTGTTGGCAATAGTAGCGATATCGTTAGAAAAGAAATGTACACTTTCGATGATAAAGGCGGACGTAGTATTACATTAAGACCAGAAATTACTGCTGGAACTATACGTTCAATGGTTGCTAATAAATTATTCGCTATGCAAGATTATCCAGTTAAAGGATATTATTGTGGACCTTGTTTCCGCTATGAAAGACCACAACAAGGTAGATATAGACAGTTCAATCAATTTGGTGTTGAATGTGCTGGAGTAATTCGTAGTGAAAGAGATGCTGAAGTCATTTCAATGGGTTATAACTCATTAATGATGCTTGGATTTAAGAATCTTGAATTAAAGATTAATACTCTAGGTGATGAAGAAACAAGAGCTAATTATAGAGCAGCATTAAAAGACTATTTTGCAAAATACATTGATACAATGTGCGATGATTGTAAGGAAAGATTTAAACTTAATATTCTTAGAATATTAGATTGCAAGGTAGAAAACGATAGAAAAATTATTGATGGAGCACCAAAAATCAGCGATTATTTAACTGAAAAAGCAAAAGCTGATTTTGATACCATCTTAAAAAATCTTGATAAATTAGGTATTAAATACACAATTGATCCTGAATTAGTTAGAGGCCTTGATTATTATAGTGGAGTCGTTTTTGAATTCCATTACACATCAAGTGCTGGAAAAAATTATGGTGCTATTGGAGCTGGCGGTCATTATAATAATTTAGTTCATGAAATTGGTGGTCCTGAAATTGAAGGTTGCGGTTATGCAATGGGAATTGAAAGACTTGCTAGTGTTATGGAAGATGACAATTTATTTGCTGAAGCAGACATTGATCAATTCTTAGATGTTTATATTATGCCTTTAGGAGAAAGAGCAATAAGTGAATCATTAAGTATAGCTAATTTAATTAGAATGTCTGGATATACTTGTGACATATGCTTAGAAAATAAAGGCATGGGTCAAATGTTTAAAAAAGGTGAAAGAAGAGATGCTTTATACGCTTTAATTGTTGGTGACAATGAACTAGATAGCCATAAATTTGTTCTTAAAAATATGCTTTCACAAGAGCAAATTGAAGTAAATGAAGATGAACTAATTGATAAATTAGATTCTTTATTTGCTGAAGATGACGATGATGATTGTTGCTGTGGTCATGATCATCATGATGGCGAATGCTGTTGTGAACACGAGCATCATGAAGAAGGCTGTTCTTGCCACGAACATCAACATGATGAAAATTGTTCATGCCATGAAGAAAATGATAGTGAATGCCATTGCGGATGGCACAATAAAGAGTAGAATTTTGTATAGAAAGAGAGATTTTTGAAATATATGGAAGCGATGGAAGAAAAATTTACTAGAACCGACTATTGTGGAAATTTTAGAATTTCAGATGTCGGTAAAGAAGTTTCTATATTAGGATGGGTATCAAAAATAAGAAAACTTGGAAGTTTAATGTTTCTTGATGTAAGAGATAGGGAAGGTTACTTACAAGTTTGTATTAAACCTGATGAAATTGAAGTTCCTGATATTAGAAATGAGTATGTTGTTGAAATTAAAGGTACAATTGTAAAAAAAGATGTTCCAAATAAAAATTTAGCAACAGGTGAAGTTGAACTTTTAGCATCAAGTGTAAAGGTTATTAATAAAGCAGTTCAACCTCCAATTTCAACTCAAGAAAATACAGATGCAAATGAAGATATTAGATTAAAATATCGTTATCTTGATTTAAGAAGAAACTGCATGCAAAAACGTTTTAAGGTTAGAGCAAACATTGTAAAAGCAGTTCACGAATATTTAGATGCACATGATTTTATTGAAATTGAAACACCTTATTTAGCTCCATCTACTCCAGAGGGTGCTAGAGATTATCTTGTTCCAAGTAGAATTCATCATGGGCAATTTTATGCCTTACCACAATCACCACAATTATATAAACAAATGTTGATGGTTGCTGGATTTGAAAGATATTATCAAGTTGCTCGTTGCTTTAGAGATGAAGACTTAAGAGCTGATAGACAACCAGACTTCACACAAATCGATGTTGAAACAAGTTTCTTAAACCAAGATCAAATTCTTACTTTAGGAGAAGGACTTGTTAGCAACATCTTTAAAAAAGTTTTAAATTATGATGTTAAACTTCCTTTAAGAAGAATGGATTATCTTGAAGCAGTTAATAAGTATGGTAGTGATAAACCAGATACAAGATATAGTTTATATTTAATAGATGTAAAAGATATTCTCTCAAAATCCGAATTTAATACTTATAAAGAAAATAAATATGTTAAAGCAATTAAAGTAGACGGTTACGCAAAAGAATTATCACGTAAAAAGCAAGATCAAATTAATTTAATTGCACCTAAGTTCAATATGAAACAATTTGGATATTTCAAATTTGAAAATGGTGCATTAGAAGGTTCTTTAGTTAAATTCTTAAATGAAGAAGTTCAAAAAGAACTCATTGAAAGAATGGAACTTAAAGATGGTGATGCTTTAATTGTTGGAACTACATCAATTTTAAGAGATCTTAACTTTGGATTAGGAGCTGTAAGAACAACTTTAGCAAAAGAGTTAAAACTTGTAATTCCAAATACATTTGATTTACTTTGGGTTGTACATTTCCCATTATTCGAAAAGAGTGAAGAAACAGGAGAAATCACTCCATGCCATCATCCATTTACTAGACCATGTGATGAAGACTTAGACAAGTTAGAAACTGAGCCTTATAATGTATATAGTTACGCATATGATATTGTTATAAATGGTTATGAAGCTGGCGGTGGATCGTTAAGAATCTACGATCAAGATGTTCAAAGAGAAATCTTTAAAGTTCTAGGCTTTACTCAAGAAGACATTGATAGAAAATTCGGTTTCTTCGTTGAAGCATTAAAATATGGAACACCACCACATGGTGGATTTGCTCTTGGCTTAGATAGATTAACTATGATATTAAGTGGTACTGATAATATTAGAGATGTGATTGCATTCCCTAAGAACTTATCAGCAGTTTGTCCAGTTACAAACGCTCCATTAAGTGTTGATGAAGCTCAATTAAAAGAATTAGGCTTAAAAGTAATAGAGGAGAAATAGTTATGTCAAAAACCGTAAAAATAAGAAACATTGATGAATTAAGTATTGCTACTATTAGAGCAACATGTATTGATGGCATCAATAAATCAAAGAGTGGCCATCCAGGAATGTGTTTAAGTGCGGCTCCAATTGTTTATTCTTTATTTAAAGATTATCTTGTTTCTAACCCATATCAATCCAAATGGTTAAATCGTGATAGATTCGTAATGAGTTGTGGACATGGTAGCATGCTTTATTATACAATGCTTCATCTTTGCGGCTATGATGTAACAATGGATGATTTAAAATCATTTAGACAATTAAATAGTAGAACTCCAGGACATCCAGAATTTGGTGTTACTGATGGCGTTGATGCTGGAAGTGGTCCTTTAGGACAAGGAATTGCTCAAGCGGTTGGTATGGCAATTGCTGAAACAAAACTTCAATCTATGTATGGAAGTAGCATTTATAATCACTATACATATTGTTTATGTGGTGATGGATGTCTTGAAGAAGGTATTTCTCAAGAAGCGATTAGTTTTGCTGGGTTAAACAAATTAAATAAATTAATTTTACTTTATGATAGAAATAATGTTACTTTAGATGGACCATTATCTCAATCTAGTGATGAAGATGTCATAAATAGATTTTTAGCATGTCATTGGAATGTTATCTTTGTTAAAAAAGGTAATTCCTATAAGCAAATCAAAAAAGCAATTGGCTTAGCTAGAAAGAGTAAATCTGCACCTACAATTGTCATTTTTAAGACAATTATCGGATTCGGATCTAAAAACGAAGGAACATGCAAAGTCCATGGCGCACCTTTAGGTGTCGAAGATGGCAAGGCAGCAAAATTAAGTTATGGCTTTGATTATCCAGACTTCACAATTCCAACTGAAGTTTATGAAAACTTTAGAAATACATTCATAAATAGAGGTGAATTAGCATTTCAAAAGAATTCAAGATCAATTATTAAACTTCAAAAGAATAATCCAGTTCTTTATCAACAATTACTT
>CALVXH010000029.1 GCA_944368945.1 uncultured Bacilli bacterium
TATCGCTACTGCTTTTCAATTCTCGCCCCCATAGGAGGCGGTTTTATGTTGTCCCTACGGTCCACATAATAAAAAAGATGCAAATCAATAAGATCTGCATCTTTTTTTAAAAAATAAATGTACTCTAATAAATAAACATTGAATCCCCATATGAGAAAAATCTATATTTTAAATCTACAGCATGTTTATAGCATTCAAGTGTAAATTCTCTCCCCATAAAAGCGCTAACAAGCATAACTAATGTTGATTTTGGTAAATGGAAATTAGTAATTAAGCAATCAATTGCTTTATATTCATAACCTGGGGAAATAAAAATACTTGTTGAACTTCTTTCAGCTTTAAATTCATTAAACTTTTGAAAATTACTCTCTAAAGTTCTAACAGCAGTAGTTCCTACAGCTATTATTCTACGATGTTCTGCTTTTGCTTTATTAAGTTTAGCTGCAACTTCTTCTTTTATTTCATAAGTTTCACTATGCATGACATGATCTTTAGTATCCTTAACTTTTACTGGTCTAAAAGTGCCTAATCCAATATTTAAAGTAATATCCAAAATTTCAATACCTTTAGCTTTAATTTTTTCCAATAATTCGTTTGTAAAATGAAATCCAGCAGTAGGAGCAGCTGCGCTACCTTCAACTTTAGCATAAACAGTTTGATAATCGTTTTTATCTTCACATTCTTTATGAATATATGGAGGCAAAGGCATAAGGCCAATTTTATCTAATTCTTCAAAGAAAATTCCTTTATAAGAAAATTTAATATGTCTAATTCCTTCGTCAAGAACTTTAACACAAGTGCCAAGTAAAATATCATCTTTAAAATGCAAAAGAGTATTTTCTTTGATAGCTTTTGCATTACCGCATAAGCATTCCCATGTGTCATTTCCTAAATCTTTTAATAGAAGTACTTCGACTTTTGCACCCGTTTTGTCTTTAGTTGCAAATAATCTAGCAGGAATAACTTTTGTATTATTTCTAACTAAGACATCTCCAGGTTTTAGATAATCAATAATATCTTTAAAAATTTTATCTTCATAAGTTTTTGTAGTTTTATTAACTGCTAATAATCTACATTCGTCCCTAACCTTGCTTGGCTCTTGAGCGATTAATTCTTCAGGCAAATAATAATCAAATAATTCTATATCCATAGAAAAACATCTCCATAACAAATGCTAATTATATAAAAATAATTCGTATAAGTATAATAAAATGTTTATTTTAATAAACTGTTAAGATTCCAAAACTATAATTTATTTTATAGTTACCAATTACATTAGAATTAGGGCTACTTGCTTTTGAAATCTTGTTTATTTTAAATAGATTCACTGAACTGCCTCTTTCAGTTAATGAAACCATAAATGATACTTCAGAAATGTAATCATTATTTTTTAATTCACTTAATTCATACTCTAAATCCATAACATCTAATAATATTGGCATTCCATCATATGCTTTAGATTTATCTTTTGACTTAACATTTAAGGTTGCCTTATCAACAGTAAGGATTCCATAGTCAAATTTAATATGACCGTCATATTCATCTGTAACATCTTTATTATTTCTAGTATCAATAATAGTGTAACTTATTCTATTAACTATTTTTCCATAGTTTTGAATAGCAGATAAATATTTAACCTCTATCTTATCATAGGAAAGCAAGGCCCCACTTGTAATCTCATATTCATGTTTAGAATGAAGTTGTCCATCATAAGTAAACACTGCGGAAGGTGTACTTATAATAATTTCATCAGTTATTTCATCACGAGGTAAATCTTCTTCTGGCAAATCAGTTTCGCCTCCTTCGCCAGTCTCGCCACTTCCTCCACCAGTATTTCCGCCTTGAGAAGGATTATTTGGGTCTTCTTTATCAGGCTCTTCAGGATCGGCAGTTGACCCATCTCCGTCATCTCCCCCTGGTACTGAAGGTTCAAAATCGTCAGGTAAAGATGGATCTGGAGTATAATCAATGGCATGAATAGGTGAAAAATCCACGTTAACCCAGGCTTTTAAATCTTTACTATAAACTTCAGTCCATATAAAATCATTTGTGCCTTTAAGTACTACATTTGTATTATTTCCACTTGTAGTAGAACTATTATTAATTAAGTAACCAGAAACAACTCTTGCAGGGATGCCTAATCCTCTTAATATCATTGCGCCAGCTGTAGCAAAATGAATATCCTTACCACCTTTAGTCTCGTCTAAAAACTTATAAATAATATCTGTTGATTCTTCATAAGCGATACTCGTGTCATAAGTATAATATTTATCTAAAAATCTACCAACACTATAGATTGTATCGAATTCATTATCCTTAGTCAGATTAAATCTACTATTATAAGAATTAATTAAACTCTTCAAATTATCAGTTAACGATAAATAGTTATTTCTAACAAACGTTTCATAATTTAAATAATTTTGGTTGAATTGAGAAATATATGTAAGATTTGCATGGTTTAATCCTTCATTTAAGAAATTATAGTCATAATATGAATAATTCAAGTTAGTAAATTCTCCAATATCAAAAGTAAAATCTCCGGATGAATAATAGTCAAAAGATTTTAAATAATAAGGCATAAAGCCATTAGTAAATTTGCTATAAATTTGAATATTCAAATAATTAAAATTCTTATTATCTTTTAATAAATTGCCAACATATACATTAGGGTTAAAATAGTCTGTATCTCCATACTTGTATTGTCTGCCTGGATATAATTTGCCATCACGATAATTACCATAGACATTTTGCCTTAGATAAATTGGTCTTACTCCGTTTGTTTTATATGTAAAAAGCAAATTAGGATCAATAGGTTCCTCCGTATCAGGATTTTCTGGTTCTTCAGTATCAGGAATATCAGGCACTTCAGTATCAGGATTTTCTGGCTCTTCAGTGTCAGGAATTTCAGGTTCCTCCGTATCAGGATTTTCTGGTTCTTCACCACCAGGCGTACTTGGCTGACTTCCTGGATTAGATAAACTAACATCAATCTCGTATTCTTCATCGTTTTGAGGAAGATCAACATCAGGAATTTCAGTATCATCATCACTTTCAGGTGGCACAATATTATCATCTTCCTTAACTGTTAAAGTTCCATAACTAGAAATCGTAATATCATAATTAGATGTAACATCATTGCCGAATTCATCTAGAATTTGTGGTGTAATTTTATTCTCAATAGTTCCTATCTCACTTATTGTAGAGTAATTTATGCCTTTAAGTTCTTGATTCTCAACTAATGTTCCTTCTAATATATCAAATTTATTATTATAAAAAACACTTCCTTCTTGATAAAAGAAAACACCTGATTGAGTTGCAATAGTTAAAGGCCTTTTTAAAAGATTAATTTTTCCATAAGAATAGGCAATATCATAGTCGCTAGTGCGTTCATCGTCAAGATTACCATCATGATAAATTTTAACCTCTAAGGAGTTTTCATAACTTTTTCCAGCTTCATAATTAGTAAAATTATTTACCCCATTAATAATGGTTATTGTATCAAGTGGTGCTAAAGTTCCCTCTATAATCTCATAAGTTTGACTATAATTATAATCATTACCAGAATAAACTAAATCTACATCTGGCGTAGAAATCGTTATCTTAGCTTTATTAATAGTAATTTTCCCATATATTTCTTTAATATTATAATTATTAATTTTAGATTTACCACTTTCATTAATGATATCGTAGTTAAATCTATTTTCATATGTTCCTACATGAATCATCTCGATCGAATTTATATATTCAACTATTAATCTATCTCCTTCAATTAACTTACCTTTTGTAATGGAATAATCAAAATTAGATTGATTGTCGCCATTATATGTAAAAGTATCAGTTCCAGTAGTTATCTCAAGTTCTGCAGGGTTTATTGTTATTTTTCCATAGTTATAGCTAATATCATAATTTCTCGTAACATCTTGATCTTGTTGGTTATAAATTCTAATAGAGTAAGGCACATTATCATAAGTTCCTGCATCAATATATTGATTGAAAATCGCAATAATTCTATCTCCAGGAACTAGACTTCCACTACTAACACTAAGTCCTTCTAAGTCAGTCGCAATTCCATCATAAGTTTTTTCATAACTTTCTGTATCAATAGTAATTTTTCTAGCATTAATTTTATAATTAGAATCATCACTTAATGTATATTCATATAAATTATTAATATTGCCAAAGTCATTGCTATAAAAATTGATATTTAAGCTTGGCTCATAAGAACCTATTTGGTATGCAGGCTGATTTAATGAAGAATTAAAATAATCATCTTTATAAAGACTTCCAGCAACTATTAAAGGTGATTCATTAGAATTTATTGGCGTACTATCATATTCTTTTTCTATATTTAAGGAAAGAACTAGCTCCCTAGGAGTTAAATTAGCTCGTATATCAGATAGATCAATTGCGTAATTGTAAGTAATATCTTTCCCTTCTTCATCAACAATTAAAAAATCCCCTTCTTCAAAACCATATGAAGGCTCAGTCCCTAAACTTTTATAATGATATCCTTGGTGTACTAAACGATCCCCTTCTAATAAATCTAAAGTAAATATAGGGTTCTCCCCATACTCATAACTATAATCTTGCAAAGTTGGTTTTACTGCTTTTGGTTTTATTTTAAATGTATGTATTGGGCCATTATAATTCATTCCAAAAATATTTTTTCCTATTGCTCTAACTTGATACTCCCCAGCATTTGTAGGAGCCGTTTTAGTCCATGCTTCTTCACCTACTTTTCTAAATTCAAAAGAGGTATCAGAAAAAATACTTTTTGCTTTTAATTGCAATTCTTGCCCATATGTGATGTCGTTAGCAATCAAATCACTATAAACAAAGCCTTTAATTGAAAGTAAAGTTGCTATAGAAATTCCAAGTAAAATGAAAAAGGCAATTATTAAAGTTCTAAATCTATAAATAAATTTATAGAATTTTATAAAAGGATTAATTTTTTTAATATAAGCATCGGTTAACATACTAAATCATCTCCAACTTACCATAGACATATGTAATGTTAAAATTGTTAAAAACATCTTCTCCATCTTCATTATAAATAGCCTTTATAATATAAGTAGAATCAATGCTTCCAATTTTATCTAAAGTTGCACCAGTTCCTTCATAAGTATATCCGTCAAGCCAATTATCTATAGATGTAATTTCTGAAGATATAACTTTGTTATTTTCATAATTTTCTGAAAGGCTATTTGTATATACTATGATATTTCTTTCATAAATATTCAAACTACCTGGCTCATATGAAATATTATATGTATCTGTAACATCTTGTCCGTTCTTATTATAAACTCTGTAAGTAAAATCAGCAGTATAACTTCCTACATTGCTTTCCATTACATTACTATACATATAAACAAAGTCACCTTCATTTAGATTTTCCTCTCCTGAAAGTATAACAGGTTGTATTGAATGATAATTTCCATCATACTCAATATCTTGACTATAACTGCCTAAAACAAGTGATTTGCTAGTAGTTTCTTCATCATCATTATTGCTATCGTCATCTGTATTTCCGTTATTGTAAAGTCCACTTGAAGAAACAAAGTCAACATAAACCCATCCATGGCCTTTTAAATATATTTCATTCCAAAAATAAAGATTCTCGCTATTTATAACACTAATATCTGTATTTTTAGCGTCATAAAGATATCCTCTTACTAATCTTGTAGGCACATCAAATGTCCTTAATAATAAAGTTGCCGCAGATGCAATTAAAGAAGAATCACATTCAATTCCTCCACCATTAATAATATCTTCAATTGGACCACTTAATTGAGATAAATCATATGTCGCATTTGGATTATAAATTAAATTCGCTTCACCTAAATAGTTAGATATTAATTGAACAATAGTTTTAGGTTTTTTAATAAAATGAATAGCATAATTATTAATAACATCATAAATCTTATTTTCAATATCTTTAGGAACTTCTAAATAATTATCTTTAACAAAATAATAATATAAACTTTCACTTTCTTTATCAGCAGGATCCATAAAAGATAAAGCATCAACATATTCATAGTCACTAGTATATTCATAAGGGTATAGCTCAATCGAAATATTTTCTTTTATATAATCTGAATAATAAATATCATTTTGCGAACTATATAATTTGGATGTATTATCAAAATAAGCTGGTGATAAATATTTATTATCAATAAAAGGATAATCTATAAAATTAATTGTTTTTGTTGCAAATCCTGCATTTTTTAATTGTTTTGATAGAAATTCATTTGGATTTGTATTAGTTGAAACTTTATAGATATTTGCATCGCTAAATCTATCTATTTTATAATCACCATAACTCTCTTGACGCAAATAGTACTTCCCAGGCTCGCTTGTTTGAACTTGTATTTGAAAATCAGAATTTGGATCTTTCTCATTAAAGTCAAATTCTTCATCACTTCCATCAGTTGTAGCATTCTCATCATCTGGTCGATTGGAGTCATCTTCATAATTTCCACCACCTAACATGCTTTCTATCGCTCCAACTGTATATTCTAAAGGAATCCGGCCCTTGCCAATAATGTATACTTCTACCCAAGCATGTGCGTAAATTCCATAAATAGTTTGTTCAACATTAGGTGTTTTATATGGAGCTAAAAAACCTGTTACGAATCTTGCTGGATATCCTAATGCTCGATATAACATCGTTGCTGAACTTGCGAAATTTTGGCAGCTTCCTTCTTTTGATTTTGTTAAAAAATCATATACTGGGTCTCCTCCTTCATCGCCAGTATACGCCATAATATTATATTTATACTCATCCTTAAAAAGTTTATAAAGTGAATCATTAAATGTTCTTAATGTTGATGTATCTAAGCCTTTATTATAAATGAATTCAATTAATCTTTCTTTTAATGAGGCATCAATTTTTGTATAGACATTATTAACATATACACTATATGCGGCTTCTTTATCTAACATAGAATCATTTGTAGTTATTAATCTATTAATAGAATCTAAATTTGTTTGTGGATCATATAGATAGCACTGCAATGAATATCTTCCTTCTTTATCTCTATTTAAGTCATAACTTATATCATCGACTTGCTGGATATCTCCATTATAAAAATAAGGACATAAATCATAATCTGAAGATACAACATTACTAGTATAATTAATTTCAATATCGCATGGTGTTAAACTATCTTTTATAAAATAAGAGAAAAAATCATTTGGATTATAGCCATTATTGTCATATGAAGGAGCCTTATTAAATCCCGTTCCATTATAATCTCCAAAGGATCTTCCCTTTAAATGATAAATACCAGATTGAGTAGATTTAAATGTAAAAATTGCCTTTTTATAGTCTTCATATCCTGATAAAGAATTTGAGCCAAATTCAAATGATGAATTTCCGTCAAATTGAATATTTCCATCACCACTAATCTCAGGTAATTGATCTAAATCAGGTAAAACATCAAGATCTGGAAGTTCCATATCTGGTGGAAAATCATCTAAATCAAAATTGATATCTAAATCAGGAAAAGAAGAATTTCCACTTCCGTCATCTATATAATAATTTTTGCTGGTATCTTTATGAGCAAGATTATTATAAACATGTAATTCAAAACTAAATCCATATGTATCGCCGATATATTCTTTTGTAACTGTAGCACTAACTTCATCATTACTGCCTAAACCGTCACCACCAATTTCAAGATTTTCTTGGCCTAAATATGAACCAACATCATTAGGATCAATATTTTTAATACCGACTTTGACTTTTCTCTTATTTACTAATATTCTTCCAAAATTTTCTTTTATATTATATGAAGAAGTAACATCTTGCCCATTAGCATTTAAAATCTTGTATTTTATCGAATTAGTAAATAGTCCAGAGTCAAAAAGTTGTTTTTCAGTAGGCTCAACAACAATATAATCACCAAGAGCTAATTGGCCTTCTTCAATTTTATATTCTTCACTACTGAAATTTATATAATCACCACAATATTGAAATTCTTCATTCGGAGTAGAAAGAATTATATTTTCTTTAAAAAATGTTCCTTGGCCTAAAGCAGCATAGCCAAAACAAGTTGCTGCAGCTAAAGAGCAAATCGCAATAAATATTAAACTTCCATATAGAAAAATTTTTGAACGCATATAATTACCCCTTACTTAATTAAAAAGTTCTCCAAATATGCTTTTGACTTATGAAGAGAATCTTTTCCAAAAGTAGCATTTAATTCTTCAATAAATGGGTTTATTGAATTAGAAATACGTAAAGCATCTTTACCTTCTAGCTTTCTTAATATTTTTTTAGAAATAAAATCATCAAAAGCATCTTCTTCTTTGCCACCACAAGCAACATAAACTGGAACATATTTTTTTAATTGATTAACCATTCTATTACCAAAATTAATATTAAAGTATGAAACTATAAGATTATTAAAGTCATTAATCCGTTTTGTTAATTTTGATAAATCTTTATAGTTATTTACACTATCATTAACAAGCTTTTCGAAATTAGAATTTGAAATTCTAACTCTATTTTGCATGGTTTTTTCAAATTTTTCTGCCTTTTTATTTAGATTAATAATCATTGCTCTGTCATAAACTTTATCGCTTATTGCAAAAGTAGATTCGTCATTATTAGCGGTTCCAACAAAATATACATTGGATTTAATCTTTAATCGACCATTTTCTAATAATTTAGGATCTCTGCTCCAAGAATCATTAGTAATTTCTAATGTTCTTTGATTTTCATTAGGATATTCTAAAAGTGATAAAAACTCAGCAAAATAATATTCAATTCTTGCAATATTTAACTCGTCTAAAACTATAATAAAAATTTGATCAGAAAAGTTAGATCTATATAGTTCTTTTAATAATGGTGTCTCATTAAATTTTTTAGTAAATTCGTTAAAATAGCCAATTAAATCGCTTCTTTCTTTCCACATAGGTTGAACAGCAATGACTGTTGTCTGATTGCCTATAAAATCTTCAAAGGCTAAAGCGATTGATGTTTTACCTGTTCCTGACATACCTTGTAAAATCATGATTTTGCTAGTTGCTAAATTAGCAATAAACGATCGTATATCGTCTATCGAATAAAAGAGATTTTTTTGCGATGCACAAAAATTTCTAAATTGATTAGAAAATTCTTCCAACGAAATTACTAAATCATAGTTAATGGAAGCAACCTTTTTCATCTCTGAACTATCTAACTCTATTAATTCAGAAAATCTTTGATATTTAACTTCTTTAACAGGATTTTTTCCTTTTTTAGTAGTGACTGATTCTTCTCTTTCAAATTTATACACATTTCTTTTATTATTTTTTAAAGCAAGGTAATAAAAAACCATTCCTATAGGAATCATGAGCATAAAGAAAACACATGCATACAGAGTAGGAGACATAATTAGTGAATCCCCTCCAACAACAAGACTATAAACTAATAAATAAGCTAAAAAGAATAGAATCAATATTAGTTCTATAACACATAAAGTAATAATAATTTTATTGAGTTTTGAATTTTTATTCATCATTTTACCTTCTTAGAATTTTTCTTTTTTCTGCTATTAACTTCTTCTTTAGCTTCAACTTTTTTCTCTCTCATTATTACTTTTTTGGTCTTTTTCCATTCATTATTAAAATAATTATCAAAAGCATTTTTTTGCTTCTCTAATTCATTAAAATAATTTACTCCAATTACATGTTCATCCTCTTCAGAATTCAAAATTGACAAAGCTTTTAATCTGCCTTTATATTCTTCAATCTTCTTTTTATAATCTTCTATTTCTAAAGCATGTGCTTTTTTTAATATTTCATTATCGTCATTTAATTTCACAATTCTTGAATTAAATTCATCAATTTCCTTATTAAATTTAGATATTGTTTTATTAATTTTGGTCTCATAATTTTCAGTTAATTCAGAAATATAATTTTCATGTTCAGCATTTAGCTTTATTAATTCCTCTTTATGCGATTTAATCAAGTTATCAATGCGTTCATTTAAAGCGATTCTTTCATGTTCCATATTAATGATATAAGTGTATATAAGTTTTGTATCTAACTCATTTTTGCCAATCATTTCAAAAATTTTTCTAATAGTCTTTTCTAGTTCTAACTTTCTTAAGTCCTCAAGTTCTAGTTCATACTCCTTTTCATAAAGTGGGAATACTTCTTTTAATTCGGCATAGGAAAGAAAAGCCAATAATGTAGGAATAGTTGAAAAATATTTCAAATAATCATTTGAAAATTCTTTTTTAACAACTTCTATTTTCTTAATTTCAAATCCATCTTTATTATAATTTGTTAAAAATTCAAAGAGTTCAACAGCTTTAGCAAAGTTAACATCATTTTTAAGAATATTTGTTTTTTGAAGTGGCAGTTTAATAGAACTAGTTTTACTTACTTGTTCAATTAAATCAGTCCTTTGTAGTTGAGATATGACAACTTCAATATTTCTTATTCTTTTTATTAGATCGATGTTTTTATCATTCTCTTCTAAATTTAAATCACTATATCTTTTATCCTTAATTTCAAGATTATAACTAATAGTATTTCTATAAAGATTTACATCATTTTTTAAAATCGTATTAGTTTCATATAATGACTTTGCTTCTTTGATTTTATCAAATCTAATTTCAACAAAACTTTTGAGGTATTTTAATAAAAATACTAAAAATTTGTTTTCGTATATTGAATAATCATCTAATTTTTCAACAATTAATAAATGAGAAGGTTCAATATCATCATCGCTTTTGACTTTGCGAATGTTTCTACTATGAATAGCCAAATCAATAACAGATTCTCTGCCAACTTTTTTCGCTTTTTCTATTGGAACAGTCTCACTTTGGTTTCTAATGAACTTCCTATTTTCTTGAATGCATAAAGAAATATAAGGCAAATAAAATTCAATTTTTTCTACCCAGTCTTTAGATATTATTACATCATTGACATGTGACCTTAATTCATTTTGATTCTTACTTGAATTAATAATCTTTTCATAAGCAGTCAAAAGTTTGTCATTAGTAATGACATCACTATAGTATTTTTTTAAGCTTCTAAACTGAGTATATCGTCTGCCTGTTCTATCCATATCAATTATCCATTAATTTGAAACTTAGAAACATATTCTTTACATCTAAGCATGTTTTCTTTTCCAAATTCAGTATTAATCTCGTCAATAAATGGTCCTATCGAACTATTAATTTTTAAGCTATCCTTTCCTTCTAACTTTCTTAAAATTTTTTTTGAAACAAAATCATCAAATGCATCTTCTTCTTTTCCACCACATGCCATATAAGTAGGAACATAGGTTTTTAATTGATTTATCATACGATTTCCAAAATTAATACCAAAATCTTGGATAATAATCTTATTAAATATTTCAATCCATTGTTCTAATTTTTCTGTATTTTTATATGAATTTTGCGCATTTTTTACTAATTCTTCAAAGTTTGTATTAGACATTTTTATCTTATCTTGTGCTTTTCCATCAAACACTTCAGCTTTCTTATCTAAGTTAAGAATCATTGCTCTGTCATACACCTTATCACTAATGGAGAATGTTGATTCATCATTATTAGCAGTTCCTAAAAAATAAACATTTGGTTTAATTAATAATCTGCCATCTTTTAATAACTTAGGATCTTTATTCCGTTTATCATTAGTAATTTCTAATGTTCTTTGTTCTAAATTTGGATATTCTAATAGAGATAAAAATTCAGCAAAATAATATTCGATTCTTGCAATATTTACTTCATCCAAAACAATGATAAAAATTTTGTCTGAAAAATTTGATTTATATAATTCTTTTAATAGAGGTGTTTCATTAAACTTCTTTGTAAATTCATTAAAGTATCCAACTAGGTCGCTTCTTTCTTTCCGCATTGGTTGAACAGCGATGACAGTTGTTTGGTTGCCAATAAAGTCTTCAAAAGCGAGTGCGATTGAAGTTTTACCTGTTCCAGACATACCCTGCAATATCATAATTTTACTCGTTGCCAAATTAGCAATAAAGCTTCTTATGTCATCGATACTATAGTAAAGATGTTTATTATATGCGCAATAATTTCTAAAACTTTCGCAAAAATCTTTTAATGAACTTACATAATCAAATTGATCATCTGTAGATTTTTCTAAGTCTTTATCGATCATCAAAAGTTCCGAAAATCTTTCTACATTTTTTGATGCTTGGCTAGATGAACCGTTCATTGTTTCATTCCCATCATAAACATCAATCGCTTTTTTGCTTTTCTTTTCCCTAATTAAAACTGTATTTGTGTTTTTATATTCTCTTACAATAATTAATGAAGCAATTACACCAATCAATAAAAAAATTACAAGAGCGTAAATAAATATTGCACTAGGCGATGTAAAACTAAAAAGAATATGCATATTATTCTTCCTCCTCTTCTTCTTTAGGCACAAAATCTGGATTAAGTTTTCCACAATAAATACACCTTCCATCTTCTTCACTATATGTGTGAACATTAGGATCGTTTGGAATATCAATAGTATATCTAGCCCCACAATACTTGCACCTAACTTCCTCCACTCCATATGATGAACATGTCGCAGGTGTAAGAATTGCAACCGATGTATAACTTCTTTTGTCTATCAATTTTCCATCTAGATACATAAAAGAATTTTGATCATGAACACAGTCATTTTCTACTAATATATCTTCATCAGAAAAATAATCTCTTAAATTAAAGGAACCAATTGTAGAATTCTTATAAACAAAGCCTTTATCAGCATCTAGTCCTTCAAATGTAAATATCGTAAAAGTATTTCCATCTGGATAAAACTCAAAGAGTTTAGTGTGTGAATTTTTAAAACAATTGTCTGAAAGAGTAACATAAGAATCACCATTGATAAAGATTCTATTAATTTCAGTATTATGGGAAAAAGCATTTGTACCAACTGTTACATTTTGGTAAAGATTAATAGAATCTAAATTTGCGTTAAAAAATGCTCCTGCTTCAATAAGAGTTAATCTGTCTAAATTTGCCTTTCTTAAATTGACGCAATTTGAAAAAGCTAATTGGCCAATTTCTCTAATGTTATCCCCTAAATATAATTCTCTTATACTATGGTTCTGGTTAAATGCATTATCATCGATTCTTGTCACGGGTAAACTATTAAAAAAGTTTGGAATTGCAACGATTTTGCTATTTCCACTATAGTTTGTGATTTTATATGAATCTTTGAGAGATTCATCATTATAAACAAAAGTAAATTTGCTTAAATTGCCGTTGATAGATGAAATTTCAGTAAACTTATAGCCCATAAATCCACTAGATAATAAAATAGACACAATGAATAAATATGTTGTAGCTTTTATACCTTTTAAGTGAAGAACAGAACCACTTATACCACGTTTAGTTACTTTTCTTCTAAACTTATTTTTTGCATAATAAAGTTTCTTATAATTAGCCGTTATTACATTTGTTTCAATCTTGGTAACTATTTTATTAGTAGATAATAAAATCTTCTTAGTTTTTTTAGTCAATGTAATAGTTTTTATATCAGTAGTATTATCTTCAAAAAATATTTTTACACTGATTACACCAGATTTAAATTTTGGTCTTCTTTTTCTTTTAATCTTTGCGTAATAAAAATTATTATTTTTTACTATTTTGTGAATTAATTTGAATTTTAAAAGTTTACCAATCTTTTTCTTTTTGATCTTATTATATTTTGCGTTTTTATACTTAATTGTATTAGGCACAAAAGATACAAGAAAAAATAAAACCATAAATACTAAAACAAATATAAGAGTATACCCAAATATTTGTAGCGATGGATAAATATTAGCAAAAAGCCAACTCCAACTAAAATATTCATTTCTTGAAGGCAAAGTTAATAACTCAAAAACAAAGATTATTAATGAGGCAGAAATAGATAAAATTACACTTGAAATAATAGATTTAATAATTAATTTTTTTGTATTTAAAATAGGCTCGTTATTAAAAACAATTCCATTAACCTCATTAATTCTGAGCTTGATTTCATCTGCATTATCAGGCAATTTAATCGTGAATTTATCATTTTTAATAGGATTAAAAGGCTCATCTTTTAATAAGTTAAGAATACTAATCACTTTTTTATTTTTATAACAAACTATTTCATAACTTATATATTCAACTTTTTCATTTAAGTCTACTATAACAAATCTAGCATATCCATTACTATAAACTGAGTAACTACTAATATAATCTTGATACTCTTTTTCGGTCTCATATTTAATAAATGATTCTTCATCAGTATCAATAACATTATCAATTTTATAATAAGGCAAATATCTATTTTTATATAGAAGCCTAAAAATAAGATAACAAGCTAAGCAAATTAAAAAATAAACTATTAAAATAATTAAATTCAAAATATTTACCCCTTAATTAACGAACTGTATATTTAAAGAAATAGAAGTCATTTTTATACTTGATATATCCTATCTTTTCGCCAGCAGTTGATGTATCTAAAGGCGAGTGAGTAAAACTATCTAACTTTTCATAAGACTTAGTTCCATCTGGTGAAACTATGACAAAATAGTTTCCATCCAACGTAGTTGCATTTAAATCACATGCTATATAAGGATATATGGACATCTTGTCACCGCTATTATTAACCTCGTAATTAAAATAAGCAACAAACCCATCTGTAGATTCTAATCTAATTTTTCCTTTATGGGCGTAAGATGAATCGAATCCACTAATTTTAAATGAGCCAGTCACTTCTTCGCTTTCAATAAATACTTTAGCATTAATTTCATCACCAATTTTATAAACATCATCAACAACAAATTGATAATTTGCTAATACTTTTGTAGGTGTAGTTATTAATTGAAGAGTTGAAGTATAGTATTCATAAATCGAACTCACTTGTTCACTTGTGAGATTATCTTCATCATATTTTGAATATTCAACTAGATTAGTTACTAATGTATTCATATCTATAATTTTTACGATGCTTAAATCATTAATAACACCTGTTTTTGCAATATCAATTAACGATGATATCGCATTTGTAGAACCCTTTAATAATTCAACAAATTCATTGTTAAATGGGTAAAGCATATTAATTGAAGAGTTAATTAATTTGGAAATTTTAACAATTATTTGACTTGTAATAATTTCTGCTGATGATGAAGGATTGCCAACTATAGTGACTAGGTCACTTATAAAATTAGTATCAACTTTACTAGCAGCTTTACCTATTAGCTTAAATAAGTAATAAGTTAAATCACTATTTTCATTTAATATTTTAATAATTTTACTAAATATTAAAGTTATACCTTTAACTGAGGTATAGTCTTTAGTAAAAGTTGAATATAATAAGTCAACTGGATCCCCGTTTGCAGCAAGCTTTGAAAGCATTAATTTAAAACTATTCTTGCTAAAGAAATGACTATCGAATAATTTGTAAATAAACTTAAATAATTCAGTGTAATCTTCATCAGTTAAATTGATATTATGATTTCCAAAAATACCATCTATTAAAGTAATAAAATTAGATATTACCTTGCTTAATGAATCTACTGTATAATCTTCAGCAAGCAAATCTTTAACAATTCTAAATAAAAATTCTGTAAGTATATCTGTTGTGTCTAAGAACTTCGATAAAGGAGTTGTAATATCCATCCTAGAGTTATTTTTTAAATCTAATGCATAGTTAACGACATCATTTTCATCTTTAAACGCTGCAATTCCCTCATCAAGTGAAGAAATATAATCAATATCTCCATAGCCAGTAATATAAACATTAAAAGCGGTTCCTCCACCATAAATTGCTAAAAACCCTAATATTGCAGCACAATCTTCTAATGAATAATTATTAACAAAATAACTAACAAATTTAATTAAAACATTGATAGTTTCACTATTAAACCCAAATCCACCTTCAAAGGATTGAAGAGCATTCATAAATTCAGTAGATGATAAAACAGCATTTAGTGTGCTTTTTTGAATTCCATATCTAACAGCTAACAAATTATATCCATCAATAGAAGACAAAAATTTTAGGAATGTTTCTCTATAAGTAGGATGTTTAAATTCAGCAACATTAAGTTTTTCTAAATTATCGACAATTGAATTGCCAAAATCATTAAAATCTTTGAAATCCGTTTTACGCGTATAATCTAACCCTGTATATTCAAAACCTCTATTAATCAAATTTGTCACTTTAAAAGTAACATCTATTGTATTCATACCTTTTATAGGTGCAAATTCTCTAGTCTCTAGAGAAACATCAACTCCATTAATCTTTAATGTTGCAAGTTCAAAGCCTTCATTTGCAACTATTGTAATCTTAACGAGATCACCTACATTTCCTGTTGATTTATCAACAGTAACAACACCATTCGAGTCACTAGTTATCAAAATTGAATAAGTATCAATTGTTGGAATAATTATTTTGCTAAATGTTGCCTCAATAACATTTTCGCCTTTAACTGGACTAAACTCTCTTGTTGTTAATGAAACCTCAGCATTATTAATTTTTAATGATACAAGTTCAAAGCCTTCATCAATTGTCACGCCAAAGGAAACAATTTCACCAACATTTCCCGCAGTTTTATTCGGAGTAATTGCGCCACCTTCATTAACTAAAGTTTTAATTGTATATGTATCTTGTGTAGGAACTATTACAATTTCTTTAAATGTGACTTCTAAAGTATTTTCGCCTTTTATTGGGGTAAACTCTCTTGTTGTTAACGATACTTCTGCTCCATTAATTTTTATAGATTCAATCTCATAACCGTCTTCAGTCGTAATTGTAAATGTGACTGTTTCACCAACATTGCCATTTACCTTATTTGTAGTTACATTACCACCTTCACCAATTATTGTTTTAATTGTAAATGTTTCTTCTGATGGAGGTAATAAAAGTTTTGAAAATTCTGCTGAAATAGTGTTTTCGCCTTTTATTGGGGTAAACTCTCTTGTTGCTAATGAAACTTCAGCATCATTAATTTTTAATAATGTTAATTCATAGCCTTGATCAGGTATAACTTCAAAAGCAACTTTTTCACCTACCGTTCCACTAGTTTTACTTGGTGTAATTATGCCACCTTCATTAACTAATGTTTTTATTGTATATGTATCTTCAACAGGCGTTATGCTAGTTTTTGTAAAAGTAACCGCTACAATATTTTCACCCTCAATAGGAGTAAAATAAAAGCTTTTTTCAATTGCTTTATCTTCGTTGTTAACTTTAATTGAAGAAATCTCATAGCCATCGTTAGGATATATGGATATTTTAACTTTGGTACTATCAACCAAAGTTCCACTTGTATAATCAGCATATACAGCTCCTTCATTTCCATTATATTGAAGTTTAACTTGGAACTCTTTTTGATTATTAACGGCAGGTGGATTATTAGTACCACATGACGATAAAGCGGTTGCACCAAGTGTGCTTAAAATTAATGTTGATACTAATAAATATTTCTTTTTACCCATATGTTTCCCCTTTTGCTTTAAAGCATTAACATAGATTTAAATAAATAAAAATTTATTTACTCCTAAAATATACCATTTTTTAATTCAATATTTGAGTGACAATATTTTACAAACTATCATTAAATTTACTTACCAATATTCTATTGAACAATTAATTTTAAATATATTTTCGGAAATTAAAATTAATTAAAACAAAGACTATCAACGATAATTTTATATAGGTGTGATGAAATTATTTAGGAATTACTAACAAATAAAAAAATCGGTTTTTGCATACTTTTTAAAATATAAATATAAATAATTTTTATAATAAAAAAGTGAAAGATCGTCTCTTTCACTTATATATAAATAACAAAACTTATTATACATATGAGATAATTACATTTTACATTTATATTTTATATAATCTAAAATCCTCTTTTATCTCCATACTTTTTTAATATCTCGTCTTTATATTCAAGAAAGCGATCTTCTTGAATAGCCTTACGTGCACCCTCTACTATTGAGATTAAAAAACGCAAATTATGTATAGACATTAATCTAGCACCAAAACTTTCATTACTAACATAAAGGTGTCTTAAATATGCTTTTGTATAATTTTTACATGTATAGCAATCGCATTCTTTATCTAAAGGTGTAAAGTCTTCCTTATACATTTCTTTTTTAATGTTAATTCTGCCTTCATGGGTCATTAATGTTCCGTGTCTTGCTATTCTGGTTGGCAAAACACAATCCATCATATCAACGCCTTTAGCTATACCTTCAAGAATATAATCTAAAGAGCCAACACCCATTAAATACCTAGGCTTATCTTCAGGAAGATATTTTATCGCCATATCAATCATATCAAAGCAAACTTCCTTAGGCTCTCCAATAGAAGTACCTCCAATTGAATAGCCATCAAAATCCATTTTAACAAGTTCCTCAGCACATCTTTTTCTTAAATCAGGAAATTCCCCACCTTGAACAATTCCAAATAAAGCTTGATCTTCTTTTTTATGTACTGCTTTTCCTCTTTTAGCCCATCTAATTGTTCTTTCAGTACTATTTTTTGTTTTTTTTTAACTGACTGGATAATGTATGCATTTGTCATAAAT
>CALVXH010000030.1 GCA_944368945.1 uncultured Bacilli bacterium
CAATCAATCAAAGATAATCATCGTTATCAAAATTAAAAGGACTGTCATCAAACTTCTTTGAGTTTTCTGACAGCCCCGTAATAAATTAATTTGTATACTCTAATAAGTAAAACTAAATGTATAAATTAATGGGTCGTTTTTATCTCTTAAATTAATTCTTCCTTCTTTAATTACACCATTACTATTAATAATTAAATAATCAATGTTATTTGTTGTAACTTTAAGCAATTTCTTTTCCTCGTTGTAAAAATATCTTTTACTTTCAGATTTATAAATACTTTTGTAGTAAGAAGAATCATAATAAGCGTATGTATTCTTAAATTCATATACCTTATCTTCTACAAAAGTTAAAGCATCTTCATAGTGTCCAATTGTTGAAATTTCACTAGAGTCACCATTTTTATAAAAAGCTTTTTTTAAAACATCAACTTCAACACTATAACTATATTTAATGTTACTTGATTTAACCGATTTAGTATCTTCCAAATCTTCAAAAATAAATGAATAGTTTGTTTTTTCATCAAATTTTAATGTATATTCACCTTTTGAAAGATTAATTTTATTTTGCAAGAAAGTTGATGCAACATCATCTCCTACACCAACGCTAACTCCTTTAAAGCCATATTGGTCACTAGGAGAAACGCCTAGACTACTAATTATCATTAAAAAAATTACAAATCCAGTAAAAAATATCGAAATAAAAAAGCCTAAATATAAGAAAAGTCTGCCAATACGATTCTTCTTTTCTCGAAAGCTTAAACTTTTATTCTCTAAATTAACTTGCTCCATATGTAACCTCTATTGCTTTAATTTTACAATTAAAAGCAAATAATTAAAAGTTAGTATTTGTCTTTGCAATAAAAAAACTAGGTTGAGTTCTCTCAACCTAGTTCTAATTATTTAAATTATTTACTTTCTACTACTATAATATCGTCTTTTTTTACTTCTTTGCCTTCAATTCCAATCATGGAAGAAACAACTAAAGTTATAATTGAAACGATATAGAATGCAACACCTACTATTCCAAGATATAAAGCGTCAGCCTCAGCTTGTGGATAGTTAACTGGTATGAAGTATACATCAGCTGCTAATGTTTTTCTCTCATCAATAAACAAGCAAACACTAACTGCTAATAATACACCAATTACAATCATTACTAAGCCCTCATAACCTTCCATTGAATTTCTAAAGATTAAGAGTAAAGCACCTAATACAATTGCAATAACTGAAAGGATAATAATCCAATAATTTAATGCGGTTCCGGATAAATATCCAGTAGTTGAATTAACAAGATAAATAACAAAACCTACAATAGCGAATAATAAACATAATAAGAATATAAAGCCATTCGCACCAAATTTTCTTTTAGTCATATACTATTTACCTGCCTTTCTTTGGCGAAAATAAGAAACAAGGAATAAGGTTGCAGTAGTAATTGTTGTTGCACTAAATACTGTCAACATTGTGATATATGTAGCTCTCCACCCTGTCATTAATTCAACACGTTTTGTTGTGCTGTTAACCCCGTTTAAAGCATTGCTATTAGCAAGTGAGAATAAAATGTATTTAATGTTATTCTTAATTGCTGCACACATATCAGCATCTTTTGACAAGACATCTCCACTCCAATATTCAGCAACTGATCCAGAAGCACTTCCGAATCCACAGAATGCTGTTGTTCCTGCGAGAATTGATTCTTTTGGAGCTGCCTTTAATGAGACACCTGTAAAGTCAGTAACATTATATCCTTTAAAGCCCCATTCATTTCTCATGATGTCAACCATGACGCCTCTATTAGCACTACTTGCCGTAGCACCAATTCTATTATAAGAAGACATAACACCATATGCTCCTTGAGTATATGTATCATTATATTCTTCATTATCATGGAAGCTAGCAGGTTTTCCTTTACCTTCAAATGCTTGTTGTAAGTTTCTTAACTCTAATTCACGAGCTTTTTGCTCATTCATAAATACTGCAATACCACTTCTATTGATTTCTTGATCGTTAAATGCAGCATGTTTGATATTGACTAAGACACCTTTTGATTGAGCGCCTTGTACTGAAGCACTTCCAATATATCCTGATAAGATTGGATCTTCAGAATAATATTCACCACCTCTACCATTGTATCCATGTCTATGCAAGTTCATACCTGGACCAATAATAATAGGTAAGTTGAAGATTAATGAAGTTTCACCAAGAATTATTTCACCATTTTCATAAGCTAATTCCTTGTTCCAAGAATATGCTAAATTTTGTTGAGATGGTGCAACACGTGTTCCAAAGCCATTATATTCAGCAGCATCACTCCAAGGTGTTCCTTCAAATTGACCTTCATTTAATGTGTGTGAATCACTTCCACCTGGGCCGTCATCTGCTTGGTTACCAACATAGTTAACTGAAGGGATAGCAGCAATGTTGTGGAATGCGTTTCCAGCAAATGCTAAGAATTCATCAATTGTTACTTGATCTACTAATTCACTCCATCTATCATCTTCCCAATCAGCACCCTTGAAGTCATTTAATGTTAATCCATTATCAGCACCCCAAACATATTCTGATGTGTCATCGTTTGTTGATAATTCAATAAAGTCATTGCCTAATAATTCTGCTAATCTACCAGTTGCAGCTAATCCTTCATATGATTCTGGGAATGTACCATTCCAATCACTTCTTGAAAGGTATGTAACAGTATTTTCGTAACCTTCAAAAGAATTTAAATCCATTGAATAATCACCATCACTTAATCTGTTAGTAATTTCTACGCCATTTGAACTGACTGAATAAGTTGCATCATCAAATGATGACCAATTCCATTGATAAACCTTTGAAGCATCGCCGTTTGCTGTCATGCCATCTGCAACAGTTTTTCCTTGTTTTGCTAATACATTATTTAAAGCATCGTGTGAATCTGTTCCTAATGCAAAATAGTAATCACCTGCATCAGCAATAAATGTTTTAGCACCTTTTGAATCATAACTTGCAATGTTATTTAAATCGACATGCATAGTAATTTGTACTGATTCACCTGGTTCAAGTTCTTTAGTCTTTTCAAAGTCAACTAATTGAATAGCACTCTTTTCAACATCATATTGTTTATCATAATCTGTGTATGGAGTTTGTGCGTAAAGTTGAATGACACTCTTACCGGCAACATTACCAGTATTTTTAACGCTGACTTTAACAACAGCTTCTTTTTTATTTCCTAAAATTTCAACACTATCAAGTGTTTGGTTAAATGTAGTATATGATAAGCCATAACCAAATGGATAATTAATTTCATTTTCATAATCCCATTCGCCATCAGTTGTTGCTAATGAACCATCTGGATTTGTCCATGTACCTGCTTTTGCAGTTTTAGCATTTCCTTGGTTATAAACTGTATCATAGTATCTTGTTTCATAATATCTATAGCCACTGTAAATACCTTCAGCTTCAACTAAATATGAATTAACATTAGCATCTTTAGCAAAATCACTTGCGTTTGTCCAAGGAATATTGCCAAAGCTTTGTAATGCTGGAGAAGCAGCAGCATTTGTTGCAAATGTGTCACCTAAGTGTCCACTTGGATTTACATCGCCTAATAATGTTTCACAAACTTTGTATAAACCATAAGGTCCTGGATAACCAATCCACATAATAGAATCAATGTCTGGATCAGTTGTTAATTCTTTAAATTCCATTACTTGTGTTGAATTTATTAAAACAATGACCTTATCAGAAGCTTCTTTAGCTAACTCAATAACTTCTTTTTCTTCTTCAGATAATCCAAGATAGTTCCCTGTTGTAGTTGGGTTTTCACCATCTACACAATTTTGTTTATAGTAATTATATGATTCACCACCAGTTCTTCCTAATACAACGATAGCTGCATCGCTATATTCATCAAATTGTGATGCATAATCAGGATTGTATTGTGCGAGTTCTTCTGGAGACAATTCATAGATTGTTTCTCCTTTTTGATCATTAAGTTGAGCATAGGATGGTGGTTTAGCACCAAATCCACTTCCACCCCAAGTTAATGTATTGCAGTAATTTTCATATGCTTCTAACATTGATGGGTTAACATCAAAGTATTTTTGGAAAACTTCATCTGCAAAATTTCCGTTTTCAACAGTTACTTTATCAGGTGTAGAACCACCATTATTACCATAAACTGTTGCATAACTTCTTAAACCAAAAAGTGTTACTCTTGGTTTGTCTTGAGTTAATGGTAAAGCATTATTTTCATTCTTTAAAAGAACATTTGTTTCTTCTGCTTCTTTTAAAGCAAAATTTTTAAAGCCTTCAAATGCGACTTTACCACTTGTAAAATCACTTTTAAAATTATAATCACTTGTTCCATCTTCATTTTTTTCAGTAACAATCATGGAACTTCTGCTATCAGTAAATTCATCTAATGGGTCACGATAATACTCCATTATTAAAGCAGTTGTTACACTACCTGCGAGGAAAAATGAAGATAAAATTGTAAGACCTGCTGTAAGTCTAGTTTTTTTCATTTTATTAATCCTTTCAATTAGTTTTCATATCAGCTTATTATACAAAGACTAAATTTCTGGCCACTAAATTTAATCTAATACGTTTGTAAGCGCTTTCATATTAACAAATGTTAAGAAAATTAATAATTATTTGACCTACTTTTCAATTATTTTGACCTAATTTGCATTATTAGACTGGATTGGAATTAAAATATTCACAGAAAATATATTATTATTAAAGTTCATTTTAAGTTCGCCATTATACCTTTTAACGATATATTTAATTGAACGAGTGCCAAATCCGTGATTTGTAGCGTTTTCTTTTGTAGTTAATGGTAGGCCATCTTTAAAAATTAATTGATTAGAACAATAATTTTCAATATGTATACATAAAAAATTTTTTCTATTCATTGCAGTTAATTTTATTAATCTATTATCCTCATTTTCTCTGGAAGTAGCTTCTATTGCATTATCAATTAAATTTCCAAATAAAGATGTAAGACTTTCTGGATTAAATATTTTTAAAGCTTCTCCATCACATATAAAAGTAAATTTTATTTTTTTAGACTTACAAATGAGACTCTTTTGATTTAATATTACATCCAAAACCTCATTACCAGTCTTAGCGAAGCTTCCATAAATATCAACTAAGTCTTTTAACTCATCTAAGTATTTATTTTGTTCATCAGTCTTCATTTCTTTAATAACATTAATTTGGTTTTTTATATCATGAATTTTCATGTTAATGATATCATATGTTTCTTTATTGATTTTTTGCTGATGCGCTTGCTCTTTAATTAACTCTTTTAAAATTTTGTTATCGTTTTCAAATTTAATTTTTTCTTTCTCGGCTCTAGTTTGATCAAATACACCAATAACAAGCAAGACAATTATTAAAGATGTTGAAATTGAATATAGTCTATATATCCAAGTCCATTTATCTACAATTCCAACAAATGCGCTTAAAAATACTGTAATAAATAATAAAATTATTGAGCCAATCAGTGACTGAGCATTTGGCTTAGCTATTGAAAAATAGTCTTTCTTTTTATGAAATACTATTCCCATTATTAAGGCATAAACAAATATACAGAGTAAATAAATAGTTAAAGGCACACCTTTTGGAAGAACGAATGATCCAAACACATTATCCAAAAGTAATAAGCATGTATTCCAAGTGAGATGTTGTAAAGCCCACGAACAAACTGCAAGTGTAAATAGTGTAATAAAATTTGTTTTATATAAAAAATAGCAGCAAATAATTATGTAAATAAAAATAATTGTATATGCAAAACTAAAACCACCTACATTCAAACTAGGTAAAAAATAAAATAGTAAGCCTAAAATACCACAGGTTAATAATCTAAAATAAAAATGATCGCGTCTTTTTATATTAATGAAGCAAATTAGCATAAAAAGAAATAATTCCAAGAAGAAATTAGCACTATTAAAAAATAAAATTTCACCAAGATATCTCATGTTATAACTCTAAATCATAATTTAAATATGAGTTCAATTTGTCCATAAACTCAGATTTATTACTTCTGGAAATGGGCAAATATATATCACCTTGTAATTTACATTGACCTTTAACTACACCTTCAACATACATTAAATTAACAATAAAAGAACTACCAATTCTGACAAAAGATGATTTATCCATTTTTTCTTCTATTGCTGTCAAAGAACCTCTAAATTTAATTTCATCATTTAATGTATGAATTATTACATCGTGATGAATAACTTCAATATATACAATTTTATCAAGTTGTATTCTTTTAGAAGATCCTTTTTGGGTAACCCAAAGACTCCTAGTCTTAACTTTCGTTTCTCTATATCGATTTACTTTTTCTAACTCAACTTTCAAATCGATATATTTAAATGGCTTGAGTAAAAAATCCAATGCTTGGACTTTATAGCCATCAATAGCGAATTGTGGAAGATTAGTAACAAAAATAATCATTACTTCAGGATCAAAATCTCTCACCTTTTTAGAGGCTTCTAGTCCGTTTATTTGTGGCATATCAATGTCCATAAATACACAATCTAAATCAGTTGGATATTTTTCAATAAAGTCAAAACCATTAGAAAACATGAAAACTTCATTCTTAACATTAGTTTCCTTTTCATACTCATCTAGCAATTCTAGATAGTGTTTTCTTTCTTGTTCTTCGTTCTCTACTACTGCAATTCTCATTAAATTAAAAATATTACAAAAACAACTTTGTTTCAATATTCAAAAAAATTAAAACAAAGTTTTAATGATTAAGGATTTTAATTTTTTTCTTCTTTTTTAAAAAATCATGTAAAATTTTATATGTAATGTGAGGTTAAATATGTCAAAAATAAATTTTTGTAAAAGTTGGAAAGTAAGAAAACTAAACGCAAATGAGGAATTTAAAATAATCGATATTCCTTATGATGCGATGATTTACGAAGAAAGAAAAGATGATGTTCCGAGCGGAAAAAACTGCTGTTGGATTGATTGCCATGATTATGAATTTATAAAAGAATTTACTTTAAATGAAGAAGATTCAAAAAAGAACTTAGTTCTAGAATTTGAAGGAGTTTATCATAATGCTACAATCTTTTTAAATGGAGAAAAAATTCATTTTAGGCCATATGGATATACTAATTTTTATGTAAATATTACTGGCAAGGTTAAACCTAACGTTAAAAATGAATTAAAGGTTATTGCCTATAATAGTGATCAACCTAACTCAAGATGGTATTCAGGTTCAGGTATTTATAGACCTGTTTATTTATATATTAAAGACGATAAACATGTAAAAATTAATGGAGTTAAAATCACTACTTTAGACTACAAAGCAAAAACATTTAAACTCAATATTAAAACATCTTGTTCAGGTAAAATTAATATTGATATTTTAGATAATAATGAGGTTTTGCATGCTATTGATAGTGAAACTACAGGGATTTTTGATCAAACACTTACTTTAAGTCAATTAAAGTTATGGAGTGAAGAATCACCAAATTTGTATAAATTAAGAGTACGCTTTTTTGGCGACGAGGAAACTATTACATTTGGATTAAGAACTATCGAATACGGTAAAGATGGATTACTCATTAATGGTAAGAGAATCATATTATATGGTGCTTGTATTCATAGCGATAACCAATTGCTTGGTGCTATGACAAATAAAACTAGTGAATTAAGAAGAATCCGTCTTCTTAAAGAAGCTGGATATAATGCAATTAGAAGCGCACATAATCCTATTTCGACATGGCTTCTTGAAGCTTGTGATGAATTGGGTATGTATGTTTTAGATGAATATGTTGACTGCTGGTATACCCACAAGACAAAATACGATTATGTTTTATATCTTGAAAAATATTGGCAAGAAGATTTCAATGACATGGTTAATAAAGATTATAACCACCCTTCTGTAATCATGTATTCAACTGGAAACGAAGTTGGTGAAAGTGCTCATAAAAAAGGTATTGAATTAACAAAAACCTTTACTGACTATCTTCATTCACTAGATGAAACAAGACCTGTCACTTGTGGAATTAATATTTTCTATAATTTTATATCTAGCATTGGCATGGGCTTCTATAACGATAAAAAAGCTGCAAAAGAAGAAATATCCAATAAAAAGAAAAAGAAACATAAGGCAGTCGGAAGTGAATTCTTTAATAATTTAACAAATATGCTTGGAGCGCCTATATTAAAATTAGGTGCAAAACTTCCAATGTGTGATACAGCTACTAAAGGTACATTCTCTAATGTAGATATTGCTGGATATAATTATGGTATATTGCGTTATGAACATGACTTGAAAAAGTATCCTTCTAGATTAATCTTGGGTAGTGAAACATTCTGCGCGGATGCTAGACTTTTCTATAAACTTGCTCAAAAGCACAAAAGAGTAATTGGTGATTTTGTTTGGGCAGGCATGGATTATTTAGGTGAAGTTGGTGTTGGTAGCGAAGTTAATGCATTAGATTGTGATGATAATATGACTTGTGGAGCTGGTTGGATGAGCGCTGGCAGCGGAAGAATAGACTTAATTGGTTCAGAATTAGCTGAAGCAAGTTATACTAAAGTTGCTTTCGAAAAAGAAACTTTAAAAATTGGCGTAGTTTCACCAAGAGATTACAAAGCTAGAACTACTAAATCTAGTTGGAAACTTTCAAATGCACTCGAATCATATTCATTTGATGGTTTTGAAAATCATGAAACAATTGCAGAAGTTTATACCAATGATCCAATAATTAAACTATTCCAAAATGGTAAGTTAATAAAGACCAAAAAGAGCAATAAAAACTCGTTGACAAAATTTAAAATAAAGTATGTTTCTGGTGAATTAAAGGCTGTAACATTTAATTTGAATGGTAAAAAAATGCACGAATATTCTTTAAAAACAGCACAAAAGTCTACTAAAATTACTTTAATTAATGAAAATCCAAGTATAGATTTAGACGGATTAGTCTATGTTAAAATAAGAATTACTGATAATGATGGTGTATTAAAACCATTAGAAAATAAATTAGTCAATGTTAACGTGACAAATGGTAAACTGATTGCTTTAGGAACTGGTTGTCCATATTCTAAAGATGGTTACCACAAATCATCTATTAAAACTTATTTAGGTGAGGCTTTAGCAATTATTAAACCTGATGATAAAGGAGAAATAACTGTCACTGTAACAAGTGATGAATTAAGTTCTTCTACAACATCAAAAGTTAATTAGACTTAAGATACACTCTTAAGTCTTTTAATTTGTCTTTTTGTGATTTTGATAAACGATAACTATCAATACACTTAGATATTGCCTTAAGTTTTAACTTTAAGTCAATTTTGCTATCTTTAATAAAATTATAGGTATCATCATAATATTGAATCATTAAATAAGATAGTAACCAAGCTTCAACCATATAAACATAAAAATATTCACTACTTCTAATTCTAGAAATAATACTCTCATAATTTTTTTCCTGCTTATAATAATTAAAAAACAAAAGATATCCATATCTAATCATAAACTCATTATCTGTATTTAAAAATTTATCTATTATATTAATATCTGCATCTAAATTATTACTTATTTTAATATATTGATATGTTGAATCAGTCATTGCCCACGAATCAATAAGCTCTTTATTATTGAACAAGAATTCAAACGCCTCATTAAGAGAACCAATGTTCCCTAAAATAACGCCTATATAAATAAAATTAGTTTCAAAATATTGGTTAGGAACAAACGTATTTAAGTCTATATCTTTATACTTTTTTATAAATTTTCTTAGAACTGGCAATTTAACACCTATGAGTTCAAGTTTTGAATTAACAATCTTTTTATTAAAATCAATGTATTTTTGTCCACTACTATTTTTCTTCAAATCATCTACAAGAATTTCAAATGTAATCATATTTTTATAATAGCGCAATTCTCTTTAAAAATTCCACTAATCATTCTAAAATATTAATATCTAAATAGGAGGATATTATTAATGGATAATTTACGTATTTTCAAATGTAATAAATGTGGAAAAATTTTAGAAGTTTTTCCAAATACACATTGCTGCCCAACAGTTTGTTGTGGTGAACCAATGACAGAATTAAAAGCAAATTCAGTTGATGCTGCTCAAGAAAAACATGTTCCAGCTGTAACTGTTACTGGTAATAAAGTTGAAGTCCAAGTTGGTAGTGTTTTACACCCAATGTTAGAAAATCACTATATTACTTTCATTATTCTTGTTACAGATAAAGAAGTAAGAAGAGTCGATTTAAAACCAGGAGAACAACCAGTTCATACATTCACTTTAAGTGAAGGTGAAAAACCATTAGCAGTCTATGAATATTGCAATCTCCATGGATTATGGGTTAAAAATTTATAATTAAAAATTTTAATCAAATTTAAAAAGGTGGCAAAATAAGCCATCTTTTTATTATTCATAAAAAGCAGGGCTTATCCCCCCGCTTGAGTTTATAAGATTGTGCTTTATAAATTCTTATACATTATGATTAATACAGTTTTGCAAACATCTCTACATTTATCAGTTACATACTCAAAATATGAATAAACTCTTTCACCAAGTCTAATATTTTCATAATCATGAAGATCTAAATATAGTTTATGCACATAAAATTCATATAACTTATCAACTGCTTCTTCTAAATTCAATACTTTTTGAATTTTAGGTTCAATAATATCTTTTTTATTTATATCTGAGAAATTTTCAAAAACATCATAAAGCGCAAGAATAGCTTCTTTACTTTTTTCTATAAACAACTCTACCTTAAATGGTAACTCTTTATAGTTTCTTATATAAAGTTTATAAGATATTTCATCGATAGAATCAGAAAGATCATCTATCTTATCAAGTAAAACAAAAATATCTTCTCTGTCAATTGGAGTAATAAATTCCTTTGCCAATTTCTCTTCTATTTCCTTTTTCTTCTTATCTGCTGAATGTTCAACTTGATGAATTTTAATTTTTAAATCAAGTAATTTAGAATTATCAAAATTTGTCAATCCTTCACTTAAAATGTTAATTTCATCAACTGCATACTTACATAATTCTTTAAACGAATCATAGAAATAATTATTATTTTTCTTCTTAAAAAACATATTAACCACCTCATCTAGAAACTGCTATAAATATCAAAGTAAATATATAGCCTATAATACCACAACCAGGGAATGTACATATCCATGTCATAACCATCTCTAAAGCTATATTCCAATTGACACGTTTTATTCCTTTGCTTGCACCAACACCTAAAATTGAAAATGTCTTTACCTGTGTTGTTGAAACTGGGACACCAAATAAAGTTGAAATCAAAATTCCAATTGCACTGGTGAAATCCGTTGCAAAACCTTCATATGCTTCGAGTTTTACCATACCCATTCCAACTTTCTTAATAATTTTATATCCGCCAATAGATGTTCCAAGTCCCATTACTAATGCTGTAATTATTGCTAACCACCATAAAGAAGAGTCATTAGATAAAGCTATCGAACTCGATGGATTGTTAGCCTTAAAAGCAAGCTCAATAGCTAAAAATAAAACACCAATAAATTTCAAACCATCTTGTGCTCCATGTACATAAGCCATTGCAGCTCCACTGCACACTTCAGCATATTTAAAAAATGGTCTTGTCTTATTTCTGTCCATTTTTCTACAAATTCCTCTAATTGATTGAATTACTAAATAGCCAATAAAGAAGCCAAAAATGCAAGATAATATTAATCCATATAATGTTAAAGCCCAACTTGAGGTAGGCCCAAAAGCAATCTTAGCATCTAATCCCATTGTCATAGCTGCTAATCCAGCACCTGTGATACCTGCAATTAAAGCATGAGATTCACTACTTGGTATTCCAAAGGCCCAAGCGAGAACTCCCCAAACTATAACACCAACCATACCAGCACATAATGCATCAAGTGCCAATGAATACTGAGTACCAAAATCAACCATATTAGAAATTGTCTCGGCAGTTTGTTTTGAAATAAAAAACATTGTTAAAACACCAAGGAAATTAAATATGGCTGCCATGATTATTGCAGTTTTAGGCTTTATACATCTAGTAGAAATACAGGTTGCAATTGCATTAGGAGCATCAGTCCAACCATTAATAAAAACGACTCCAATAACTAGAATTATAGCAATTATAAGCATTGGAGTATTTGATATTAAATTTATAAAATCTGCTAAACTCATACATTAAAATTATAATACATTAAGCTTCATTTTTAATAAAAATGTAAAGAATTTGTAAATTTGTAATTAATTGAAAAACTATTTTTATTTAAAATTGAAAGAAAAACCATGATTTGCATGGTTTTTCTAAAAAGTACAATTAAAGCAAATTTTATATAATTCAAATTTTACTATTTTAATTCAAAATATATAAAAGGATTATATTTTAACAAAAGTGACGCTCCCATCTTCTAATTTAACTTTTTTATATACACCAATTGCTTTAGTATAATCATCATCTTTTTCCAATTTAACTCGATAGATTTCTTCGCCATCTACAATTGTCTTCTTAATTTCATATTCAGTATCATTAATTTCATATTCAATTTCGTCAAATTTAAATTTGCTTTCTAACGAAATAGAATATTGAAGTTCGATCCTACCATTATTAATAAAGGTGTATTCAAATTCTGATTCAGACTCATTTCTTTCTTCTTCAAATTCTTCTTCGACCATGACATAAGAATTATTAGTTAATGATATTTTAAAATACCTTTCTTCTTCAACTTCATTTCCTTCAATTTCAACTTTGTCTAATGAAGTGAATGAGTATCTTTCGTTTTCGCTAATGATAGCAATTCCTTTTAATATGGTAATTTCTTCAGTTTCGTCTTCATCCTGTTCAGTAAATGTATGCTCTTTATTATAAATTAATGTATAAGATGCATCTTTCAAATTTGAGTCTTTATAAGTTAATGTTTCCTTATAGTTGTAGGTTATGCCATCATAGACTGTGTCTACTTCTTCAAGCGTCGAGCTAACTACTGTGCCATTATTTAATAATGTATCAATAGTTGGTAGAATCTCTAAAATAGTATCATCACTTAAAGTAGTTTGATTATTAAAGCCTCTATAAGCACCTGAAATATTATTAACATTATTAATTGTTTCAACCATTTTAAGCGAAGTTAAAACTTCAATATTTTGTTTTTGGTCAACTGTTAAATCATTTCCACTTCCATTTCCATTATTTCCTAGTTTTAATCCTGAGCAACTAGCTAAAGTCCCAAGTAATACGATAGAACCTAAAATTCCTAAAGTTGTATGTTTTTTCATTTTTTATCTCCTTTTTTATTTATTTACTATAAATACGATTGAGATATAAAATTTATTGGAATTTTTTATAAATTTATGAATTATAAATTAAACCATTTCTTGAAGCATATTGTTTTTTACCATTTTCTTTGGTTAAAGTTACATAAACATCTTCTATTTCATGATCATCACTCTCGTAGCTAGCGATAAAAGTAGTACTTTTCCCTCTTATTTGTATATTTTCATATGAATATTCCGCATCATTCTTTTCTATTTCCAATTCGATTGACTCACCATCAAGTTCATTTTCAACTTCATAAGTTAATTTATATAAATAATTTCTTGAATTATTAGAATTGTAAACAGCGTAAGAATAAGCTTCTTCGGTCTCAACTCCTTTTATTTCCGATTCTCTTTCGATAACATAAAAGTAATCACTATTATTAATTGGCTTAAATGTCAAAACATACGAAATTTCTTTTTCTTTGCCTTCATTTTCTACTTCCTTCTTAACAAATAAGTCACTATATATTCCACTAGTTTCATATAATGCTTTATAAGTTGTAACAACTTCATCATCATCTTCGATCATATTAATATCATTAAAATAAATAGAAGCAAAAGGAGTATCATCATTATTTATATATAAAGAATTTATATATTTATAATAAGTACCTTCTTTTTCATCATTAAACTCATATCCTTTTACATTAACTTGTTCACCAAGTTTTTCTAAAGCGACTTCAACATCATCATATGTCTTACAAATATTATTAAAGTCTGTTTGGGTCAGATCTCTATTACCATTTTGACCTCTTGCAAACATTGCTTTATTTAATAATAATCCACTATCATTTGTTCCATTAAAATAACTATAAGTTGCTAATTCTTCTTTAAAAGAAATATTATTTAAAACAATGCTAGGGGTAAATGGATTATCGTTATTATTATCGTTACTATTTGAATTAAAGGTGACAAAAATACTTGCAGCTACAGCAATGGCGCATACTCCAACTCCTCCTAAACCTCCGAATACAAATAATTTCTTTTTATTGTCGTTATTAACTTTTGATTTTTCTTTGCTAATTTCGAGATTATATTGTATTAAAATATCTTCACTGGAAGTTTTAATTTGATAAGTGGCATCGTGTTTGATTTCTTTAATTATAGTTTGATCATCGATTCGCTTCATATAACCATACTCTCCTTAATCTTTTTAATAGCATTTTTATACGCCCGAGTTATTGTTCCTAATGGCCTTCTTTTTAACTTTGATATTTCTTCAAATGTAAGTTCACTAAGAACATGCATAGTGAATATTTCAAATTCTTTAGGCTTTAAGATATCCTTAACTTTTTCAAGGATGATATTTTTATCTATTAGATGTTCGTCATGATGTTGAGGTATATCTTTAGTTTCATCAAGCTGCAAAACTCGATTATTTTTCTTAAAATGATCTAATGTAAGATTTCTACTCATCATCATTAAGAATCCTAGAATATTCTCATTTTCATTTACGTCTTTTATACCTTTAAGAAACTTTACAAAAGTATCTTGTAAGATATCTTCACTAACTTCATAATTCTTTGTTAAAGAAAAAATATTATAAAAAATTTTCTCTTTGCAAGAATTATAAAAAACATCAAAATGAGACATATCGCCTTTCTTAAATTCTAAAACATAGTCTTTAAAATTAACTTCCATATTTCCCCTTCCTTATTAATACGATTATAAACGATTTTTTATTGGAAAAATAATCTATTAAATACTTTTTAATACATTAAAAAAGGCTAAATAGTTTGAACTATTTAGCCAATTGATTGATTAACTACTCACTTTTTGTAACTGTGACTCCATCACTAGGTGAATAATCAACTATATATTTTCTTGAAGGAGATATTTTTTCATCAATAATCATCTTAGCTATTACAGTTTCGATATTATGTTGAATAAATCTCTTTAAAGGTCTAGCACCAAACTCTTTTGAATATGCACTATCAAGAACATAGTCCTTAACATTCTTTGTAAAATCAACAACGTAATATTCATTTAATAATCTGCCCTTTAAGTCGTTAAGCATCTTTTCGACGACCTTATATTGAACTTCTTTAGTTAAATAATTAAATGTAACAATTTCATCGATTCTGTTTAAGAATTCAGGTTTAAATGCCTTGTGTAATAGTGTATCAACAAGTTCAGAATGACCTTCAAGAATTTCTTGCGAACCTAAGTTACTAGTCATAATAATAACAGTATTCTTAAAGTCACAAAGTCTTCCTTGAGCATCTGTAAGTCTTCCATCATCCATTACTTGAAGTAAAAGATTCAAGACGTCAGGAGCAGCTTTTTCAATTTCATCAAAAAGTACGATTGAATAAGGGTTATGTCTAACAGGTTCTGTTAATTGACCGCCTTCCTCATAGCCAACATAGCCTGGAGCAGCACCAATTAATCTAGAAACACTGTATTTCTCCATATATTCACTCATATCAATACGAATGATTTTTTGATCGCTATCGAAAAGTGCTTCTGCAAGAGCTTTAGCAATCTCTGTTTTACCAACACCAGTAGGTCCTAGGAACAAGAAACTGCCAATTGGTCTATGTGGATCGTTAATACCAGCTCTTTGTCTAATAATTGCATCACTAATAAGTTTAATAGCTTTATCTTGACCAATAACTCTCTTTTTAAGAGTGTCTTCAAGATGTAAAACTCTTTCTTTTTCGCCTTTAGTAATTCTTTGAACAGGAATATTAGTCATCTTAGAAACAATACTAGCAATATTGTCTTCTGTGATGACATCACTTAAAATCTTGTGATTTTTATTATTCTTTTCTAAATTATCGAGTTGTGATTTTAAAGAAGGAATCTCTTTATATTGAATCTCACTTGCAGTCTTAAAATCACCATTATTAAATGCATTTTGCAATTCAAAGTTTGCTGTATCAAGTTTTTCTTTTAATTTCTTAATATCAACAATTTCTTGTTTTTCTTTTTGCCATTCTCTAGTAAGTTCTTCCCCTTCTTTATTGAGTTTAGAAAGATCCTCTTCAAGCTTAGACAATCTTAATTTAGATTGTTCATCTTTTTCTTGAGACAAAGCCATTTTTTCGATTTGAAGTTGACGAATTTTTCTGCTTACTTCATCAAGTTCACTAGGCATTGATTCAATCTCAACTCTAGTTTCAGCACAAGCTTCATCAATTAAATCAATTGCTTTATCAGGCAAAAATCTGTTTGTTATATATCTAACACTATAGTTAACTGCAGCAACAAGTGCATTATCAGTTATATGTACACCATGGTGAGATTCAAATCTTGATTTTAAGCCTCTTAATATTGAAAGTGTATCCTCTTTACTTGGTTCAAGAACCATAACAGGTTGGAATCTTCTTTCAAGAGCTCTATCCTTTTCAATGTATTCTTGATATTCCTTTAAAGTTGTTGCACCAATACAATCTATATCACCTCTAGCAAGCATTGGTTTAAGCATATTAGAAGCGTCCATTGCACCTTGTGAACGACCAGCACCAACAATAAGGTGAATTTCATCAATAAAGAGAATAATCTTGTGATTAGATTCCTTTATTTTATTTAAGACAGCTTTTAATCTCTCTTCAAATTCACCTTGATATTTTGCACCAGCAACAAGGGCACCCATATCAAGTTCAAAAATTTCTTTATCTTTTAATGTCGATGGGACATCATTTTTAACAATTCTTTGAGCTAATCCTTCCAAAATAGCTGTTTTACCAACACCAGGTTCACCTAACAAAATGACATTATTCTTAGTTTTACGGGCTAAAACAGTTACGATATTTCTAATTTCTTCATCACGTCCGATAACTGGATCAATTTTATTCTTTTTTACTTCATCAGTAATATTTCTACCAAATTTTTCAAGAATATTTTCATCCTTGCTATAATCTTCAGGTCCATTAAATGCCATAATCAAACCCTCCTTGTTAATAATTAGCACTCTTTATCATTAAGTGCTAATAATATTATATTTTAAATTTTAGCACTGTCAATAGTAAAGTGCTAAAAATTACATTAAAAAATAATGGCATTTGCTAATACCTTATATAGAAGTCCGCCATCCCCCGAATTCTGAGGAAGGCGAACTAAAAAGAGTGACATCAAATCAAGATTACATTAATATGGGCAATTCGTAATTTAAAACTTACCTATGAACGCCTAAGGTTAACACTTATATTGACATCCCACCTATTTGTTCTACATCATCATTATCTTTTAATTTGCTAGCTTTACATATTAATTAAAGTAATAACTTAATAGAGGCGATATGTAATCTTAATTCTCCTTTCATAAGTACAACAAAGCAAATAAATATTTTTTTCTTTTTCATTTTAACTATTATTTTATATTAAACCTACAATATAATCCAATAAGGAAGGAACTATTGTTAATATTGGTCCAATAATTAAAGAGATTATAGACATAAGTTTAATTAGAATATCCATTGATGACCTTGATACTTGCTTCATTAGTCGTTCTAACATTAGCTTTTGTAGCAGCAATCATGCCAATAAAACCAGCAAGCCAAGAAAATAAAGCACCTACAATAAAACATATTGCTTATTGCCAACCAACTCCTTCAGCCTTATCTTTTAATTGAGGTACAAAACCTAAAACTAGTAAAACAAGGGCAAAAATAACAATAAAAGGAATAATTATTTGAAACTCGCGCTTTAAAAATGCACTGGCACCTTCTTTAATGCTTCTTGAAATATCTAAAGCATGTTTGTTTTGAACCTTAATTTTTTTAATTTTGCAAAATAAAAAGTAAACGTAAAAAAGAGTGATTAAACAAATAATTATAATCACTAAAGAAACGATTAAAATTTCATTATTCATATTTAGCCATCCACTACGAAGATTAAATTCATAGTACGGTAGTTTTACACTTGTAAAGGATTTTTAAGCAATAAATCTAACATAATTATTTCTATAAAAGTGCGATA
>CALVXH010000031.1 GCA_944368945.1 uncultured Bacilli bacterium
TTTTGCTTATCGCTACCGCTTTTTCAATTCTCGCCCCCATAGGAGGCGGTTTTATGTTGTCCCTTCGGTTCACATAATAAAAAAGTGCCTCACTTATTTAAAAGAGACACTTTTATTTTGCTTTGGTACCAACTAATTCATTAAATACGCTAATTAAATATTTCGATAAATCTCTTGCCATCAAAGAATATTCATTAATATCTTTAATTGCAAAATCACTACTTCTACCTAAAATGAAAGCGCCACATGCAACTCTATAAAGTAAATTATCTTTTTTATTTAATAATGATAACGTCACTCCACTTAAAACATCACCACTTCCACCTTTAGCTAGTCCTGCATTCCCATTTATATTTAGTATGACCTCATTTCCGTCAGTAATAACACTAACATCATTTTTTAAATTTAAATAAACATGGTACTTATTGGCAAAAGCTTTAGCTACATCAATATAGTTTAATTTAATGTCATCTAATGATAATCCAGATAATCTAGAAAACTCTTTTAAATGTGGGGTTAAAATTACATTACATGAGTGTTTATTTAAAATATCTATGCCAAATTTAGAAATTGAATTTAAACCATCGGCATCAATTAATAAGTTGCCATTATAATTAGCCAATAAAAATTTAATGATCTTATATACTTCCTCGGACGTTCCTATTCCCATTCCAATAGCGATAGCATCATAATTAAGAAGTTTTGAAATCTCCTTCTCATTAAAAACGATTTTTCCATCATTATCAGACAATACTTGATAAATATTCTCATTATTTTTTAAAGCGTAGATATTATATAAACTACTTGGAATGCAAACTGTGGCATATCCAACTCCACCCCTTAAAGCAGCTAGTGCATTTAAAGATAAATTCAAAGCGCCAGGTGTTAATTTGCAACCACCAATTAAAGCAACTCTTCCATTATTACCTTTGTTTGAATTCCTATTTCTTTTAGGGAAAAGGCTACAAAAGTCCACTAAATTTAAAGTTTTTGTGTACTCATGATTTTCTAATAAAGAGATACCAATATCAACTTTTATAAGTCTATTATAAGATTCGATTCCGTCATTAAAATAATGTCCAGTTTTATAATTATTAATAGCAATTGTTAAATCAGATTTAAAAAAAGCACCTAATGAATTTCCGTTTGTAGAATCAATACCACTACTAATATCAATACTTACTTTAAACCCATTTAAAGTATTTAATTTATTTATAAATGAAATATAATTATCTTTCAAAGCACAATTTATACCAACACCTAATACAGAATCAATAATAATATCAAAATCATCACTTTTAACATTATCAATGTTTTGAATAATTTTCCCTTTATAACGCTCAAAATTAGTTTTTGTTTCATTTTTTAAATGGGAACCAATCATACAAACAGTTGGATTAAATCCATTTTCAAGAAGCAATCGAGCAATAACTAAGCCATCTCCTCCATTACCTCCACTGCCACATGCAACTAATATATTATTGCTTTTATTAATGTATGTCAGGATCACTTTATAACACTCCGTTCCTGCTTTTTCCATTAATTCCAACGAAGGTGTAAAATTTTTTATAGTATAAGAATCCGCATCTTGCATTTCTTTACTATTTAAAATAAATTCCATAATTATAAATCCAAGTCAAGCTCAATTGGGCAATGATCGCTGCCATAGATATCATTTAATATTTTTGAATCTTTAACGTGAGAAACAAAGTTTTTACTTACTACGAAATAATCAATTCTCCATCCAGCATTATTCTTCCTAGCATTAAATCTATAACTCCGCCAAGAGTATTTTATAGTTGTTGGGTAGAGATTTCTAAATGTGTCAATAAAGCCATTATTTAATAAATTTGAAAATGCTTCTCTTTCTTCAATAGTAAAACCAGCATTATGGATATTTGTTTTAGGATTTTTAATATCTATTTCTTCATGTGCAACATTTAAATCACCCGCATAAATAATAGGTTTATTTTTTTCCAAATATTTTAAATATTCTAAAGCATCTTTTTCATATTGCATTCTAAAATCTAAGCGCTTCAAACCATCTCCGCTATTAGGAACATAAGCTGCAACATAATAAAATTTTTCAAATTCAAGAGTTATAATTCTACCCTCTTCATCATATTTATGATCAAGAAGACCATAATGAACACTAATTGGTTTTATTTTAGTAAATACAGCAACTCCACTATATCCCTTTTTCACTTCGCTATTTGTATAATAGGTAAAATATCCCTCAGGTTGGAAAGGAAATTCAAAAACTAAATCAGTAGTTAACTTAGTTTCATTTAATGAAAAAATATCAGCATCGAGTGCTTTAAAATCTTCCTTAAAATTTTTTGATAAAATTGCTCTTAAACCATTAACATTAAAAGAAATAATTTTCATAAACTACCTCCGCTTAAGTAATTTTATCACAAGGCAATTAGAAGAATCTATTTACTTATAAAATAATATTACTAATGCAACTGCTATTAAAACTAATAAAGAAATTATACTTAGTGCAAAACCAGAATAAGCAAATTGTGAACCATTTTTGATATTATGCTTTGTTTCTTTAATACCAATAATTGATAGTATTAAACTTATAATTCCAAATACACCACCAAAGACAGAAAAAGGTATTAAACTAATAAATACAAAAGCATCAAAGAATATTGACAATATTGAAATTATAAAACCTAGCACAGCAAAATAAGAAATGACATATTTACGAGTCTTTTTAATCTTATTATTTTTCTTTTCTTTTATATCAATCATCGTTGTGAAGGACGAAGTCTCTTTTCTTTGATCTGCTCCACAATACGGACAAAAAGATTGTCTATCAGATATTTCATGGCCACATTTTCTGCAATACATTTGTTTACCTCAATTTACTTTTATTATTTTAGCATAAGATTGTCAATTTGCAATATATATATTAATATAAAGAAAAACCCAGCAAAACGCTGGGTTTTTAAATTTTTTAGTTAAAGATTAAAGACCAAACTTCTTGATTCTTTCCCATCTTTCTCTAGAACATTTTTCATTCTTTTCGAATAAAGCTTCACATTCTGTTGGATTAATCTTTGGAAGTTGTGAATATCTTGTTTCCTTCATAATGAAATCTCTAATCTTTGAGAAATCTGGTTCTTTACAATCAAGTTGTAATCCTGGTTTTCCTTGAGCAACTAAACGTGGATCATATCTAAATGTTGTGAAATATCCACATTCAACAGCTTCTCTTTCAACTTGAATTGAGTTGACCATACCACCTTTAATGCCTTGGTTAATACATGGTGCATAACAGATAATTAATGATGGTCCGTTATAGCTTTCAGCTTCCTTGAATGCTTTAATTGCAGCCATTGGGTTAGCACCTAATGCGACTTGAGCAACATAAACATTTCCATAAGCCATAGCCATTAAAGCAAGATTCTTCTTACTTGTCTTTTTACCACTAGCAGTAAATTGAGCAATTTGTCCTGTTTGTGATGATTTAGAAGCTTGTCCACCTGTATTAGAATAGACTTCAGTATCTAAGCACATGACATTGATATCATCTTCACTTGCTAAGACGTGATCTAATCCGCCGTAACCGATATCATATGCCCAACCATCACCACCAACAATCCAGACACTCTTGTCGAGTAAATCTTTTTCATAGTGTAATACTTCTTTAACGGCTTCATCTTTACTAGCATTAACTAATTTAACAAGTGTAGGGATAATCTTTCTAGCTTCATCTCTATTCTTAATATTAGCTAAGTATGATTTAATTGTTTCTTTTAATTCAGCTTCAACTGTTTCACTTTCAAGAGCAGCATTTAAGATTCTTGAGATATTTGCAAGTTTATAATCTGTTGCAAGTCTCATACCATAACCATTTTCAGCATTATCTTCGAATAATGAGTTAGCCCAAGCTGGTCCGTTCTTTTCTTTATCATTAACAAATGGTGTAAGAGGTGTTGATCCACAATAAATTGATGAACAACCTGTAGCATTTGAAATTAATAAATCCTTACCAAATAATCTTGAAAGTAAGTTGTAATATGGAGTTTCACCACATCCTGCACAAGCACCACTAATTTCCATATATGGCATTAAGAAAGCAGCACCTTTAACTGTAGTAAGTGGGAACTTATCTGTCTTATATTGAGTATGTTTGTATAAATATGTTGCATATGTTTCTTTGTCGAATTGTGATTTAGCTTCAACAAGTTTTAATGCAAAGTGGTCATTACCAGCTTTTTCAGCAGCCTTGTTAGCTAAACATTCTTTAACACAAAGTCCGCATCCAACACAGTTCTTTGGTGAAACTTGAATAATGTATTTTAATCCTTTAACTGTTGCTGGTCCTTTAGCGTCTGTAACTTTATCTGCTAAACCTTTTGGTCCGTTAGCAACTTCTTCTTCAGAAAGTAAGAATGGTCTAATTGTTGTGTGAGGGCAAACAAATGCACATGTATTACATTGAATACAGTAATCTTTATTCCATTCTGGAACTCTGTCTGCAATACCTCTTTGTTCACTATAAGTGACATCTTCTCTCATTGTACCATCAAGCAATTCATATTCTGTGAATTTGCTAACTGGTAAATCGTATCCATCAAGAGTATTGATGAAGTCAACATATGAATCAAAGTAATCATCACCAATTGTAGCTCTTTCTCTATTAAATGGTAATTTAGCCCATTCTGGTTTTACTTTAACTTCTCTTAAACCTTCTGTACCTTTATCGATAGCTTTGTAGTTTAATTCAACAACATCATTACCTTTTCTACCATATGTCTTTAATGCTAATTTCTTCATCCAAGTATTAGCTTCTGAGTATGGCATAATTTGTGGATTAAGATAGAAGAATGCACTTTGTAAAATAGTATTTGTATGTCTACCCATACCAATTTCAAGAGCAATCTTGTTAGCATCAATAACATAGAATTTAGCATGCTTTGTTGCTAATTGATATTTAACTCTGTTTGGAAGTAATTTATCTAAATCTTCATTACTCATATCAGTGTTAAGTAAGAATGTACCACCATCACTTAAGTTCTTGAGCATATCAAATCTAAAGACATATGTATCAAGAGAACATGAAATGAAGGAAGCATGTTCAACATAATATGTTGAGTGAATTGGTTCTTTACCAAATCTTAAGTGTGATCTTGTGACACCACCTGACTTACGGCTATCGTAAGCAAAATATGCTTGAGCATATTGGTGTGTTGCATCGCCAATAATCTTAATTGAAGATTTATTAGCACCGACTGTACCATCACTACCTAATCCATAGAATAAGCATGAAGTATATGAGTGTGCAATTTCATAATTTTCATCAACTGGAATTGATAAGAATGTAACATCATCATTGATTCCTACTGAGAAATTGTGATGTTCTTTTCCACTTAACATCCAATCGAATACTGATTTAATGTGTTTTGGTTGAGTATCTTTTGATGATAAACCATATCTACCACCAATAACTTTAATTCCTGTAACACCTTCAAGATTTAAAGCAGCACAAACATCTTCATAGAGTGCTTCACCAACGCTGCCTAATTCTTTTGATCTATCTAAAACAGCAATTTCTTTAACTGTCTTTGGTAAAACTGAAACTAAGTGTTTAGCTGAGAATGGTCTATAGAGGTGGACTCTAACCATACCAACTTTTTCACCTTTTTTATTTAAATCTGTAACAACTTCATATGCAGTTTCATTGACACTTCCCATCGCAATAATAACTTTTGTTGCTTCTGGATCACCATAATAAACAAATGGAGCATATGTTCTACCTGTCATTTCGCTAACTTTTGCAAAATATTTTTCAGCGATTGGTAAAACATTGTTATAATGTGCGTTTTGTGCTTCTCTACCTTGGAAGTAGATATCATCGTTTTCAGCACCACCTTTAGTGACTGCATGTCCGTGTGGATTTAAAGCTCTATCTTTAAATTTCTTAACTTTATCCCATGGAACTAATTTCTTCCATTCTTCATCAGCAATAAATTCAACATTTTGAATTTCATGTGATGTTCTGAATCCATCAAAGAAGTGACATACTGGATATTCAGCATCAATAGCAACTAAGTGTGCAACTGATGATAAATCAGCAACTTCTTGAACAGAATCACTACAAATCATAGCGATTCCTGTTTGTCTAATTGCGTAAACGTCTTGGTGATCACCAAAAATTGAAAGTGATCTTGTTGCTAAACTTCTTGCTGAAACATGCATAACAGCTGGGAGAAGTTCACCACACCACTTATAAATATTAGGAATCATTAAGAGTAAACCTTGGCTTGCTGTATAAGTTGTAGCTAAAGCACCACCATTTAATGCTCCGTGAAGTGCACCACTTGCACCTGCTTCAGATTGCATTTCGCAAACTTTGACAGTGCTATTAAAGAAATTCTTCTTTCCTTGGGAGGCATAGATGTCAACGTAGTTTGCCATTGGTGAAGATGGAGTAATAGGATAAATAGCTGCAATTTCTGTAAAGTTATAACTCATTAAAGCAGCAGCTGTATTACCATCAACACTAAGCATAGTTTTTTTAATTTCTGCCATATTAAAAAATTATCTCCTTTTCGTACGCCAATATTATACTACTTTGCTTCTTAACATTTAAAGTAATTTTGATACGAAAATTCTTGGAAAAATTATGTTAAAAATCTGCATAGTTTTTGTAGTATTTTTATTGCATAAAATATGCTTTTTTAGAAAAAATAATTAATAAAAGTTTTCTTATTTGCGCTAGGAATTATTTAATATCGAGATATTGTAATATAATCACAAAACTGTAATAATATTTTTATTTCATTTTAATATATTTTGTTTTAAAAAATGATATAATTAAAAAACGAGGTAATTTGATCGTTGCTTAATTAAACGGTCTCTAAAACGATTTAAAGACTTTACCTCAGGAAAATGGTAAACTTGCATTTGGTAGGATTCAAAATCGTGACTAGCAAGGACCTGAGCAATTGTCTTAGCGTCGACCTTATCCGTTTTAACTCTTCTTAATGTCGTTGACTTGCGAAATCTTGAGACAATAACAGGGTTAAGTAGGATAAACTCGTATCCTTTAACACTTAGATGTTTCATTAAGGGTATCATGTAATGACTAGTTAACTCGAATCCTATTTTTATTAGAGATTTAGGACAATTGAGTTCATCTAGAACTGAAAAGAACTGAGTAAAGCCACTTACGGAGTTATCAAAGGTAAAGGTGTCTTTGATCGCTGTGCCTGTTTCAGTAGAAATGAAACAGTCATGTTGTACTTGGAACAATCAATTCCAACAAAACACATAAAATCACCTCCAAATCGTGAAAATTGCTGCATCTAACCATCAGTTTTCTAGTAACGTAAATACGCGAGAAATAAAACGTCGGAGCGTTAGTTAACTAATCAACGATTTATATTAAAAAACTGTGGCCTGAATTACCTCGAAACAGTCAAAGCTGTATGTATGAAACTACAGGTACACAGCATAGTTAGATTATACCCGGGAAAGGAGAAGTTATCTAATCACTAAATCCGGGTACGATTAGATAATACGTATTTATGAACAATTTTTTGTCGACAATTAATGTACTAGCTAATGATTTACATACAGATGATGTAACAACTATTGATAAAATAATAATTGATTTTTTTAACAACTTATTTCAAGGCAATGGTTGGGGTAATTTTTTACTAACTGTATTCTCATTCTTACTTTGCTTAATTCTTGTTGGAATTATTGGATATCAAAGAGAAGCTCAAGGTCATAATGCAGGATTTAGAACCCACTTACTTGTTGGAATGGGCAGTTGTCTAATCATGGTTATTTCAATGTATTCAATAGGCTATTCCGCAGAAAAATATGAGACAATGAGATTAGCAGCTAGTGTTCCAACAGGTATTGGTTTCCTAGGAGCTGGTGTTATCATTAAAAATAGAGCAACAATTAAAGGCTTAACGACTGCATCTACTTTATGGGTTTCAATGGCAATAGGGTTGGCTTGTGGAAGCGGCAACTTTACAATAGCTATTCTTGGATCGCTTGTTATTTACTTAATTTTGTTCTTCTTTTACAAGTTTGAAATTCATGCAGGAAAAAAGGCAAGTAAATTAGTTATTTACTTAGAAAAGGATTCAAAGATTAGTTTTAAAGAAATAATGGATGCAATTGATGTCTTCCAATATATTATTAAAGAAAGTTACATGAGAAACGTTAAACTTGATGGTGAGGAAGCTATTACAATAACCATTGAATTTAATAACTGTTATAAAGATGTACTAGAATTAATGAGAAGAGATATAATGTTAAAATTTAATCCATTAAAAGTCGATATAGAACTTTACTCAAAAAAAATAAAAAACTTGCAAAATAAAGATATTTAAATTAATTAATATTGCTTAAAAGTCTGGAATTGTGAAAATATTCAGACTTTTTTAATGCTTTAAAACATAGCAATATAAAGGAATTGATTGTGGTAAAACACATGAAAATTATAAGGAATATATAATTAACTCATTCGTGAAATTTAAGGATAAGCGTTTAAGCAATGGTCCTATTGAAGGAATAAATTTGAGAATAAAAGCCCCTAAGAAAATCTATTGTGGGTATAGCAACTATAAAAGATTTTACAAAAGGGTTATCTATATTATAAATCAAAAGAAGGATACAAATTCTAGCAAAAAGGCCGTCACACATAAGTGACGACCCTAAATTGCTTTATAGCTTTAAATTTTGAAAACCCTACAAAACCCTAAATTTGTGTAGAGAGCCAAATGTTTAATACAAAAGATATTAAACATACATCATAAAATTGGCTGCCCCAGCTGGACTCGAACCAGCAAAAACCATGTTTCAGAGACATGTGACTTTACCATTTGTCTATGGGGCAATAAAAGAGTCTATATCTTTATAGGCTCTTACTTATTATTTTGTCTTTCAAACTCAGCTTTTTGGAAATTATATCCATCTCTACATGCATCTTCAATGTTATATTTGCACTTAAAGCCAAGCTCTTTTTCAGCTTTTGTAGTAGAAGCATAGTTCTCAGGAACATCACCATCTCTACGTGGGCAGATAACATAATTAATTTTTACACCTGTTGCTTTTTCATAAGCTTTAATTACTTCTAAAACACTTGTTCCCTTGCCAGTTCCTAAATTATAAATAACAAGACCAGGATTTGTAGAAAGTTTCTTTAAAGCTAATACATGTCCGTAAGCTAAATCGACAACGTGAATATAATCTCTAACTCCAGTTCCATCTGGTGTTGGATAATCATTACCAAATACATTGACTTTTGGTAATAGGCCAATAGCGACTTTATTTATATAAGGTAATAAATTATTTGGAATTCCGTTTGGATCTTCACCTAATAAACCAGACTTATGAGCTCCAATTGGGTTAAAGTATCTAAGTAAAGCGATATTCCAATCTTTATGTACATTCCCAATGTCAGTCAAGATTCTTTCAATCATAACTTTTGTCTCACCATAAGGAGATGTTGCACTTTTTACAGGGGAATCCTCAGTTAATGGGACTTTGTCAGGCAAACCATAAACTGTTGCACTTGAAGAGAATACAAAATTCTTAACATCAAATTCTTCCATGCATTTTAATAACGCAAATGTAGATTCAAGATTATTTTCGTAATACATTAAAGGCTTTTTAACGCTTTCACCAACAGCCTTATATCCTGCAAAATGAATTATTGCATCAAAGTGCTCTTTTTTAAAAATTTCGCGCAAAGATTCAAGATCTTGTACATCTTTTTTATAAAAAGTTGGTCTGACTCCTGTAATTGTTTCTATTCTATCAAGAACAACTTCTTTTGAGTTATATAAGTTATCAATAATTACAACATCAAATCCATTTTCAATCAAACTTACACAAGTATGTGAGCCAATAAAACCTAGCCCACCTGTAACTAAAACTTTCATCTTATTACCTCCGTTTATCTTACTTTAAGCTGATCAGTTTCTTTCTTAATTTTGATATTCTCTATCTTCTTTTCAACATCATCATTTTGAGTAGCTTTCTTAGGAAGCATTTCCTTAGTAATTCCACTCATTAATGAATCAGCGAGCAATTTATTTATTTCACTAGAAACATATAGTTTAAGTGCTAAATTGGCAATATTTAAATTAAACTTATCTTCCTTAACTTTGTCATCTTCTTCGCTTGAATTATATTTATCTAAAAATACATCTAATTTTCGATTTACACTTGTGAGAACTTTTTTAAATTCATCATCATGTATTTCTTTAAATAGACTATATAAATCACTTTTATCGCTTTTAAAAATTTTATTATCAACCTCTATTAGTGCAGCAAGATTTTTCATACTAGCACTAGTCTTCAATAAAGATATAAAAATTAAATATCCAATATGATTTGTATCGTACTTCTTCTCTTTTGGTGGAATAACTATCTTAGCTTTAACATAATTATTAACCATATATGGAGTGATAATTGTTGAGACATTATTCTCAAATAATGGCATCAATGTTTCCCCAATATATGTTGTAACTTGTTCCATATATAGTGGGATTTTTGGTAAATCATTGTAATTCGGCAAAGTATAATCGTTTAAATTTCGTATATACTTAATTAATTCATCAAAATCTTGTTTCATACATTAATAGTTTACTACTTTTTTATAGATTATCAAAAATAAAAATAAACGACTAAAAATGCGATAATAATCGCCTTTAATATTTAAGTTACCAACACAGAAAATAAATTATGTGGCATCAATATGATAATTGATAACTATTAAGATTGATATTTTTAATTAAATTGTCGTTTTTTGGTTTTCCGATATTCAAAGAAACATTATTATCAAACGCATAATTAATAAACCCATCTTTTGATACTCTATATGAATCTTCATGTAATTCATTACTTGCAATTGAAAGATAAACATTCTCATAATTTGATGGCAATATTATAGACAACATAAAATCTTCATTATAAAAATTTAAAGCACTATTTTTTTCAAATTTTTGGTTTAAAGCAATCATATATAATGATTCATTATTACTTCTATTAAAATAAGGATTTGGATCAATTGATACTAGCGTACTATTGACTAATTCAAATAAATAGTTATCCTCACCATATGTTGTAACATCGTCTTTACTACTAAATAGAGTTAATAAAGAGTTATTGATTTTAAGATCACTTTCTAGAGAAAATCCTTTAAAAGAAGAGCTAATAAAAAGTTTATCTTGGTTTAATACTTCAATTAAATTTGACTCTGCTTTGTATGTATTTAATCCAACATTTGATGAAACAATATAATTTAAACCACCATCAATTTTTATATTATTTGAATTAATTCCATCGTAAGAAGAATATATTTTTATCATTGGAGTATTTTTTAAATCAGTTTTAATGTTTACACCATCAAGAGAATTAATAGCTATATTACTGGTTTTTATGTCTATTTCATTATTAACTAGATTAATTTTCTTCATTGCATTAAAAGCATTATCATCGGTATCCATTAATAATTTTGAATTACTAATAGTTAAATTATTATTTGCATTAAAACCAATAGCACTATCTTTTAAAGAATATAAGGTCTCTATTCCATTGAAAAGCGAAAGATTAATCCTATTATAATCAGCTTCATTTTTTATGAAATATATACCATCTTTATCTAACTCATCTATTGTCTTATCAACTTTTACATATTTACCATTAGTTTTGATATAGCAATCAACATTTTCAAAGTATAAATTGTTTCCTTTAATTGAGTCTCCACCACCATTATAAATATAAAGTGTATCTTTTATGCTACAATCTCCGTTTGCTACAATGCCTCCTAAAAAAGCAAATTCCGCTTTTATTTGTGCCCTATTAATTTCGATATTGTTTCCTTCAATAACTCTTCCAGAAGTTAAGTTGAAGACAATATGTGAATTTAGAATCTTTATGTCGCCTTTTGAATAAATACTTCTACTTGTGCTATCCTTCGATTTTGAAAAAGAATTTAAAAAAAGATATCCATCACCTTGTATATTAATGTTTGAATTTGCAAAAATAGTTGAATTTTGCACATTATTTTTAGAGTCTGATAAATAATTTTTGGTTTTTGAAGGCAAATACAAAGTTAAATTTTTGCAATTTGTTACATTAATTGGAGCAACATTAGTCGAAATAATATTTAAATTATTCAAAATCAAAGTAACATCATAATTGCAGTCAACATCGAAAGATATATTTAAGTTCTCGCCTGTCAACAAATATGTTCCACCACTTTTTATACTTATAGTTGATCCTTTATCATAACTTGATACATCATAGATAAAATCATAATTTAATGTTTCTTCTGTTTGCAAAGAGTAATCATCTTCAATATTAGGGACGTTAAAATTAAAATCTTTGAAACTTATATTTGAAAAGCCTTTGCCAACCTTAAAAGAATAATCATCATTATTGATTACTAATCCACCATCACAACTCGTTAAAAATAAAGAAAAAAATATTGCTTTAGCTAAATTTAACGCACTCATATTAATAAATATAATAATGTAATATGGTATCTCTTTACCTTAAAGATACTTAAGATTTAATTAAAAAATTAGTAAATCAACATAATTTAATATTAACTTACTCCGAAAAGACATTTTTTGTTATGAAAAAAGACATTACCTATCTAGTAATGTCCAATTGTCCGTTTAATTTATTAACTAAACTTGTTTCCTCTTGTGATCTAAATTGAAGATCATATAAAGTTTTATAAACTCCACCTTTTTTGATTAGTTCTTCATGAGTTCCTTGTTCTTTAATCACACCATCTGAAATAACCATAATTTCATTTGCGCTTCTTATTGTTGAAAGTCTATGGGCAACAATAATTGTAGTTCGACCTTTACAAAGTTCATCTAAAGCATTTTGAATTAATAATTCGGTTGTATTATCTAAAGCACTTGTTGCTTCATCAAGAATAAGAATAGAAGGATTTTTTAAGAAGATTCTTGCGATTGAAAGTCTTTGTTTTTGACCACCTGATAGCTTAACACCTCTTTCACCAATTTCAGTATCAAATCCGTTTGGCAACGATTGAATATAATCATAAATATTTGCTTTTTTAGCAGCATCAATCAATTCATCTTCTGTCGCATTAAGATTTCCATACATTATGTTATCTTTAATTGTTCCACCAAATAAGAATACATCTTGTTGTACGATGCCAATTTGCTTTCTTAACGAATCTAAAGTGAACTCATTAATGTTTGTTCCATCCATTAATATTTCACCATGTGTAGCATCATAGAATCGAGGTATTAAATGACAGATAGTAGTTTTACCTCCTCCACTAGGTCCTACTAAAGCAAGTTTTTCTCCTGGTTTTATATCAAAAGAAATGTTTTTTAAAACTTCTTTAGAACTCTTATAATGGAAGGAAACATTTTCAAACTTTATATCACCTTTGACTTTCCCACATATTTTGTCACCTTCATGAATGTTTTCTTCCTCTTCGTCCATAATTTCAAGAAATCTTTTAAAGCCAGTTGTCCCGTTTTGAAATTGCTCAACAAAGTTAATTAATTGATTCATTGGGGTGATAAACATATTTACTGAAATAATAAATGTAGAATAATCAGCTAAATCAATATAGTCATTATATAAAAAGATACCACCAGCAAGTAAGACAATGATATTAAATACATCAGTTATAAATTGAGAAGAAGCGAAGAATTTACCCATCGCATCAAAAGCACTGCTTCTAGCCTTAACAAATTCTTTATTAGTCTTTTCGAATTTTTCTTCTTCTTTTTTAGTATTAGTAAACGCTTTTGTTACTCTGATACCTGAAATAGAAGATTCTAAAGAAGTATTGACTTCTGCTATTGCTATCTTTGATTGCATCATAGCCATTCTCATTTGATGTCTAAAATGTGAAGTAACAACAAATAAAAGAGGCACACAAGCAAAAATAATTAATGCAAGTATCCAATTTATTGTTAATAAATATATAAAACTAGCTAGTAAAGTGAATCCAGCAATAAATATATTTTCTGGTCCGTGGTGAGCAAGCTCTGAGATATCAAAAAGATCATTGGTCATTCTTGACATTATTTTTCCTGTTTGGTGCTCGTCATAATAAGTATAAGGTAGTCTCTCTAACTTATTAAACATATCAGAACGCATAGCAGCTTGCATTCTTACACCCATAATATGTCCATAATATTGAATAAAATATCTTAGTAACATTCTAATGACATATACGGCAAATAAAGATAATGCACAAATGATAACTAAATTAATTTTCTTATTGGGAATAAAATCATTTAGCATATATCTAGTTATAATTGGATACCCCATTCCAATTAAAGCAACTAGAAAAGATGCTGTCATATCTAAAATAAAAATCTTTTTATGAGGTTTATAATAAACAATAAATCTTTTTAATAAGTTCATAAGGCTCCTTTCTTTACATATCAAAAGTATATTCTATCAAAGAAAGTAAGAAATACATAAAGTGTACAAACACTTATTTACTCTTTTTACCTAACTTGATTATTTTAGTATCTCTAATTTTTGTTAAATTATTACCTACAATAATATTTAAAACAACAAATATAATAGCATAAACACCAACTATTAAAGCCATATAAGAAGGTGTTATTGTTAAGTCAAAGAAATTATAATTAAAACCAAAGCTTCCTTGAAGTTGCTCGATTAAGTCACTACCAACGCTTATTCCATTACTTGGGTCAAGTACGAAAGTTTTTAAACTTTCAAATGGCTTTAATAAAAATGAATATCTTAATAACCCACAGCAATGTGTAGCAGGAATAAACATACAAATATTTCCAACCAATTTAGGAAGCATTGACATTGGCATATAAGCGCCAATTAAAAATCCTATAGCTGTAGAGAAAATAGCAATAACAGATGTTAAACTACTTTCTTTATTCATGAATGAAGATATAAAAGTTGTACATAATGTTGCTGATATTACGCTAAAAATAATTATGGCGAAAATAATTAAAAAGTCCACAAAACTCAACATAAATTCACCATTACACACTAAATATAAGAAACAAATAAGTAAAAATATAAAGTTAATTAGTAAAGTAATAATAAAGCTTGAGAGGAAATAACTTCCTATTAAAATAGGTCCTTTTACTGGTGAAGATAAAAAATCTCTATTAATTCCACTGTCTTTATCTCTAACAAAAATATAGTTTGTTTGAATTGAAACTGTAACAGATGTGACTGCACAAATACCACTTAGCATCCAAGAGTCAATAACAGCCCCTAAATGTTTGATTAATTCTGGGTTATCATTTGTTGATATATTTAAATCTTGTAAAATTGCTCTTACACTTGAAAATTCTAATTCTCTTAAAAAAAGTATATAAATAATTAAAACAATAACAGGGACAATTAATGTGTATAAAACAGTTATTTTAGAGCGGAAAAATACAATTAAGTGTCTTTTTGTTAATTGAAAAAACATATTTAAATCTCTATTTTTTGCCTTAATCATTGCTTTCTCCATTCTCTAACACTATATTCTTACCAGTAACATTTAAGAAAACATCATCCATGTTGCCCTTTAATAATTCAAAATCAGCAATATACGAACTATATTTGTTAATAACTTCTTTACCCTTTAAAGAGTCCTTAACAAATATTCTATATGCCTTTTTGTCTTCATCGTAAGTGAATTTAATCTTGTCTCTATTTAATTCGCTTTCAAAATCATTGTTTCTTTTTAAGAAAGTCAAAATATAATCGCTACTATATTTATTTTTAAGCTCATTTGGTGTTCCTCTAGCGATAATATTACCTTTATCCATTATGACAACATATGTGGCTTGATCTGCTTCTTCAAGATAGTGAGTAGTTAAAAATACTGTCATACCAGTTTTCTCTCTAATTTCATCAATTAATTTCCATACATTAAGACGTGTTTTAGGATCAAGTCCAGTTGTAGGCTCATCCAAAATTAATAATTTAGGTTCATGAACCATTGCTCTAGCAATATCTACTCTTCTTTTTTGACCACCACTAAGTTTCTTAACTTGTCTTTTTAAAATTGGTTTTAAATCTAATAATTCAATAATTCTTTCTAACTTTTTGTCTACTTCTTCTTTTGTCATAGAGTAAAAAGATGTCCTAATTTTTAAATTTTCTAAAACAGTTAGGTCATTATCAAGTACACTATTTTGAAATACAATACCTATTTCTTCTTTTATTTTTGGCAATTCTCTATCGTTGTCTAAATCATACCCACAAACAATTACTTTTCCACTATTTTTCTTTAAAATTGAACAAATAATATTAATTGTTGTTGATTTACCTGCACCATTGATTCCTAAAAAAGCAAATAAACTTCCTTTTTTTACTTTAAAAGAAATATCATTAACAGCATTGACTGATCCGTATGTTTTAACAAGATGATCAATTTTTAATATATATTTATCATCAAGAAGTTCTTCTTTTATTTTGCTATATTCTTTATAAACATTATCAAAAGCAGATATATGAAGCTTATTATGAACTTTTTCGATTTCCCATTGCTTAATATTATATACATGGAAGAAAGGTGTAAGTTTAATGCCTTGGCAAAAATGTTTAATTATTGTATCTTTTTTAACATCTCTTTGTTCGTTATATTTCCTAGGTAAATAAAAAGCCGCATTCATTTGTCTAGCTATTTTATTTAAAACGGTTTGATCATAGAAGAAAAATCTCTTTCTTTGAATCAAATCTAAAACCTTATTAAAGAATGATTGTTCTTTTGCTTTTTCTAAATCAATAAAAAGAACTCCTGAATTAAAATAGTCTCTTCTAATGAAGAATCTTCCCATTACATCTAAAACTACCCCAATAAATTTGTCTCCCATATCAAGAGAAAATATTTCATCTAAACTTCCATTTACCATAATATCGCAATCAAAATAAAGTATTTTTGATGGAAGTTTATCAATTTCTCCAACAAATAAGCGAAGCAAAGAGTAAGGAGTATAACCATTATTAAGTTTTACAAGTAAATCATGATGTTTCAATATCGTTTCTTCTCTATCGAGTAAATATACGTTTGTTGCCTTATTGTATCTTTTAAGAACATTTTCAATTAATTGTCTATCATCCTCTAAAACAGGAGTATAACTGCTTTTAATGCTAGTAAAATCTGCAGTTAAAATATAAATATTAATATTTCTATCTTTATTATTTAGCACTAAAGAAAGAGCAGACAATAAAACACCATCTACCCTTGCACGATTAATAGCGTACACAACGTTGATATCATTCATAACCTATTTCCTAGTAATATATTTTATTATAAAAATCATTAACTTAAAACAAATATCACTAAAAATAGCCTTTTATGATACTTATTTTAGATATTCAAATAGAATAATAAACATAATTTTTATAATAAAATAAATAGCAAATGAAAATCTAAAGAAGCCGTACTTCTTTATAGATCGTTGTGCCCTCTGGAAAGTTAAGAAGACACATCGAAAATAGAAAATCGAATCTTAGTTATCCGCTATAGCTATGAGCCATACATAAAAATATAAACGCCCAAGTCTACTTGAATTGTCATCTCACATTTTTGCTCTATCTAATTTACTAATCTTAATCCGCTAGCAATACATGTAAATTAAAATTTCATAAATTAGTAAAGGCGTAAAATAACCTTAATTCTCTTTTCACTAGTACAACATATCTAAATATAGCTTTTTTCTTTTTTTAAAAAATATATTAAAAAAACACAATCTATTTATTGCATAAATTACTTTTAATAATTTTATATTAATATAAAATATCTCATCTTTGACAGAATAATTTAGTAAAAAATCATTTTTATACGATAAGAATCGTATTTTTTTCAATAAATTT
>CALVXH010000032.1 GCA_944368945.1 uncultured Bacilli bacterium
ATTTAAAAAAGAACGAAATAATTAAATTGTTAAATATTTAGCCACGATTTTTTGGTGAAAAGTTCCAAAGTCAGGTTTTATATTTCAATATCATATTTATAAATTACGTTAGTATTAAATATGCTTTTCGCTTTTTATTGCTAATTAATATTGGTTAATAATAAAATCTTACTTATATATTTGAGGAGTAAGTATGGGAATGATATTGTTTGCAAAAAAATTATTTCTATTCCATACTGCACTCAAAAACATCGATTTTTAATTGGTGTTTTTTGTTAGAAGGTTATTATGTTAGAATCGTTTGAATAAAACTCATACTAGTTCATTGCGTATAATCCAATAAAATGCTAGTATACTCAAGTGGGGTACTGGCATGTTTATTAAAAGAAAATTATATAATTCTTTAAAAAATTGGAAGAATAATTTAAGTTCAAAACTATTGATAATAGATGGCGCAATTCAAGTAGGAAAAACTATTTTAGCAAAAGAATTTGCCAAAAATGAATTTAAAAATTATTTGTTTTTAGATACTGAAATTGAGTATAAAAGATTAGAAAAATTATGCAAAAATCAAGAATTTACTCTTGAAATTTTCAGTACATACCTAAAAAATTCTTTTAATGTAACAATTAATAATGAGGATTTATTATTAATTTTTGATAATGTCGATAGTGATTCAACTTTATTGGTTCTTGGCTTATATTCAAGAATTAAGTCATTAAACTTAAACTTTAAAATAATGGCTTTAAGAAAAATGATGCCATTAAAAAATACATGGCTAAAAAAAGACTACCCTGATGTATTTAGTTTAAGACTAAATCCATTAGATTTTGAAGAATTCCTTATGGCTTTTAAAGAAGAAAACTTAATACATTTAATTAAAGAGTCATTCGCTACTTTAACTCCATTAAAACCTAACATTCATTCTAAAGCAATGACTTATTTTAAAATGTTTTTATTAATTGGAGGAATGCCAGCTGCTGTTAGTACTTACATAAAAAATAATGATGTTTCAGCGTGTGAAGAAACTAAAAAAGAGATATTAGAATTATATAAAAAAGAAATTAGCAAAATTTCATATTGTTATAAGGAAAAAGTTAATATGATATTTGAGCAAATGCCTGAACTTCTTTCAAGTAAAGATAAGCGAATTGTTTTTAAAAATATTCTAGAAGGTTCTTTCTCAGAACAATTTAAAAGCCCATTAAATTGGATAGAAAAAACAATGCTATCTAATGAGTGCTATTCTACATCCGATATTTCAAATGGATTAAATATAAATTCTACAAGAACTTATATTAAATGTTATTTAAATGATACTGGATTACTATTTACAGAAGCGGTTAATAAAGGATTGTTTAATAATGACGAAATATCGTTAGATAATAATAGCTTATTTAATCTAAATAAAAGCATACTATTTGAAAATGCCGTTGCTCAAATGCTTGTAGCTAACAATCATCCATTATTTTTCTATACACACTACAGCAATATAAAGCATCGTTATGATATTGAAATCGAATTTTTACTAGAAGAAAAAGATAATGATCAAATCAAGTTGATTCCTATAAAGGTTCATCCATCTCAAAAAAATTCAAATTTATCTTTATCTAGATTTATAGAAGCAAATAAACCTCTAATAAAGAATTCATATTTTGTTTACATCGGTAACTTGATACAAGTTAATGACATAACTTGTATACCACCATACATGCTAATGTGTATATAAAATTCTTAAAAAAAGAACTTCACAACATTGTTCTGAAGTTCTTTTTATTTTACTTTTGAATTTTTCCTTTATTTTTGCCTTTAGAAGCATGTACAAGTAATGTACCATTTTGAGACTTAACAAGAGCTTGAGCATATTTTAATGCTTCTTCTTTAGTTCTAAATGATTTAATTACTTTTCTTCCTTCTTTAAGCATTAATTCCCATTTACCATCAACTTTTTTAAGATGATAAACTTTCTTATATTCACCACTTCTTTCCTTTTCTAATGTTTCACTAGCATCACTTTCTGAAGTGGTTTCATTATTAGCATCATCGCTAATTTCATCATCAGATTCACTAGTTTCTTCTTTAACTTCATTAACTTGTTCAGCTTCATTGACTTCATTAATTTCTTCAATTGCTTCATTAGTTGTACCAATGATGCCTTCTTCACTTTCAAGATTAGATTCCTCATTAGCAATCTCTTCATTTGAAGTTAATATTTCTTCATTAATTTCTGCTTCATTTACATCAATATTAGAAGTTGATTCATCTAAATTATTAGAATTTGATGAAGAATTTTCTTCCTTATCTTCTTTATGTTCAGAATCTAATTCAGCAATTTCTTTCTTATATTTAGCGATTTCTTCTTCGTTAGCTAAGACAAAGTGTCCAGGAAGAATTTCTACAAAATGTGGTTTATTCACTGAATAATCATGCATTTCGCGAGGATTATAAGGAATTCTCACTCTTGCTTTTTCAGTTAATGGATTTGGTTTAGGAATTGCACTTAGTAAACTCTTTGTATATGGATGTAATGGATGTTTGAATAATTCATCACTTGTTGCAAGTTCAACAATTTCACCAAAATACATAACAGCAATTCTATCACAGAAATATTTAACAACTGACAAGTCATGAGCAATAAACATAATTGTTAAACCCATTTCTTCTTTCAAGTTATTGAGTAAGTTAATGATTTGCGCTCTAATAGAAACATCAAGTGCACTAATTGGTTCATCACAAATAAGTAATTTTGGATTCATAATTAAAGCACGAGCGATACCGATTCTTTGACGTTGACCACCACTGAATTCATGTGGATAACGGTTACAATAATCAGCAATTAAGCCAACTTTTTCAAGAATATTAACAACCTTTTGATGGTTTTCAGCTTTATTTCTATGGCCTTGAATAATTAATCCTTCTTGAATAATATCTTCAACTGTCATTCTAGGATCAAGGGAATCAATTGGGTCTTGGAAAATCATTTGAATTTCACTAATTAAACGATGGTTGCCTTTTTTAAGTTCAAGTATAGCTTCATCGATTTTATTAATCTTTTCTTTATATGATTCTTCAAGAGCAAGAAGTCTAGACTTTTTAGCCTCTTCAGAAAGATTTTCGCCTTCAATTTTAGCTTTTTCAACATATTCATTGTCTTTAAGTTCTTTAATTTCTGCTTTTTTAGCAGCAATTAAATGATCATTGACTCTAATCTTTCTAGCATTTTTATCATCATGTTTAATTTGACTTATTTTTGCTTTTTGAACTTTTATAACACTATTTCTATGGTTGGTAACTTCTTCAAGTTGTGTCTTATATTCTTCTTCAGTTATTTCACCATTTTTTAAAGCCTCTTTAAGAGATTTAACTTTTTGATGATATCTGATATTAGTATATTTAATTTCTTTATCATTCCATCTTTTACCAGCGCCAATTCTATAACCTTTATAATAGATTGAGCCACTTGTAATATGGTATAAACGAATAATACTTCTACCAGTTGTTGTTTTGCCACAACCAGATTCACCAACTATACCAAAGCATTCACCTTCTTTAATTTGGAAATTAACATCATGAACTGCTTTAAGTTTAAATTTATTAATTCCTTTTCCAAAGAAGAAATATTGTTTTAAGTGGTTAACAGAAAGAATAATATTGTCTTTAACATACTCTTCTTTATATTTGCACTTAGATTTAATATGCTGAATTGCTGCGTCAATATCTTCGTCTTTAATATCAGCAAGTTCATTTTTACTAGCAGATAAATCTGAATCATCCATTGTAAGTTTTCTAGTTTCTTTATCAATTAAAGCATTACCATCGACATAATTTTGATAAGCTTTTAAGTTTTTACTAAGTAAAGCTTGTTTCTCACTATCTTTAGTTAAAGAATCAATAAATTCAAATGATTCTTCAGGAACAACTTGTTTTAAGACTTCGTTATCAGTTAATTTATCTTCTTCATATGCTTTTAAAGAATTTGCAATACGAGTTTTAACAATACGAGGCATTTCCATTTTTGGAGCATCTTCATGAAGTAACCATGTTGCTGCGTAGTGTGTATCACTAATTTTGAAAAATGGAGGTTCATATTTAAAATCAATATCTAAAGCATATTTACTTCTTAATGCAAAGGCATCTCCTTTTGGAGGGAAACGCATATCTGGAGGTGTTCCAGGAATTGCATCAAGTTTTTCTTTACTATCAAGATCAGGAATTGATGATAATAATGCCCATGTATATGGATGTTTTGGATTAAAGAATATTTCATAACTTGTACCATATTCAACAATCTTACCGGCATACATAACAGCGACTCTATCAGCCATATTAGCGACAACGCCAAGGTCATGAGTAATAAAGATACATGATAAACCTCTTTCTCTTTTAAGTTTGTTAATTAATTCAAGAATTTGAGCTTGAATAGTAACATCAAGAGCTGTTGTAGGTTCATCACAAATTAAGATATCTGGGTTAGCAGTTAAAGCAATAGCAATAACTATTCTTTGACGCATACCACCTGAGAATTCAAATGGATATTGTTTAAAACGTTTTTCAGGAAGTGGGATACCAACTTCTTTCATAACGTTAATAGCCATCTTTTTAGCTTCTTTAGGTGTAATTTTTGTTGAATTAATGTAACGATCGTTTTCTTCATCGATTTGTTTTTTAAGATCTTCAATTTCATAAAATACTTTATCGAAAACTTCATTACCAGTATGATCAACTTTTTCTTCTTTTTTGGAAAGCTTAGAAATATTAATTTCTTCTTGCTTTTCTTTTTTGAAAAGATGCTTTTTAGGAGCTTCATCTTCAATCATTAATTTATATTTAGCAAGTTCATCATCATTTAAATCATGAAGATGATATTCTAATTCTTTTAGTTTTTCAGCTAATTGAGTATTAAGAACATTGATTTTGTTTTCATGTTCTTCTTTTAATTTAGCTGCATATTCTTTATTTTGAACTCTTGCTATTGCTTTACGCTTATCAAGAGCTTTCTTTAATAAAGGTTTTAGATTCTTATGTTCTTCTTTAAAAAGTCCACTTAAATTATTAAGAAATTCCTTTCTTTCATTTAAGAAAACTACTAAATCAGAATAATTTTCTAATTTTTCATTAAATGAGTTAAATAAAGCAAGTCTTTTATTTCTATACTCTAATCTAACTTTTTTAATATCTTCTTCGAAAAATTCATTATCTGTTGTTTCAGATTTTTCTAAGTAAGAAATCTTGTAATTTAAAGTATCAATTTCATCTTTAGTATTTTTCTTTGTTAAAGCTAAATACTCATTAATATTATTGATTGCTTCTTCAGAATTAGGATTCTTTTTATTTGTTAATTCTTTATATAACTTATCAATATTACTAATTTCTTCCTTGTTCTTATGAATTTCGTAGAATGCATTAGCTTGTGCGTTTCTATAAGCAACTAATTCTTTAGCAATTAAATCATAGAAATGCTTTTTTAAAATATTTCTATTAATTAATGTAGCTTCAGTAATTTGTTTACCAACTCTACAAATTGGGTTAAGTGAAGAAAGAGGATCTTGGAAGATCATACCAATTTTATTTCCTCTAATACGATGGAATTCTTCTTCACTAATTCTAACTAAATCCTCACCTTCGTAAAGAATTTGTCCACTTTCAATAATAGCGTTATTAGCTAAAATTCCCATGATGGTTTTACTAGTAACAGACTTACCACTACCACTTTCACCAACGATACAAAGTGTTTCACCTTTATAAAGATCAAAGGAAACTCCTCTAACTGCGTAAACAAGTCCACTATCACTTTTAAAGTTAACCCTAAGGTTCTTAACTTGCAAAACTTTAGGAGTGGTTTTATAATCGATTTTTTCTAATTTATTTACACTCATAATTAATCACTCCCTTTCAAACTTGGATTGAATGCATCACGTAATCCATTGCCAAAGAGGTTAAATGAAATCATAATTAATGCCATAAGTAAACTTGGGAAAAGAATTAAGAATGGATACGTTGTTAAATATTGTTGGTTATCAGAAAGAATAATACCTAAAGATTGCATATCCTTAAATCCTAAACCTAAATATGAAATTGTAGCTTCTGTAAAAATAACACTCGGGATCATTAAAACACTTGAAGTAATAATTGTTCCCATTGCGTTAGGTAAAATATGTCTAAAGATTAATCTTGAGTTACCTGCACCTAAAGTTCTACAAGCAAGGGTGTACTCTCTATCTCTAAATCTATAGAATTGAGTTCTTGTAATTGCAGCGGTACCAATCCAACCAGTTAAGCACATAGCAAGAATAAATGTACCAAAGTTACTGCCTAAGTTAAGAATACATAAGGTCATAATAACAATCCATGGGATACCACTTAGAAGATCAGTAAATCTCTCTAAAATTAAATCGATTGTTCCACCAAAGTATCCGCAAATTGAACCCCAAACAAGACCGAATGAGAAACAAATAATAAATGTTAATAAGCCAAGACCTAATGAATTTCTTAATCCGATAAAGGTAATTTTTAATAAATCTTTGCCTTTATCATCCGTTCCCCATAAAAATCTAGGCATTGAAGTATAGCCTAATACCTTATATTTGCTAACAGTACAAGTTACATTATAAGTAATAATTCCAACCACACTTGACTTAGTAACTTTATTTATAGTAATAACAGGGCAATGAGCATCGGTTTGGTCATTTTTAACAGCTAAAAAATAGTCATTTGGAGTAGCACTATTACTTGCAGATTCAAAATCCGGCAAAGCACTGATCCATCCATTTTCAACATATGTATTAAAATCAGTTACAGGAACAATTTGTTCAACGTTTCCATAAGCAGCTTCATAAGTATCAAAAGTAAAGTCGCAAACATAACTTGTACCATGATATAAAGAAACTGTAGCATAATTTGAAGTCCAATAACCTGGATCACTAACTCCTAAAAGTAAGGTTTGGTTAGCATCTTTAATAGACATAGCATCTAAAGCATCTAATGTAGCTACATTAGTAGAATTAGTGTTAAATGTAATAGTCTTAATTAATAAATCAGCCTTATCGCCTTGAATTGGCAAAACATCAAAAACTAATTTAGCATTTTGAATTTGTGCACTATTCACATCAAAATCAGATGGCAAAGTAGAAGTAGGTTCTTCGCTTGTTTTATCAGCCTCTAAAGTTTCCTTAACCTCAGCCATTAAATCAGTGTTACTATAATCATCATAACTAATATTGTTATCATCAGCAGCAAAATCTCTTAATACAGTTTCAAAGGTTGTATCTTCATAACCAGCAATCGTATAACTTAAATAAATTCTATAGTTTGACAAAGTATATTCTTCAGGATCTTCACCGTTAAATACAATATCAACACCATAAATTTCATTAATATCATAATTGAATGCTGCACTGCTATATGTTGCTTTATTGTTAATTCTATTTTCTAATGTATTATCGTAAACATCCCTATCACAAATAATATTAACGCTACCACCAGTAACTAAAGGTGAAGCTGTATTTATTTCATTATTTTCTCTAGGAAGTGATAAATTTGAGACAGCCCTACTTGGATATTCAGTTGCGGAAGGATAATAATAAGTTTGGCCATCAACAACAGAAACTAAATTAGTATCACAAGGGATGTTTGTCATTCTTCTTGTTCCATCCCAAAATCCTGTACCAGCATCAAACAATTTTGGTTCAAGTTTAGATTCTTGAGGATGGTCGACATCAACATTACTGAAGTCTACTACAGGAATTAAAACAGACAATACTAATAATGTTCCTAAAATAATTGCACCAGCAACACTACTTTTATTTTTTGCAAATCTTTTTAAAGCATCTTTAAAGAACGTTGTTGGCTTAGTTTTAAATTTTTGATCATGAATACTTTTATCTTGTTGTCTAGGAGTGAAATCACTTTTAGAAATTTCAACACAATGTTCAACACTAGAACTATCAAAGTATGTATATTTCTTTTTATCCATTGTTCTTAGCTCCCATTCTAATTCTAGGATCAATAAATCCATAAGAAATATCTAATACAACAGCAGCTAATAAGCTAATAGTTGTAAAGACTGCCATATCAACGAGTAAGACACTATAGTCTCTTGTATTTAAAGCATTGACGAACAATGTACCAATTCCAGGAATGTTATATAAGTTTTCAAGAATCATAGATCCACTTAAAACTGAAATAAATTCAGCTAAAATTGAAGGAACAATTGGAACCATTGCATTACGTAAAGCGTGACGAGTAATACATTGAGTTTTTGTTAAACCTTTTGTTCTAGCAAGTAAAAGATAATCACTGCTCATAACTTCACAAAGTTCAGCTCTTGTAAATCTACAATATCCACAAATTGATCCAAAACAGAGTGACATAACAGGAATAATATATCCTTCAATCTTCATTGCTAATGAGGCTCCAGATGTAGGCCAACTTGATGGTAATAATCCTGTATCGTAAGCGAAAAATTTAATAAGCAAAGAAATAATAATGAAACTTGGTACACTAATAAAGACCATAATGATAGTCGAAATAATGTGATCTGTAGGCTTATTTTTCTTTAAAGCAGCCCAAATTCCAAGCAAAATTCCAAGTGGAACACTAATTAATGATGCCCAAATATTAATAGAAATTGTTGTTGGTAATCTTGACCCAATAATAGTCATTGCATCAACGTTAACTTGAATAGATGTTGAAACACCCCAATCCCATTTAGTGAAAATATTACCTAACCAACTAATGTATTGTTCAAAAACTGGTCTGAGATAGTAATAGTAAACTGTTCCATCGTCAAATATGTTGGTGCCATATGTAGTAAATAAGTAGTCACCAAATTCAGGTTTTTCCTCTGCAAAACGAAGAACGAAACCTTGAGTATACTGGTCATTATAATATCTAAACTTATCAATTGCTTGCCCTATAGGTTCTTGGAATGGAAGTAATTTCATTAGCAAGAAAGTAACACTTAAGATAATAAAGCAAGTAATAATGGCAAGTCCGATTCTTTTTAAAACGTACTTCCGCATATTTTTCTCCTTTACACGATAAAAATTTTACCATTAATAAGCATTTTTATAAATATAAAAATGTTTATTTTAAAAATTAAAATTATATAAAAAAATTTGTCTACACAAGTGTAATTTTTTAAGATATTTCTTGTTAAATTATTACTTAAACTTTTTAAAAAATTAAACTTTTGCAGTCTTTTCATATAAAAATGGCATTATTCATGCCATTTTTATATATAATTTACAAATTTTGCTATTAGTCAACAGTCACTGGAATTGATAATGATTGTGATGTAGTAACACCATTGATTGTAATGTAATAGTTAAGTGAAACTGTAATTGTAACAATATCAGTATAACTAAATGCATCCTCATCAAGAATATTTCCATCAGTTGTCTTAGAATTGAAGTCAACTGGAATCTTAATATTGATATAAGATTCATCATTTGAAATTGCAAATGTTTCTGGATCTTCACCTTCAATATTGAATCTATCACCTAATGGAATTGATACAGAAGCTGATGTAACTTCGTTATCTTGATTCTTATTCTTATATGTAATTGAGAGAATTACTTGTTCAGAATCATTTGTTCTAAATTTCATTGTTGTTGAAGCAGCTTGTAAATCTTTTTCATATGTTAATGAAATTTGTCTTGCTGCGATAGTTTCACCACCAAGTTGGAAACTACTTGCAATACTTGTTGTACCAGCTTGTCTAACAACTAAAGGATCATCAACTACTTTAGTATTGCTACCAACGATAGCACCTTTATTAGCAGCTTCCCATAATGCATCAAAACTCCACTTCTTATTGTCATAAACAATATATCCACTTGGTTCATCATCATGAACAACTGAGGTATCAATGCCAAAGTTTAAAGTAAATCCTGTTTCATTATTTGTCTTTAAAACTTCTAAGAATCCTAATGGATCGAGAGTCATACCACTAATAGATCCAAAGCCTAAGTCATATAAGCCTTTTCTCATAGTTGTATAAACTTGTTGATAGTCTGTAGAACCACTATCTTGAGTAAAGTTAATTTTAAATCCCTTTTTATATGCTTCTGTCTTTTGGAATGCTGTGTTAAAGTAACCAATAATTTCGTTACCATATTCTTTAGGGTCAGTTGTATTCATCCAACTAATCTTAATTTCTTCACTATCGTTATAACCTGTATAATTACCTTTGTTGATTTCTTCTGTAATTGCTTTATCAAATAATTGAACAGCAACATCTACGTTATAACCATAAGTTTCTGGCGAATAATCAGCAATTGCTGCAGCATGTTGTTCAGTTTCATCATATGATAAACCTTGTTCTGGTTCCCACAAATATGCAGGAGCGAAATAGGATTGTGATGGAATGTTACCTCTAGCTTCAGCAAATGTTTTTCTATCAATTGAGAATGATAACGCATTTAAGAAATCATCATTACTCATTAATGGTTTTACATTGTATGTTGAACCACCATTTGGATTAGTTCCGTTTTTGCCAAATATTGATTCCCATTCTTCAGCTGTAGTTGAATTAATATTTAATTTGAATGTTGAATCACCTTGAGTTTGAGTTGTATCTGGATTGTTCTTATATTCATTAATATAATCACGTGGAATTGAAACAGCATCTAACTTTCCTTCAAGATATGTCTTAAATGCTAAGTTAATATCACTTGTAGCACCTTGTAAATATGTAAGGTAAATACCTTCTATACTATATCTACTGCTAATTGACATATCAGTGCTCTTAAATTCAATCCAATCTGGATTTCTCTTATAAACAGCTGTTAATGAATCACTATATTCAAGTTCGTATGGAGCTAAACTTAATAAGTTATCAACAGGTGTTGTGCCTGTTTCAGTGCATGATGTACCATAAGCATCTTTCATACCTGATTGATATACATTCTCGTCTGATTTATCAGGGGCAATATCCTTAATAAATTCCTTTGGAATTGGTGAAGTTAAAGTGCTTGATAAATTTGTCATTGCTGTAAATTCAGTAACTGGAGTATTAAATGTAAATGTAATACTTCCTTCTTTTTCATTTAGCTTTAATCCAACCATTTGATAGAATGCATCGGCCATTTCTTCAATGTTTGAATTATTCTTTGTTGCATTATAATAAGCTTTAGCACCTTTTAAAGTACCATTGCTTGAATCTGAAATCATATCAGCACTACGTGCTAATCCAATCTTTTGATTAAGTAAAAGCATGTATGGAGTTGCATAGTCTTCAAGTTTAACTTTCAGACCATCATACTTACTATATTTTTTGCTTAATGTACTATAAACTAAGCCTTCATCACCAGTTTTAACATAAACCTTATATTCAGTAGCAAGTCCTGTAGCAGGATCTTTGTTTAAAGCAATTGGTCTAATTCTTTGAGTTTCTGTAAGTTCAAGTTCAGTTGCAACATCTTCAGGAACTTCTTTAGCTAATATTGGATAATATTCATATCCATCTTTAGTAGAGTTCATCTTTGTACCATAGTATGTAGATGAAACATAACCATAAAGATCTGCAGATTCACTGCCTTGGTCGTCTAAGTAGTTATAGTTTTGCTTATTTGATGTACCAGCATAGGTATGATAGTACATTTTATAATTTGGATTTGTTTCTCCGTCAAGTGGTGCAGTAATCTTACCTTCACTTAAAATACCAAATCCATATCCAGGAATATATGTATTAGTACCCTTTTCAATACGATGATTATACATAACATAACCACCATTTTGGAAAAGTGTAATACCTGTTAAATGGTTATCAACAGCATATGCTTCCATCTTTCCTAAAATATCAAGTTTTTCTTCGTAACTTTTTGCAACATAGTTATAAGCACCAACTGCATTTTCTGCTTCTGGAAGAACATCAATGCTAACCTCTTTTGGAGCAAGGCCTTCAACACCATTTGTACATGTAACAATAACAGTACCAGTACCTTCTGATAAACCAGTAACAATACCATTTAAGTTAACACTAATAATTGATTCACTTCCTTCTTTAACTTGGTAAGTAAAAGTTCCAGTAACACCACTTGGAGTAACTACCTTAGGAGTAATGGTAATTGTTTCTCCAATTGTTACGCTACCTTCTGTTGATGAAAGTGAAACAGTAAATTCACTTACTAATTTACTTGTATCTGTTACACCACCAGGTCCACCTACATCAGTTTTACCACTACAGTTAGTTAAAATAAACGGACTAGTACAAAGAAGTAAAGCACTAGCTGCAAATAATAATCTCTTCTTTCCTTTCTTCATCTTATATCCTCCAATTAAACATAATTAATCAATATTTTTAACATACATATAATATATGTAATTATTTTTTTGCAAAAGAAAATTTAAAAAAATAATACTAAATAATAAATAAAGTAGATAATAAAAAATAAAACTGCACTACTTAAATAAGATAAAGGAATAAGTCTAGTTTCCCTTCTTTTAAACTCTTTTGATTTAGTATATTCATAAGTACCATAGAAGTTTTTACATTTATATTGTTTAACAAAATTAATAAATCTAATGCCGTTATACGCAAAAATATCGAAAAAACCATGGTTTGTAACAAAAGAAAGTCCACTAACTATAGCCCCTACAAATCCTGCAATACATGAGCCATTCATAATAGCAACAGCTCCGAAATTATAATACCAAGCATAAGAAATTAAAATTATAATTTCAATAACAGATATGACTATGAACCTTAAACCATACTTAAAGAAAAAATCTTTAATTAGGTCCTTATAATATTGATTTTCTAAATTCTCTTTCTTCATCTTATTAATTAGGTTGGTTTACTAGGGCTAAGCCTAGTAAACCAATAAAATTTTTATTTATGCTTTTTTAAATGTAACAACAACGTTATTTTCACCTTTTTCAAGGATCCATTGATAGTTTCCATTTGTATCTCTTGTTGCTGCTTGGCCATTAACTGTTACTGTATCTACGACATATCCTTCACTTGGAATTGCGTAAATAACAATTGATTCACCAGCAATACCACTAACTTTATCAACAAATACTTGTCCATTTTCAGGAGTTGTAACTGAAACGGTTGCGTTGTCTTCGTTAGTAACTGAGCTATTTGGAATTCCACTATCAACTACCATGAATTTAGTGTAATTTGTATTAATTTCAAGTGTTGTATCATTGAGTAATTTAATGTTTCTAATTCTTGTTGTAGAACCATCAGCGTTTACACCATAAACAACAACGCTAGAATTAATCTTTTTGTCATATGTTACATATGCACTATATGTGCCAAGATTTAATGTATTTCCAGAGTAATCAAGAGCATTAACTTCGTAAGTATCATTAATATTTTGATCACTTGAACCATTACTTGTAACTGTATATGAATAAGTTGAACCAAGTGTTAAAGCATCACTTCTTAACATCAATCCAGTATTTGTAACTTCTTCATTAATCATATATGTTCCATAGTTATATGCACCATCTTCAATGTAAACAAATAATTTTCCATTTAAGAATGCATTGTCAAGAACGATGTCAATAATGAATCCATCACTTACTTGGGTTAATGTAAAGCTTGTTTGATCACCATTAACGTGAACTCTTGTTTCACTTGGCAAATAGATTTCATTAAATTTAAGTCTTAATACCTTGGAATCACCTTTAGTAACGATTGTTTTAGAAGTTAATTCAGGTGAATCTGAATCGATTACAAGGTTATATTGTTTAACTTGTGTTGATCCATATAACAAGTCATATGTGAATCTTAATGTATAAGTACCATTAGGAATCTTACCACCATTTTCATTGTAAAGTGGCATTTCAGCATATCCTCTATGAACAAGAATACCATTACTAATAAAGTTTGCAATAACATGTGATTTAAATAAGCCACTACTATTGTTAACCATATCTGTAATATATTTAGATGCAACAACTTTTCCTCTATTATCAATGATATCAACAGTTGCTAAATCAATTGATCTATAGACAAATTGTTGAATGTAAAGAACATCTGTATCTTTACCACCAGCATAAATTGTATACTTGCCATCTTCTTCAGTTGTAACTGGGAGAGTTGCAAAGTTAGTAATATTATCGACATTAGTTAAGATGTCGCCACGCTTACTATTGCTTTGATAGTAATCATAACTTGTAGCACCAATTAAACTTTCAACATTAGCCATAGTTTTTGAATAGGAATTAACTGCCAAGTAATTGACTAAATCACTACCATAAACTTTTCCATCAGTAACACCATTTACTCTATCGTAATCAGGCTCTTTTTCAAATGTGAATGGTTCAACTGCATCAGCTTGACCAAAATCATCATAGAATCCCATGAATGGGAATGTTAATGTTGTAATTTCTGCTGTATTGCTACTTTTGTATCCAACTGGTGAAAGAGTTACATAGCCTTCTAAATATGTACCATTTTCAAACTCACTATCAAGTAAAGCTTTTTCACTATCAGATAATTCATATTTTAAATTAGTGAAATCTTGAGTTGCACTGCCATCTAATGTAATTTCACCAAGTTCAACATTAGCAATAAGTTGCTCGCCAGTTGTTTGAACTTTTGCGCCTTCATAAGTTGCATCTTTTCCAACATAGTTAGCAAGTTCATTATCATGATTATGATATGAAGTAACTTGTGGAGCTAAAACTTGCATTGTAGCTTTATATGTAATACCTGATTGGCCAAGTTCATTATGCAATCTAAAACCTAAATTAATAACACCTTTGGCAACTAAATCATTATTCTTAAGCTCTACTTTACCATAATTAATGCCTACATAATTGCCATCTTCATCTTTTTTGAAAGTACCATCGTCCTTAACAGCAAGACCTTCAACATAAACTTTTGAATTTAAAGCTTTTGTAACATTAACAACGCCTGCACCTTGTTTACGAGGTGAATATGGTAATGTAGCAGTTGTTACTTCATCTTTCTTAGGAACATAAATTGTGACTTCTTCAGGTTCTTCTGTCGCACTTGATGGAGTTGTCATAGCCTTTTCTTCATTAATAGTTCCATAAGTTGTAACTTCTTTAGTGTAGATTTGAGCTGTTGACATTGTTCTCATATTAATTGACTTAATATAAGCTCTTCTCTCAGCATCGCTAGCAAAATCTTGTTCGCCAACAAGAACTGCGACAGCACCACAATAGTTTGGTGTAGCCATTGAAGTACCATTTAAATATCCATATTTATCTGGATCAGATTCTTCTTTAGGTACTAAGCCTTGTGAATCAGCCTTACCTAAAATTGCACCTTTAATTGATGAACCTGGAGCTGCAATTGTAGGACCCATTGTAAGTTTTGAAGTAGCACCATCACTACTAAAATCACTTAATTTAAATTTATCAGGGTTAGTTGAAACTGTTTCTTCTAAAACATTAAATGATCCAACTTGAATATTTGAATTTGGAGTTCCATCAACTTCGTATGGAGATAAAGAGTCAAGAATATTTTGTCTATCTCTCATCAATACGAAGACAACTGGAATATTAGGAATATCATAACTTTCACCACTAGTCCAAGACATACCGAATGTAAATTCGATAGCAGTTGGGTCGTTATTGATAACAATTAAAGCAGCACATCCAGCATCTTCAGCAGCATTAGCTTTATCAACGAAGGAATTTGAACCTCTATCAACAATAGCAACTTTGCCTTTAAAGAAGGTAGGATCACCTGCAGCAGCTGCCATTTGATTGTAATCATCAGCAGTACCGTAGTGATTTGTTCCACTGCTATCGCTGATTAAAACGCCTTCCAAAACATCAGTACTAGAAGTAACTAATTTTGAGAATAATCTTTCTTTATCTCTAGAAATGCCATCACTTCCATCTGTGTAATCAACTTGATCATCATATCCGATAACGGTATCGCCAAATTTGATTGCTTTTTCATAATATTGTTGTTCGTTAGTACTACTAGCAACAATAGTAGCGTTATCAGAATTTGAATAACTTCCTAAAACACCTAAATCAACTTGATCGGTTGCCCAATCTTTATAAAGATACATTGGTGAATACATATCCTTACCACCATTACCAGCGGCAATGTTAACACTAACACCTTGATTATATAATTTAGTAATAACATCCATACTAGCTGATTTATCACTAAAATCATCAAGATCACTACCAAGTGACATATTAAGAGCATCAACTCCTAAAGTGACACAATCATTTAAAGCTTCAAGGATATCATCATCATTAGCATATGTTGAAGCGACACCTGTTTTATCAGTTGGTATTTCTTGATAGAAAACCTTCATTAATGCCAATTGTGCATTTGGAGCAATACCTTTATATGTACCATTAGCAGCTGTAATTGAAGCAACGTGGTTACCATGTTCACTTGTTTCTGAATAAACATCATAGCCATTCGATGAATTTAAATTACTTCCGCCGTAGTCATAATAGAAAGGAATTTTTAAATTGTAATATAAACTGCCTTCTTCTCCAGCCTCAGCATTTAAATCACGGCTAGCAACTAAATCATTTGTTAATGCTTTTAAATCATCAAAATTAAATCTTTCGTTAGCTCTAGTAGCAGCCTCACTATTAGGTGCAAAGTCTTGGAAAGCATGGTGCTCTAAAAAGAATCCTGTATCTAAGATTGCAACAAGTGAGCCAGCACCATCATTTGAATTTTCTGGAACTATCATTGATTTTGCAGACTCATTATCATCATCAACTTCAGTTGTTGTTTCAGCAGCTTGAGCTGCATTTGTTAAAGGAATATATCCTTCTTGAATTTCCTCAGCAGTTCTTTCACCATTATAAACTTCACTAAATCTATATGATTGATTAATAGCTACTTTGCTAACTCCTGGCATTGAAGAAATTATATCTTCATATGCGGAGTTTGCAGTGATTTTTAAAGTATTAATAGCTTTATATGTAGATTCAACTCTGAAATCATATCCAATAGTTGAACGTAATGTATTAATAAATGTATCTTGTATATCCTTAAGTTCTTCATCACTATTAGACAATGCAGATCCATTCAAACTGACAAGAAAAGTTGTGTCTTTTTTAAGACCGCCACTTAAGTTGCCATTTGTGTTTCCATTAGAGCAGCAAGTGATAAAACCAACTGAACCAATGGCTAAAGCAAATAAACCAATTTTATTCTTTTTCATCGTTTTTCTCCTACTTCCCTAATTACTTGTTACCTGCGAGATAACTTTCAATCCAATCTAAGCTTGCGTTTCCAAAGTCGCCATAAGCGCCAACAAATCCGCTTCCGCCACTTCCTGTAAATGAAATGTTCCAGATTTCAACATTTGTTAATGAGTCAGCAGTATGTGATTTATCGGTATATGAAGCAATAAACCAAGCTCTTCCATCTTCAACAGTTTGTCCAAAATAACTAACCAAATTATCTATTACAGATGTATCAAATGATTGATAGCAAACTTGTAAATCTGTTGAGAAACTACTAAACACCGAGTAAGTGTATAATTTTCCACTATCATTATCTCCACCAAATATTCCACTTAAACCATAATATACATAGCCTAATGCGCCTGTGGATGATGAACTCATATATTCAGGAACTGTTTCAGCATCATCAAGAACTTTATCTCCAAGTTGAACAACATATGTTGAACCACTTCTTACTCCCTTAAAGTTATAGATTCCATCACTAAGTTTAATAAATCCTGATCTTGTAGAGACATTATAGTAATAATTTGGATTATATATATCAGTAGCATTAGATGTTACACCATCACTACCATATTCAAATCTCTTATAGTTATTAGCCTTGAATTTATCTTTAATATCTTCAACTTCTGGTAAGATAACTTTACTCGGAGTAA
>CALVXH010000033.1 GCA_944368945.1 uncultured Bacilli bacterium
TTTATTAATCGAACAATTCATATTAATTATAAAGTCGCTATAGTTAAATATAATTTGATCAACTAAATCTACATTTCTATAAAATTTAGTTTTTATAGAAATACTTAAAGGTGATTTAAATAAAAAATAAGCAATTGTAATTAAATATATACCTATATCAAGTAATGCTCCTCCACCTCTTTTGATGTCAAAGATGCGGTCATTTTTAAAAATTTTTGGTTTATATACTGAAAAGTCAAATTCTGCTTCTTGTAGTTTACCTAAATTATTATTAAAAACTAATTCTTTTAATGAATTAAAAATATCACTATGAAGAGTCCACATAGCTTCACCAACATAGGTATCATATTTTTCTTTCATTAATATAACTTCATTAATTTCTTTTACGTTAATAATGATTGGTTTTTCAACTAATGAAGGGATTCTATTTTCTAAACAAATTTTTATGTATTCAAAATGAGAAGCATGAGGTGTAGCAATATAAACTAAATCGTATAACTCTTTATTTTTAATAAACTCATCTATATTGCTAAATACCTTTGCATCAAATTTTTTAGCTAGTTTATTAGCACTTTTTTTGTTACGCGAAAAAATAGCGGTTATTTTAAAATCTCCGCAACTCTTTAGTATTTTAGTGACTTTTTTAGCAATTACTCCACTGCCTATAACACCAATTTTATACATAAATAATAGGAAAAAATAGGCAGATGAAACCATCTGCCTATTTAAGTAATACTAATTAATTATTCTGCAGAGAATTCAATAGAAACTACGTAATAAGTAATATTTTTACCTGCTTCAGATTTTTGGTCGTTTGTAATCGTTAATGCGCCAGTAACAGCTGCATCAAGATTTACTTCTACAGTATAATTATAAAATTCATCACCTTTTGTAGTAGTATATCCAGAAGCAACACCAGTTTCATTAACATCAGCAACACTTGGCATTGCGATAGCAGTGTCACCAACCTTAACAGATAAATTTGCTAAATAGCCATTGCTTGGATTTGCTGTAGCAACAATCTTTAATTTTTTAATTGTAACATCCTCTTTAGATGTTAATTTACCAGTACCAGCTTTAAATTGGTATACACCTCTACCGTTACCTTCACTATCTTTTCCGGAATTTAACCAATTATCTTTCATTAAGTTTGATGTTGTATAAGTTACACCATTAACTTTATGATCACCATCAAAATCTGCATAGCTCTTTCCATCATTGTTTGGGAATAATGTATCTCCAGTTAAAGTTGTAGTAGCAGAAATTTCTTCTTCATTTCCTGGAACTGATAATGCAACAATTTGTAATCCTTTTGCATCAGTTGGTAATGTTTCAGATTTAGAGACATTAAATGTAACAAATCCATTGACAGTAACAGTAGAATCAGCTTTAAGAGCTTTTAATGCTTCTAATTGATATCCTGGAACATATCTACTATCAGCTTTTAAATTAACTTCTGATTTATCAGTTAAAGTAATAGTAAGTGTAACATTGTCATAGCTGTCTAATTGAGGTTCGCCTTTAAGTGTACCAGTAACAGAAACCTTACGTCCTGTATCTTTTCCATCAACGCCAGTTAAATTATCTTTTAATTCTAACGTTGTTGGAGTTACAGCACTTGATGTTTCAAGTTTCTTAACATCAGCATCAGCAATTTGGAAACCACCATTATAAATGTCGACTTCACCTAAAACATTAACATGGTCACCAACTTTTAATCCTTCAATCTTACTAGAATCTGCTCTATAGAGATACATACCATAATCGCCATCGCCAACAAAGAATCCAGAATTTTGGCTATCGCCTTTATAATCGCCAGTATAAATTGCATCAAATTCAACTAAACTGCCAACTTTCTTTGTATAAACATCAGCTAAAGTCATTTTTTCAGCAACGCTAATTGTATATGTTCCTTTAATTTCAGCATTTGCTTTACTTGTAGCTGTGATTGTTGCTTTACCAGCAGCAATACCAGTAACTTTACCTGTATTATCAACTGTAGCTTTTGCTGTATCACTTGATGTCCAAGTAACTTCTTCACTATCAAGATCAATAACATTTGCTTTTAATTGTGTTGTTTCACCAACTCTAATAGCATCTTTTTCACCTGTAACACTAACACTAGAAACAGGTACATAAGCATTATTATTTACTTTAGCGAATGAAGAATCGATGAAAGTGAATCCAGGGATTTTCTTTTCGACTGTATTTCCGTTTTCTTTGCCATTATATACATTAACAGTTCCTATAGGTCCAGTATAGTCTAATGTCTTTGTACCATTTGAATTCATGATTTCTTTTAATGTATCATAGAATTTTTGTTTATCATCATAATCAGCATTATATCTATCACTTGAAATAGTAATATCTTGTCCTTTGTAACGAACAACTGCTGTTACATATGCCTTTTCTGTGACTTTTCCGTTATATTCATTAGCATCTATAGAACATGAAATAACTTTAGCACCTGTCATTTTATACATTGTAGCTGCGTGGGTCTTATCACTTAAAACATCAGCATCTTCTAATTCTGCAATTACAGGTTCAGCAATGTTTTCTCTAATTTCTCCTTCGCTAAGTTTTGTAATAACTGCTCCGCTACCAGTAATTTGTTTAACATTATTGTATGAGCTAGCTTCACCTAAAACTTCAACTGCATCACCAACCTTTAAAGTATCAGTAACAGATTTAGATGGTTTATAAATCATTAAAGCATATTCACCATCTTGGACATAAACTCCATATGGTGAGCCTTTTCCATCTGTGTCTTTGATAATACCAGTAACATATCCTTGAACTGCAACATCGCCTTCTGTTGGCATATCTTTAATAGTAACATAGTTTTTATCGTTAACTACATGGATTAAATATGATGCAGTTGAAGTTGCACCATTATATGTAGCTGTTCCAGTTACAGTAAAATCGCCTGTGCCATTGAATGCGATATCATTAGTTACAGGTCTTAATTCTGTGTATGTTTCATATTCAGTTGCTTTCCATTGAGCAGCTTCATATTTCCAACTAATTGAAACTTTATGTTCAAGATTTGCATCACTTAAATATGTAAATGAAGTTGTTGCCTTTAAATATCCACCTGTTAAAGCTGTTAATTCATTATATGCCATTGGATATGTTGTAGGTCTCATTGGATTAGTTTTATTATCTAAAAGAATTGAAGAATCCTTCATGACAGCATCAACGATTTCTTTATCAGTCATTGTTTCCTTTGCACCACCACAGCTTGTTAACATTCCAAATGTTAAAGCTGAGAAGGCAAAAACTGATAATAATTTTGTTCTTTTCATATTGCTTTTTTTCCTCCTATGCAAATATGTTGTTTTATTCAGTTACTTCTTGGATATAGTTTTGATATCCATCTCTAAAACTTGGCAAAGATAATTGATATTCAATCTCAGAATCTTCGTCATATTGATAACATCCAACGAATGCTTTTATCGAATAAGTTTTTCCAACTTCAAATACAATTGAAATTGTTTCAGCATCGCTGAAGAATGAATGAGATTCACATCTAATATTCAAAGACATGTCTCCATAATAAGTTAAAATTGTAAATACTTGTCCACCACTAGTTGTTGTACTTTCATAATATGGTGCATCTGGATTATTTCTATCACCATGAACTGTTAATGGTATTTCAACATAATTTCCAGTATATTTTTCAAAATCACTATATTTTGTAATACTTGTGTCTGGGATTTTGTACGCATCAATATCGTACTCATAGCCTAATTTTTCGACTTCTTCCTTAGTTTTTGCAACATATTCGAAAGCGTATCTAGATGCAATTGTACTTGTCTCAATATCAGTTAATTGGTAATTTCCACTATATTTTGTAATCTTACAATAGAATTTAACAATATAACCAGGTTTTAAATCTATTGATTTGTATTGAGTAAATGCGTAAATGCCGGAAAAAGTTTCATCAGTATCTTCTTTAACTAAATCTCTACAATAGAAATTATATCCAGCTACTCCAGTGATAATTGCAGTAATACGTAATTTCTTACCACCTGAACTTGTATTATAGTCAACACCTAAAGTGTCAAAGTTTTCTTTTGCATTTGCAATGGTAGTTTCAACTACTTCACCACTATCATCATAATCGCAATCAGCTTCACCATTGACTCTTCTATTAGCTTTTTTAGCAGCCTCACCAGCTTCTTTAAAAGCTTCAAAATATCCAGGTAAAAGTGCACTACTTTGTTGCAAATAGTTCAAAGAATATCCTTGTTCAACTATTTCAAGGTTTAATAAACGGTAATCACTAGTTTCAGTTTTATACCAAACAAAACCCATATATCTTCCACCAGAAGAATCATATTTTTCAAATTGAACAAGATCATTAACAACTACAATTGAAGTTGCACTCTTTAATTTAGTTTTGGTGAATAAAGATGCTTTTAATCCCCAAGGATCAATTTCGCCAGTAGATTCAGGTGTATCAATACCTTCATATCTAAGTCTAAATCTATCATTTTCTCCACCAGTTCCATTTACGAGTGAAAAATTAGTGGTATCACCATCAGTATATGCAATAACCTTAACTTCACTAATTGCTAATCCGGTTGTTGCAGTAAGAAAATTATTATTACTTACAACATCATCTAAATTAAATTTAAAAGCGTCAGTGATAGGCGTTTCATATTCTTCATTAGAACCACAAACTTGTTCTTTTGGTCCACAACTGGTTAAACCAATTGTGGAGCCAACTAACATTGAAGCAAGAATAAATCCAAAAAAATATCTAATTCCTTTAAACTTCATAATAATTAATTTTGTGGAATATGACCCTTATCTAATTGATAATATGTTTCAAGTAAATCAAGGTATGTTTTAGTATCTTCAATATCTACTTTTTTAGCATCAAGATCTCTAACAGCACCCATAATTGAACCAACATTAGCTCTAATAGAACTTGATCCAACGAATCCTGGGTCAACAAATTGTATCCATGTTGAGTTATCTGCTAAATAGTCATCAAAGTTAACATTAATAGCATCTCTCATGGTTTTTGCTGTACCTGTTAATGTTTCGTCTTTTAAATAATCTTGATATAAAGCTGTTTCATAAGCATTCTTTGTAACTGGGATGTAACCACTTGATTTAGCAAATGTTGCATTCATTACAGGATCATAGCTTAAAGCTTTCATTAAATTCCATGTTTCTTTTCTACTAGCTTCGTCAGTGTTTTTGAACATAACTAAATTAGTACCTTGTGAAATAACATACTTGCACTCTGGCTTATCACCATTAAATGGAATTGGGTTAATTTCAACTTCAAACAAGTTATCTGCAGGAACACAGTTACTAACACCAGCACTAGAACCAATTGTGAAAATTGTTTTAAATGCTTTAAATGGTGTTGATGTATAGCTTGCTTCACCAAAAGTACTTGGAATGCCAATAATTCCTTCATCAAAAAGTCTCTTGAAGAACATTAATGCATTAGCTGTTGATTCAGATTTATAACGCATGACACCAACTTCATTTCCGCCTTGATTAACAATTTCGGTGTATGTGCCATCCCATTGTCTAACAATAGTAATAAAGAAGTTAGATTGTGAGTCGTATGAAAGAACTCTGAAATCATTTTTACTAACACTTGTTAAATCGACTTTAATTGAATAGCCTGATTCTAATGAAGCTTTGTTACTATAACATTTAACTTCTCCGTTAGCATTTTGTGCAAGAACAGCATTAAATGCTCCTTTGCCATCAGCAACGAGTTGCTTGTTTGTATCAAGTTTATATTTAGTTACATTTGATAAAGCATTAAGAGCCTTCAAACCAAATGTTTCAACTTCTTGCCATGTTGTTGGAACTTTAGTAATTTCATTTTCTGTTCCTTTAGTCATAGCAATTAAAACATCAACAAATGTTTGGTTTGTTGTTAAAACTTCTGTTGATTTGTTAAATGGTAAACCCATTGTTTGACCATCAACAATTTCTTGACATTCTTTTAAATAGTTTTGATAGTAATCATCTAAATTAACATTGTCTTCTTTAATATAATTATCTAACGAGAAAAGGATACTAGATTCATTATATTGTGCCATATGGTCAGGATAAGCAACAGCAAGTTGTGGATATGTTCTAGTAGAAACTGATCCAGAAATTGTACTTAAGAGGTTATCATAACCACCTTGTCCTGTGTGAACAATTTTAAATCCTGTATCTGGATGTGCATCCCTATAATCTTGCAAAACGTTTTCGAATGCTGTAGTCATTGATGTACCGAAACCGGTCCAAACATTAATAACACCTTCTTGTGAACCACAGCTTGATAGAGCCATAACTCCCATAACGGCAGTAATAGCTGCAATCTTAATATTTTTGTTCATTGTATTCCTCCTTTTAGAACAAATATATATCTAATATGCCTCACGCATTATTAGCCCTTAATACCACTTCTTGATACACCTTTCATAATGTACTTATGGAAGATAATAAAGAATATAAAGAGTGGCAATGTGACAACGACAGAACCAGCCATTTTACCAGGTTGGTTATCGCTAAATTCGCTAGAGAATATTGACATTAATCCATTTGAAACAAGTCTAATATCGTAACCTGATCCAAATATAATACTATTTTGTGTTTTACCATTTGCTACAAGTGTTGGCCAAACGTAACTATTCCATCCACCCATAAGTGAAAGAATAATGATTGTAACAATTGTTGGCATTCCGATTGGAATCATAACTCTAAGTAAGTATTTCCAATCTGTATATCCATCAACTTTTGCTGCTAGATATAATTCGTTTGGAATTTGTTGGAATGTTTGACGCAAATAGAATATATAGAAAACACTAACACCATGTACAAGGATTAATGCATAGAACGTATTTTCCCAGTTAAATTGCTTAACGAGAGCGTAGTTAGTAATAATCATCATTTCACCAGGAATCATCATTGTTGCTAGGATTACTAAGAAAAGAGCATTTTTACCTTTAAAGTTTAATCTAGCAAATGCAAATGCTGCAAGAACACTAGTAACAACAGTGACAATCATTGATCCACCAGCAGAAATGAGAGTATTTAAGAAATATTGGAAGAAACTTGCTTTTTCTTGGACTTGTCCAAGGTTATCAATATAAGTTTTTCCAAAGACATCGATATAGTTTTGCCAAGTAAATGGAATTGGCAATAAAGAAATTGTATTACTTGATTTATTTGCTTCATATGTTGCATTCGATATAAATGATGTAGAAATCATAAATATAAATGGAATGATAATAAATAAAGCAAAGACAATTAAGAAAGCATACATTAATACTTGTGCAATAACTTTAGCAGTTTTGTGGCTCTTACCAACACTAAAGCCTTCAGCATTAACTTGACTTCCATATTGAAGATGTTCTCTACTAGTTTCTAACTTTTTATAGCCACTTTCTAAGTAAGCTTGTAATTCTTCATTAGATTTAATCGCTTTAGCCATAATTTTCCTCCTAATAGTGAACTCTCTTCTTACTGACTGCAAATTGAGCAACAGTAATTAAAAGGATAACGACAAGTAAGACAATACTTCCTGCAGCTGCATAACCTGGATGGGTTGGATTGGTTTGCTTCATATCTCTATAAAGATAACCAACAACGGTAATCCATTCAACACCTTGTTGACCTCCAAAGAAGTATGTATTTTGGCTGATGTAAACAGATCTTACGTTTGTATACATCTTGAATGCACCGATAAATGATGTAATTGTAATATAAAGAATTTGTGGCGAGAGTAATGGCAATGTAATTCTTCTAAAGATAGTTACTGCATTAGCACCATCTACTCTAGCAGCATCATAATATTGCTTATCAATTGTAGACAATCCACTTAAGAAGACGAGAATCTTAAATGCTAATCCACTCCATATACTATATGCAACAATAACAAATCCTTGAGCCCATCTTGGAGCACCTTCTGTAATCCATTGTTGATTGCTACCAAATATAATATTTATAAATCCTCCGCCAATAGATCCGTTTGTATAGCTTGAGAAAAGTAAGTTAAAAACCATACCTAAAGCAATCGTATTAGTAACATAAGGTAAGAAAAATACGATTTGGAAGAATCCTTTAAACCATTTAATTGAATGAATAAAGTAAGCAATTAATAACGAAATGATAATAGTTAATGGAACTTCAAATATAACAAGTTCAAATGTATTCCACATACTCTTTATGAATAAAGATGTAGGAATAGTTTGCCCAAATAGGCTAATTGAATAGGTAGTATCACTAAATAGATATACAAAGTTACCAAATCCAAAATTTGAAGGATAAGGAGCATCAGTACAAACAATACCACTTCCACCAACAGCACTCATGTCTTCACAGACTTGGCTATTTCCTAAAATAATATTACTTATAGCAAATGATCCGCCACCATCAACCCATGTAAATCCTTCAGTAAAAGCAATAACAAAGCTGTTAATGATAGGATAAATCATGAAAAGAACGATAAGAATAAATGCAGGAATCAAAACTAAAAAAGCAAGTAAGTTTTGATTCATATAAAATGAACGTTTCTTAGATTCAAGAGGTCGATTTACATCAAACTTTGGAGATCCATCTTCATTATAGTAATATGATTCATCATGACCACGATGTCTCATTCTTAAATATAAAGAATGGAAAAAACGACCAATTGATGTCTTAGGTTCTGTCATTTCAACTTCATTATTAGTTTTCTTAAACATAACTTAAGCCATCCTCAAACTATAAGATTCTTTCACCAGTCTCTTCAAAGACATAAATTCTTTTTGCTTTAAAGCGTAAGATTTCTTTACCAGCACACTTTTTAGCAAGTTCACTAGAAACGATAATTTTAATAGGTTCTTTGGTGCCATTAATTTCACCAACAACAGAAATATCTCTACCGATGTGTTCGATATTTTCAACTTTAACTTCAATAGGTCCGTTGTCATCTAAATCAAATGATTCGGCTCTAATACCAATTTTACATTTTCTCATTGGATTTAAACGGTGCTCTAATGAGGTAATAATTTTATTAATTGTTTCTTGAGACTCTGGACGTGAAATGTCATCAATTCCAAAAATCATATCAAGTTGAGCTTTCTTAATCTTAGAAGTTGCTTCCCAATCACTATCGCTGAATAAGGAATTAATTTTATCAGCATATTCTTTTAATCTGACACCATTTAAAGTTCTTTTAACAATAGCTTTTACATCTGCTAAACCAGCCTTTGAAGAAGCATGTGTAACATCTTTAAGCATTTCTTTAGACTCTTTAATAATACGTTTAGCGTAATCTGTTTCAGCTTCAATAAGATTTATTTCTTCTTCTGCTCTTAAAACTTCGATAGCATCAAACAAAGAAAGCATTTCTTCTTCTTTAGTGATAGTTGGTAATGTCTTATTTACAAGTTCAATAACTTTTTCATCATCGAACTTATTAAGATATTTAACAACTTTATTGAACAATTTAGCTACTTTCTTATCTTCAGTAGAAGGTAATACTACAGTTTCAACTAAATTATGTTCTTTATTTGATAAAACTTGATCGTTAGCTTCTTTAATAATATTTTCTAAAGCTATACGTCCTTCTTTTGTTGAAGGATTTGTTGTTTTTTCAATAGCGAGTAGCGCTTTTTCAATAATATCTTTATTTCCTTTAACATAAGGATTTATTTTGTAAATTGCTTCTTTAGCTCTAACTAAAGCAATTTCATCTTTTGCACTAGCTAAATCAGCTTCACTATTTAATTTATTAGCCCATTTGTCGTAGATAGCAATGACATTTTGATTATCAAATTTATCTAAGAAATTAACTAATTCTTTAGCAAGTTTAAGTTGATCTTCACTTAATCCTTCTGGTAAAGTTACTTTTTTATTAAGGAAGTAAGGAGTATTCTTTGATTTTCCTGCTCCTGTACCAATTAATAAGTTTCTACCACAAACATTACAATATTTTGCATTATGAGAAACAATAGCACCACAATGAGGACAAACAAGTTCTTCAATATGAACTTTTTTAAGATTTTCACTCTTCTCTAAAACATTGCCTGCAATATAAAGAGTGTCTCCTTTAATCTCACCATCAAAAGTATTGATAGCTGGAGTTCCTAAGAATTTTGCAACAAATAAGTTTGCTGGTTCTTCATAAACCTTTTGTGGCTCATCTTTTTGTTGAACAATACCATCTTTCATAACGACGATGAAATCACTAATTGACATAGCTTCTTCTTGGTCGTGAGTAACGAAGATAGTTGTAATACCAGTTTGCTTTTGAATACGTTTAATTTCTTCACGTGTTTGTAATCTTAAACGTGCGTCTAAGTTACTTAAAGGTTCATCAAGTAAAAGAACTCTTGGTCTTTTTGCAAGTGCTCTAGCAATAGCAACACGTTGTTGTTGACCACCACTAAGTTCCTTTGGCTTTCTGTCCAATAATTTTTCAATGTTAACAATCTTAGCGTTTTCCAATGCAATAGCACACTTTTCATCATAAGTTAACTTAGGACGAACATTATCAAGTGGGAACATGATATTTTGTCTAACATTTAAATGAGGATATAAAGCATAGTTTTGGAAAACTAAGCCAATGCCTCTATTTTCTGCAGGTACATTTGTAACATCTTCATTACCAAAGAAGATACGACCTTCAGAAGGCTTATGTAAACCAGCAATCATGTAAAGTGTAGTTGATTTACCACATCCACTAGGTCCTAATAAACCGCAAAGTTTGCCATCAGGGATATCGAATGTCATGTTGTTAACAGCGACAACTCGTCCTCCTCTTTTTTTACTGTCAAAGATTTTTACGAGTTTATCAATTTTGACTTCCATAATAAAATTCCTCTCTGTCTAATTATAATACCATATTGAGTATCACAATTTTAAACAATTTTATAATTCTTTTCTATCGAGTACACCGGCACTTCTTAAATTTTCAGTGACTTGTTTAGTCAACATGTCCTCAGTCTTCTTATCGAGGAACCATACACTATTTTTAGTGTCAATCATTAAAGAAGCACTTATATAATCACTGATAGACCTATGTTTTTTAGTAAATACTATTAACAAATAGTCCACCAAATAGAAAAGAAACATCGTGAAAAAACCAATATAAATCTCTATAGAAATAAACAAATACTTTGCAAAAACCTGCTTTTTTGCAATTTGATATCCAAGAGTGTTAACTAAGCCTATACCTGTCATTTTCATTCCTAAAGTTTCACCATTTTTAAAAAATAATGGAATAATTAAAAAGTAAACTGTAGCCCCTATCGCTATAGAAATATAAGCTTCATATCTGGATATACGCTCTAAGGATTTATATAAACTACTATAACTAGAAGTTCTCGCTAAATTGTTACATGCAATATGATATGTACCATTTAAGTTATCTGTGTCAGTAAAAATTTTTAATACATTAACAATATACTCTTGATTATTTTCTAAATTATCACCATTTCTATGATAACTAATTCCATTAAAAATAATATCATTTTTAACTTTAACATTTAAACTTAAAATTTGATTGTCTTCACTTAAATTTATAGGAGCTGAATAAATATCATTATTTTCATAATAAAATACATCAAAATCTTTATCCCAGCCAATTAATAAGACATTTTCATTAAACCACTTATTCTTTTCCGTTAATGTTGGGTTTGTATCAAAATAAAATGAAGTAACTTCATTAGAAAAATCACTTAAAAAATAAAAATAATATATAGCTTTAATATAAGTTTCATAGCCTTCAAAAGTAAAATATCCATTTTCATTAGTAAGTTCTAATGAGCTAATATTAGTGACAGAAGTTGCATCCTGATTAACACTTCTGTCAATAAAAAGTCCGCTTTTAACTTGAAGCCTCATTGTTTCATTTAATACACCCATTGTATTAAATCCATAATCAAATAGGCCTTCAGTAGCTGGAAGAAAAGTTGCTAAAAACAATAAAGCAAAGAAAATAATATCAATAATAAACGAAAAAACTCTTCTTACAAGAGGGGCGTAAACAATATCTCTAATTTCTATACTCTTATCATTCATACTCATCTTCGTTACGCACCATATCTAATTCATCTTTATAAATTGATGATGATTTTAAATCTACAAGTCTAGTAAAAGATATTAAATCTGGCAAAGATGTTTTATCTTTTAAAATTATCGTAGTTACGATACTAATAAAAATATATCCACCATAAATAGGCATTAAAGCAAATAAATCATTAATTAATAATGGTAATAAAGAAAGAACAATAGGAGGTAAACCTCTAATTATTAATTGGTAAAATTTAATTTCAAAACCATTATGATTGGAAATTCCAATCTTAAAAATAGCTCTACCCGCGGTAAAATGCTTTTTATTTAATAAAGGAACAATTAAATAAGGAATTACACTAGCAAAAACCATTGATACCACTACTTGATAAGTTCCAGCATTATTAACATTGTTATAAGCATCTAAATAAAATTTATCATTAAATAAATCAGAAAAACATCCTTTATAAGTAGTAATATAAAAATTTAGTAATGAAGCTTTTCCATCTTCACTAAGTCCTTTTTCTTTATTTTCATCAATATAAAGGCTTTTATCGTATACTCCAATTAATGATTTATCAATCGTTCCATCAACTGTAGCATATTCAAATAAAGAGTCATCATTTCCAATTAATAGAATTTTTGAGTTATATTCTTCAATTGTTAAAGGTGATCTACTTCCGCCATTTTCTATATACCATTCACTATCAAAATAGGTATCAGTCAAATAATACTTCTCAATAATTTCTTTATATTCGTCAATGCTTCCATTATTAAGCTGCGTATAATAATTATCAGAATTCTTAACAAATAATCCAGAATTTACAAGGGTTTCATTTTTTAATAAGAGGTTTTTATAATAAAAACTACTATGATCATCTGATGGGGTAAAAATAGGATCAAAAAGAACAAAACTAGCAAGTAAAAATAAACCAACAAAAATTACAAAATCAACTAGCGCTGCCGCAGTCCTTGTTGTTAATGTAGGTAAATTGATATGTCTATTTAACACTATTCACTCCTTAAACAAAATATATTTGTAATTATATCTAATCGTAGTATCGATTTCATCATTTTTTACAAATCTTAATAAAATATTAAACATTAGTAAAATAATTGCATACTTTATATTTTATATATTATTAATAATTTTCGCTTAAATACTCTTCAATAACATCTTGAATTAAAATACCTGTATCAGTGAAATTAGTTCCATAATATTCTGCAACATAGTTTATCGTACCAATAGTAGCTACTCCATTAGTAAATGTAGGCGCTTCTTTAATAACTGAATAATTTGAATCAATCACCTCATAATATTCTTCTGGAGTTACATTAAATAAAACTAGTGTATTAGAAAATGGGAAAACTCTAATTAAATCACTATATGTAAAGTCTCCTCTTTGAGCTGAATCTCTAACTCCGCCAGTATTATGTACACCTACTGTCACTTCTATACCATATAAATCTTTATGATTATTTATATAACTAATAATTGCTTTACAAGCAATATTTAATAAATCATCTTTGCTCTTATATTCATTAAATGGACAAATAACTCTATTAACATCACCAATAACTTCTTTGTATTTAGTAGTTAAATTATCTACTAGGGTATTAGGGGTATTAAATTCAATACCTTGAGTTAAAATTGTTTCATATGATCTACTATTGCCAAAGGAAAAGTTTTTATCTTTATCAAGAGTAAAGCTAAATGACATGTGGGAAATATAGTTGCCATTTTTCCCTCCTTCAAGATAAGGAACTTCATTAATTGAACCAGATTTTTCAAAGTGATCATGTCCTAAAAAGATACCATCAACATAATCGCCACTAGTTATATTGTAAAATTTAAAATCTCTATCAGTACCATAATCATAGAATCCAGAATCATGAGCAACTAAAAATATTAAATCGCATCCTTCTTCTTTTAATTTATTAGATTCTTCAATTATGTAATCATTCGGATCATTAAAATGAAAATTTTTAGAAATGGAAGCAGTAATATCACTACCAAGATCACTAGCAAGTGAACCAATTATACCAATTTTAACTTCTCCTCTATTTACAATAGTTGAACCTTTTAAATAAGAAGGTCTTTCATCATTAGATGAATAAGTTAAATTGCTTCCTAAGTATGGAAATTCAGCAAGTGAAGCATTCTCTTTAATAACTTCTTCACCCCAATCAAATTCGTGATTTCCTAAAGTCATAGCATCAAATGTTGCAATATTCATTGCTTCATTAACTATTTTTCCTTTAGTTTTATTTGACTCAATTCCACCTTGCCACATATCTCCAGCTGAGACAATAACAGTAAATGGATTTTCTTCTTTTTTATTTAATAAATAAGTTGCGATTCTAGAAAAGCCAGTTTGTTCGTCATCTTCACTATAAGAAAATGCACCATGAAAATCATTAATAGAATAAATGTCGATTGTACCTTCATAAGGATAACCTTCTCGTAAAACTGTCACATTAAAAGACGCTTTTTCATAGCCAGGTTTTGAAACTTCTATAGTTAATTTATCACTTTCATAGCCTAAAATAGTACCTTCCTCGATACTAAAAGTATAGTCACTAACTTCTTCGTTATTGCTATCGACAACTTTTATTCCATCGTAAGAAATAGGCTCTCCTACATAAAAAATACTGTTAAACCCACTTGTTTTTCTTACGAATAAACTATTATCGCTAGTTTTTGATTCAAAATTACAAGCGCAAAGCATTGCGCCAAAAATTGATAAAGTAACAATTGATAGAATTTTGTGTTTATTTTTCATATTTACTTCCTTTTTAAAAATTAATTCGCTTTTCACTTGCGCTATCAAAAATATATAGTTTACTTAGTTTTATACCAAATTTATTTATTCCTAAATTAATTTTAGTATCACTATCGATAATAATTTTAATATCTTGGCCAATAAAATTTGAATTTTGACAAATTAAAGTCATATCTCTACCCATAGTTAAAATTTGTTTTACATTTAAAGTAATTAAACCTTCCTTGTTATCTAAAACAAATCCTTCTGGTCTAATACCAACAAAAACATCTTCGTTATGTAATAAATTAATATTTGTTAAAATCTTCTCCTCTCCAATATATAAAGAATTATTTTCAATGTATCCCTTAAAAACATTAATTGGAGGAGTTCCTAAAAATTTAGCAACAAATAAATTATCTGGATTATTATAAACATCTTGTGGATGACCTTGTTGCATTTTAACACCATCTTTCATAACTACAATATCATCACAAATCGACATCGCTTCTTCTTGATCATGCGTAACAAAAATTGTAGTAATTCCAGTTTCCTTTTGAATACGCTTAATTTCTTCACGAGTTTGAATTCTAAGTCTAGCATCGAGATTACTAAGTGGTTCATCTAAAAGTAAAACTTTAGGTTTTTTGATTAAAGCTCTAGCAATAGCAACTCTTTGTTGTTGACCACCACTAAGTTCACTTGGTCTACGATTTAATAATTCATCTATTTGAACTAGTCTAGCCACTTCTTGAACAAGAACATCTATCTCATTTTTAGTTAATTTTCTTTTAACTTTAATAGGTTGATTATTATTATCTAGATATTCAAATTTATCATTTAACTTGATGCCTTTAGAATGATATTTATCAACTAACTTTTTATTTTTCTCTTTTAAATTTTTGATTAGATCTAATCTTCCATTATTGAAATTATTAACATTTTTTAGATAGATACTAAATATCTTACTAGCTAATGAAGTTGCAATATGAAAATTATATACAAGCTTACGTATACTTATCTCTTTAGAAATTTTATTTTTATAAGTTGAAGATAAAATAACATCTAATATTTCTTGATATCTATTTGTTAATAAATTAATTAAAATAGAATTTTCTTCGAGTTTTGCGGCCTTTAAAGGCAAAATTACCTTTAAATTAGTTAGAGGAAACTTGACATTATTACATACAGTCATATGAGGATAAAGAGCGTAATTTTGGAAAACTAAGCCTATACCTCTTTTTTCAGGAATTAACTCAGTAACATTTTCTTCGCCAAAAAATATTTCCCCACTAGTTGGATTTTTTAAGCCAGAAATCATATAAAGAGTTGTTGATTTTCCACATCCACTAGGACCTAAAAGTCCAAGAAGTTCGCCATCTTTAACATCAATGCTTAAATCACTAACAGCAACTGTATCAGGTATGTTCTTTTTAGGATTTCCTAAAAACTTCTTAGTTATATTTTTTAGTTTAATCTCCATCACTCACCTCATTAAAATTAATCATTGTCTTTTTTAACTTTTTAATATTTGATGATACTTTTAAAAACAAAGCTAAAGAAACTATACTTAATATGAGTCCAATAGTTGTGCATAAATAAAATAGTATTGCTTCAAAAGAACTGTATGCAAATGTCGTAACTCTTCTATATGTGACTAGACAAATAGGTAAAAATAATAATCCAATAACAAGGATTATTAATCCCAATACTAAAAAGCATAATAACTTATTCTTATTAGCTTCTAATTTTTTAATTTTATTTTTAACATCTAGGTTCATATATAAAAAAGTTTTCTTAGGGAAAGTATATACCTATACCACCGTTATATCAAATTTATAAATTCTTATAAATAATTACAAAAATTAGATTGATTTCTTGTTTCAACCTTACTGGTTG